>JAKSPY010000026.1 GCA_024404445.1 Clostridia bacterium
GACGATTTTTATTTTTTGATAAAAAAATACAAATGTATATAATTGACACTTGATTTTCGCCATTTTTCGTAGTATAATCGCTATATATGCTTAACATGGCGAAATATAACTAACGCATTCTGATATGCGGGCGGTCGGACGTCTGCGCATTAACATATACGGATGATTTGTTCGGAGGAAAAAATGAAAAAATTAACGAGGCTGGTTGCAATAGTCATAACGCTTGCTATGGTGATGCCGATGTCGATGATGTTCGTATCGGCGGCTGATGAGGGTTATGCGTTTTCCAGAGGCACCCTTACCATCACCGATAAGTCGCTGCTCGAAATAGACTATACGCAGACTGCCCCGGCGTGGGACGCGGTAAAGGACGCCACCACAAGTATCGTATTGCCTGAGGGCGTTACAAAGCTCGGCAGTTACGTATTTCAGGATTTTACATATGTTACGAGCTTCACTATCCCCGTGACCGTTGTTTCGGTCGGTTCGGGTCTGTTCTACGGCAACACATCGGTGTCCGTTACATACGCGGGTACATCGGCGCAGTGGGCCGGTGTGACAGTCAGCAACGTCCTCAATCCCTGGGCCGCTGACGTCAAATGCACGGGCGTAGTCCAGACTCCGAAGCTCAAGGCAAAGGACGGCGGAAATTTCGTCATTACCGACGGTGTACTCTATATGACCACGGCGAACTCCGGTCTGGTTATTGCAAATTCATTTGAGTCAAGCACCGGCACGGGCACGATCGGCATTTATGCCGACAGTACGGCAACCACCGCCGCCGCTACGTCAAATGCGGCGACGGGACAGTATATCTGCCTCATAGACGACGGTGAGGTCTGCGATTCCGCCGTGATCGTATTCAAGGGTGACGTAAACCGCGACGGTCAGGTAAATTCGCTCGACTATACGGCGTCAAATGGTACGCTTGATATTTATCAGAGAAGAGCGGCCGATATCAACGGCGACGGCGTCGTGAACGCCGTGGACCGCGCGGCACTTGATATGTATAACGGCAATTGGCCGCAGTCGGTATCGCCTGATATGTTTTTGCCGACCCTTACGGGAAGCTCTGACGTGATTTTCGGCTCGCAGACGTATATCACGGTCAAGCTGACGCCGTCAAACCCCTCCAACGGCATCAAGGCTTTCGTTTTTACGGTCACGTACGATCCGACAAAATTCTTATTTAATGCAAACGAGACCGCCATACCCGTTTCGTCGTGCTTGAAGGAAGGGAATTATAAGATCACGCCGAATGCCGGCAGTGTTACGATAGAGTATTACAGTGAAACGAGTACCCCTCTGTCGAGCGTCGTAGACCTTGTGAAGCTTCCGTTCACGTCGACGCTGACGGGCAACTCCACGTTCGGCATAACCAACATTACCGGGGTGGACAGCCTGGGCCGTTTCATAAACGTCATAGACGATCCGTCGGCGCATAGGATCGTGTCGTCGGTCAGCGGCGCGGCACCGTCGGAGCCGGTATTGAAGAGCAAAACCTCGTCAAGCGTCAAGCTGGAGTATTCCGGCGAATACATATACGGTATATCGACAGACCCATACGGCTCGTCGGTAATATGGGCGGAGTCCGCCGGAACTGTTGCATCAAGGCTCAGCCCCACCACCTATATGGTGTCTGCCGACTCTTCCACCGGTGTCATTCTGTTCAGCAATCTTGATGAAATAACGACGTACTACTTCTATCGCAAACAGAAAAATGTGAACATCGTCAGTTCGCCTCTTGCCGTTTATACCGATATCGGTAAGCCGACGATCAAATCCTCGGACGCGTCGACGATCGTCGTGGATATCGGCAGATATATGAACGGCGGCGGCACGTATTATATGACCATATCTCTCAGCGCGACGCTTACATCGGCGGATTACAGAAAGATCACGATAGAGCAGAACGGTAAAACCGCGCAGAACGGCTATATCGTTGTGCCCGTCGGATCGGACGGCAGAAGCGTGAGCGTGGCGTACAGGCTGGATTATTCGTCAGAAACGGTCACATTCTCGGGGCTTACCGGAGGCGGTACCTCGGCGTCTGTCATGCCCGGCACCAGATATTACGTTCACGTGATGCACGAGGACGGTCAGAATACGTATACCGCGTATTCGGCGCGCGCGATCTCGCCGGAGATCACGATCAACGCCGAGCAGACGGGCAATACGCACATTGCGGTAAAATACGCGGAGATATTCCGCTACAGTATATCCTCAACGTCATCGGCAAACAATTTCGTTAAGGCGTCGGTATCCGGCTCCACTGTCAACGAGGGCAATCAAAGCTATACCGTCACGCATGAGGGGCAGGACGTCATTTTCAGCGGACTTCTGCCGAATACGGAATACACGATATTCGTTTACGTCGATGACAACGACACCGTTGCCAGCGAAATAGTAACGGTCAAGGCGATCACGGGTGAGTCAGCAAGGGCGACTGAGATCATCGGCACCACGACGTCGACGATCACCATCGCATACGACGTCAAAAATCTTTACAGCCTTGACGGTGTCAATTGGACAGGTACTATTATGCAGCAGACGTTCGGCACTGTCGGCTCATATACATACACTGTAAAATCCGATTCAAAGAGTTCGACCGGGCTTTCGCTCACGTTCAGCGGTCTGTCGCCCAACAGAGCATACACGGTCTACGCAAAGGTCAACGGCTCATCGACCATGCCGTCGATGGTCGATACAAAAACCGCCTGCGAGCACAAGTGGGGCGCGCAAACGGATGTGGTCGAGGCCACGTACACAAACGCCGGATCATATAAGCACAAATGTGAGCTGTGCGGATTTGAGGAAACGGTGACAGTGCCGAAGCTGACGAACTGTAAGCACGCAAATAAGGTGCGCACCCCCGAATACGATACCGTTCCCTCATGCACGAGGACGGGAATCATGGCATACCTGTGCCCGGAGTGCGGCGATTACGTTTATGAAACGATCCCGGCCACCGGACATTCGACTGAAACGCAGACTGTCACAGTCAGAGAGCCTACGTGTACGACAGCCGGCAGCCGCAATATACTTTGTTCGGTATGTCATGAGATAATCCACGCAGAGCCCATAGCGGCGCTTGGACATTCCGCGGGTACGCCGATCGTTGTTCCGTCGACGTGTACGCAGTTCGGTATAACAACGGTAAGCTGTACCAGATGCGGCGCAGTCATTTCGACTGAATACGCAACGGAGCTTGCACCGCACACCGTCGGCGATTGGATAGTGCTGATCGAGGCGACCGATACGACAGACGGCATTAGGGTAAAGCGTTGCACCGTCTGCAACGGTGAATTGGATCGGCAGACGATCTCGCGCACGTTGCATATCAATCCCAACGGCACGTATACGTATCTGGTCGGATCATACGATTCGTCGGTGAATATTTCCGATGCTATAACCAAGGCATACGCGTTCAGCTATTATTCGCTGAAGATAACGTATTCCGACGGCGTGACAATAGAGCTTGATTCCGCGGCCATAGAGGCACTGAACGGAAAACAGACGACCGTAACGTATAATCGTATCACCGAGTTTGCACAGGCAAGCGGCGCGATCGCACTCGCCGGCTTTGATCTGACGAATTGTTGCCCCATTGAGATATCGTCGGGCGGCGTATCACTCGGATCCGGCCACGCCACCGTATCGGTACCGTATGAGATGCGTGACGCCGGAAAGACCGTCAAGGTGTATTATGTCGATGCCATGGGAACGAAAACAGAGGTCCCCGCAACGTACGACGCGGCGACGGGCATGGCCACGTTCACCGCTGAGCATTTCTCAACTTACGTCATCGTTGAGGGGGATGGCTCGATCGTCGTTCCGACGGGAACGTCGTCAACGGGTCAGATCGATCCGGGTCAACCGCTGTCGACCGGAATGCTGATAGCCATCGTTACCGTTGTCGTCGTGGTACTTGCCACAGGCGGCGCGCTGGCATACATTATGCTGTCGGCAAAATCCAAGAAGAAGAAAAAATCGCGAAAGACCAGATTCAATTTCTGATCCTGCCGTATATCCGTCCCCATAGCACATAACGCGCTATGGGGATCATTTTTTGTCATTTGATTTTATGGTCAATACGAAAAAATACCGCAGGCCCCCAAAAAGGCTTGCGGTATTTATATACGGCCTGATATATCATCCACCGAGATACGCGCGCTTTATGTCGTCGCTTTCTGTCAGCTCGGCACCCGTACCCGACATGATTATTCTGCCCGTTTCCAGAACGTACGCGCGGTCGGATATCGCCAGCGATTTGTTTGCGTTCTGCTCTACGAGCAGGATCGTCGTTCCGTTTTCGTGAAATTTCTTTATCATCGAAAAGACCTGATCGACGAGCAGAGGCGACAGCCCCATCGACGGCTCATCCAGCATCAAAAGGCGCGGATGCGTCATCATTGCGCGGCCCATGGCCAGCATCTGCTGTTCGCCGCCGGAAAGCGTACCGGCGATCTGATTTTTCCTTTCAAGAAGCCTCGGAAACAGCTCAAATATTTCATCCATGCTGTTTTTGATCTTGGCTTTATCCTTTTCGGTATATGCGCCCATCAGCAGGTTTTCGGCGACTGTCAGCTCGGAAAAGATTCGTCTTCTCTCCGGCACCTGTGTCATACCCATTCTGACTATTTTATGCGGAGGCATATTCGTTATCGTTTTGCCATCGTATTCGACTGTGCCGCTTGTCGGGTGGATCAGCCCGATGACGGACTGCATTGTTGTCGTTTTACCGGCGCCGTTCGCGCCGATGAGCGTGACGATCTCACCTTCATTGACCTCAAACGAAATGCCTTTTATTGCGTGTATGACACCGTAGTAAACGTGCAGATCGGTTACTTTCAATAATGCCATGGTGTCAGCCTCCTATGTATGCCTTGATGACTTCGGGGTTTTTCAGCACCTCATCCGTTTTGCCCTGAGCCAGAACTGTGCCGAAATTCAGCACGGTCAGCTCATCGCACAGGCCGGAAACGAACTTCATATCGTGCTCGATCAGCAGTACCGTGACGTTAAAACTGTCGCGGATAAAGCGTATGGTGTCCATAAGCTCGGCTGTTTCGTTCGGATTCATGCCCGCCGCCGGCTCATCCAGCAGGATCAGCTTCGGCTTTGTCGCCAGTGCCCGTGCTATCTCCAACTTTCGCTGTTTGCCGTATGGCAGATTGCACGCTATGGCGTTACGCTCATCGTAAAGGTCGAATATTTTTAATATTTCTTTTGCCCTTTCGCGCATGGCGTATTCGGTTTTTCTGTGGCGCGGCAGATGCAGGATGCTGGATAACAGGTCGCACTTGTATTCCGGCTGGTGTGCAAGGCCGACCATGACGTTTCTGACGACCGTCATATTGTTGAACAGGCGTATGTTCTGAAACGTACGGGCTATACCGTGATGATTGATCTTTTCCTGACTGAGGCCGACCAATGATTCACCGCACAGCGAAAAATCGCCGTACGTGGGCATATACACTCCGGTCAAAAGGTTGAATATCGTCGTTTTGCCGGCACCGTTCGGACCGATGAGGCCGTATATCTGATGTTCTTTTATTGCCAGATTGACGTTTTGCACCGCCTTTAATCCGCCGAAGGAGATACCGAGATTGTTCGTTTGCAGTACATATTCCGACATCATTGACCTCCTTTTGACGGCTTATCCGGCGTGAATTCGTTGCCGGGGACAATATCGACGGAAAGCAATTCGTCCATTTTGATCTTTGTCGGCACTCTGTCCCACGCCGCATCGTCGTCGCGCACGAATGCGTGATCCTGTTTCGGATTTCTGATTTTATCGAATACTCTCCGCAGGTTGTACTTGTCGCGGAAGCTCTTCAGCGCCGGTGCGTTGTTATATATGACTACCGCTATGAGTACGACCGCATACACGAGGTCCTTCATCACGGCAAGGTCGCCTGTCAGTATCGTGCGCAGTTTTTCATTCAGCAGGGTGATCAGTGCCGCAGAGATCAGCGAGCCACGCAGTGAGCCCATGCCGCCCAAAACAATGATGACGAGTATCTCAATGGAGTAGTTATAGCCGAATTTTGTCGCCTGTATCGTGGAATTTGAAAAGCTGAAAAGCACACCCGCCACTCCGGCGAAGAATGAGGAGATCATAAATGCCGCCAGCTTATATCCGGTGACGTTTATTCCGGTCGCCTTTGCGGCGATCTCGTTATCGCGTATCGCGGTTATCGCCCTGCCGTGCTTTGACCTTATCAGATTCTGCACGGCTGCCAGCGTTATAATGACGGTGATGAGCTCGATTATGAAGAATGAGCGTTTGTCATATCGAGGTGTACCCAATCCGAGGTTGCCGCCGAACGTCGCCGATTGCTGGAATATGACCTTGACTATCTCGCCGAATGCCAGCGTGACGATCGCCAGGTAGTCGCCCTTTAACCTGAGGGCGGGCAGACCGACAAGGAAACCGCACGCCGCGGCGCACAGACCGCCGACCAGCATGGATATGATGACGGCAAACACCGTGTTTCCCATGGCGGCGACAAGCGCGATCGACAGCTTACCGCCTATGTACGCGCCCACGCACATGAAACCCGCATGGCCGAGGGAAAGCTCACCGAGGAAGCCTACGACGAGGCTTAACGAAACGGCGAGTATCATGCTTATTGCTATCTTTTCCACTATTATCGCTGACGAGTTTTTCAGATTGCCCGTCATTGACAGTACGGTCAGAACCAGCGCGAATACCGCGATCAGAATATAGTCTATATAATGATCCCATCTGACCTTTTTCATACGGTCGAATATGCTTGCCATTATACCTTTTCCCTCCTTACCTTACCGAGCAATCCCGTAGGCTTGACCAGGAGGATGATGATCAGTATTGAGAATTCTATGGCGTCCTTATACGGCGCGATCGGCACGATCGTATCGCAGATGCTTTCGATCAGCCCAAGCACCAAACTTCCTATCATGGCGCCGGGGATCGAGCCGATACCGCCGATAACGGCGGCGGTGAACGCCTTTATGCCCGGCATCGCGCCGAACGTATTGGTGATATAAGGCGACTGCAAAAGATAGAAAAGGCCTGCCAGCGCCGCAAGCGCCGAGCCTATCGCAAACGTGATCGTGATGATGATATTTACGTTTATACCCATGAGCTGTGACGCGCCTCTGTCCTCCGAAACGGCGATCATAGCGCGTCCTATCCTACTGTACTTGACAAAAAGGCTGAGTGAGACCATCACTATGACAGATGCCGCCAGCGTGATGATCGTCGACCATTTGATGCCGAGTGATCCGATCATTATTTTGCCGAGATCGGGCACGGTAACGTATCTTTGTGCCGAGCCGAAAATAATCTGTGCCAGACTTTGCAGCAGGTAACTTATACCGATCGCGGTGATCAGCACCGCTATCGGGGTCGCTCCGCGCAGGGGTCTGTACGCCACCCTTTCCACCACTATGCCCAACACCGTGCATATTATCACGGCGGCGACGATGGAAACGAAGAAAAACGTGCGTGAGCCGCTCATGGCGCAAAATACGCATATGGCATAGCCGCCTACCATGATGATATCGCCGTGCGCAAAATTCAAAAGCTTTGCGATGCCGTACACCATCGTATAACCGAGCGCGATCATCGCATATATAACGCCTATGTTCAGTCCGCTGATAATGATTTCGATGATTTTCATTTGATGTCCTTTAATATGATTTTTCTCTCATCGGGAGGCTCCCGATGAGAGAAATGTGCCGCTTGATCAGTCGGCTTCTTTGACTATGTACTTGACTGCGCTCTTGTTGACGAAGCCATCTTTTGTCCAGGTGATGCCCGTACCCGTAACACCATCGAATGAGAAGTCCGCGCTCTGGAATACGGCCTTGAGCGCCTCACAGATTTCCGACGGTGATGACGTTACGTCAACGTCGCAATTCTTCAGTGCCTCGAATATAGAGTAAATGCAATCGTATGCCGACGCGCCGAACTGATTGAGCGTTTCGGCACCGTATTTTGCGACATACTTACCGATGAATTCGGCGGAGGCACCCTCGGTCGCCTTGGAATTGAAGTGAGAAAGGAACGAGACCTCCTGCGGTATTGTGGAAATATCAAAGCCCTCGATGCTTGTGTCAATACCGTCAAGGCCGTCACAGCCGTAATATGTCGCCTTCGGAGAAACGTCGTTCTTTGCCTCTGTCATAAACTGTGCGGCAGGCGCATAGTAGATCGGCATGAAGATGAAATCGTACGGCTTCAGGGTATTGATCTGTGAAGAGAACGATGCGACAACGCCACCGGAGAAGCCGGCCTCAACGACCGTGATGGATTTATCAAGGTTGGCAAGGAACTGCTCACGTATGCCGGTCGAATACGCGTCGTCCGATCTGTAAAGCATACCGATCGTCTTGCCGGCAAAGATGCCGTTGACGTATTCTGCGGCGACCTTACCCTGGTTGCCGTCCGCGAAGCACATCTGATATGCGTTATCGTATTCGACTATCGAATCTGACGATGCTGACGGAGTGATGAAGAACAGATTGTCCTCGTGTGACAGCGTCTTGAATTCAAGGCAGGGGTTGGTCGTAACACAGCCGAGTGCGATCTGCATTCCCGATTCGAACATCGTTGTATAGTTGGTGCTGACGTTTTCCGCCTTATGTACGTCGTCAGTCATTACGAATTTGAACATTACGCCGTTCAGACCGCCCGCGGCGTTGATCTCATCGACAGCCATCTGTGCGCTGTTTTTGACTGCTTGACCGTAAACGCTGGCATCGCCTGTCAGGGGGCCGGAGCATCCTATGTAAAACTCCGTGTTGTTTGCGGCATAGTTGGTTTTGCCTGTGTTTCCGCACGACGCGAAGCACACGACGAGTAATGCGATGGCGACGAATACTGTGATGATCCTTTTCATTGTTGATACCTGAAACCTTTCATTAATTTTTATTAAAAAACGGCTTTGCGAAAATCGCAAAGCCGTTAAATATAACGGATCAGACCCTTTGCAATTTTCGTATGAAAACAGAATTACCGAGTCGAATGATTAGTGCGAGAACAAAAACGGACACAGCAAGAGCTGTGTCCGCAATAATCGCGATCATGGAATCGGCGCGCATAGCAACGGCAGCGGTATCGACCGTTGCAACAGATCCGAATGTATCGGTAAACTGAGCCATTGTGCGCCTCCGAAATTGAATATACGAATATAATAGTCCTTTTTGTGCGAAAAGTCAATAGTGGTTTTTACAAAAAAATGAATAAATATTCGCTGTAAGTGTACAAAATTGACTAATTATTTGCTTTTTTCGGAATATCGCCGAAAAAACACCGCCGGAAATGATTCACACAGACTTTGTGAACGCGCCGGGGAACGTCATTTTGCGCCGCGCTCGGCTTTATCGATATATTTGAGCTGTGTCATGAAATAAGCCACTGCCACGAGTGAGATCCTGCTGATCAATCTGCTGTACAGCAATATCATGTTATCATTGCCGATATCGGGCGAGGCGATGAGCATATTGATGATGCATCCTACAGAGAAAAAAAGCGACAGGATTCCGATGAAATTGGTCCTCGCTTTTCCGAGGTCCTTTGCGAATCCGAGTAAAAGCAACAGTCCGAAGATCAGACAGTTTGCGGCGATCAGTATGATGAGCACGTACTTTTCCACGTTGTAATAACTGTCAAGGTCGATAGCTATATCGACAGTCAGGCCCTGAAAAAACAGGGCGGATAAAATCATGTAGGCCTTGTATGCCGGTGCGGAGGATTTCTTATACCCTTTGACGCAGTAGTATACTGCCGACAAAATTGCCAGAATGGCGACGCAGGCCAGAATTCTGGAAAATACCAATCCGTATGATTGTACCAACACAAAAATATTTCCCGCCAGACCTATGGCCAGCAGTATCGGCAAAATGATGTTCATGACTGTTTTTGTCACGCTTTTTGTTTTGCTCATTGTAATTTCTCCTTATGATATCGGAAATTTGATTCATTGTGTCGTTTCCGGCGGTCATCGCCGGGTGCGGCGAGTGAAAAATGCGACGCAACCGATGGGATAATATGAGGAATGTGGATCGCCTGCATCAAAAGACGAGTCATTCAGCTTATATGCGGATAACGGTGCGTGAATTGCGACCGGCTTACGGGTGGATTACTTTGCGCCGCGCTCGGCTTTATCGATATATTTGAATTGAACCATAACGTGTGCGATGATGACGAGCAATGCTCTGGTTGCTAATCTGGTGTATGACATAAACTTGATCTCGTTTGCTACCTCGATATTCGCGAAGAACATAGCGCAAATTGTCGCGAGGGTGAGAACCATGCAGAGTATGCCGATGAAATTTGTTCTGACTTTTCCGAGGTCCTTTGCAAATGCGAGCAAAAGCATCAAACCGAATATCAGGCAGTTGGATGCGACTACAGCACAGATAATGGGCTTACTCGGGTTATTGAAATATGCAGAGGGGTTGATGGCGCTGTCCACGGTCAGACCCTGGAAATACAGTGCTGTAATGATCATATAGGCCTTGTATGCGGGTGCGGCGTGCTTGGAATATCCGGCGAGGGCGTAATACTCCGCAGATACAGCAGCCAGGATGCCGACACACGCCATGACGTACGGGAACGCAACATCATACGAATATGTCAGTACGATGACGTTGGCAAAAACACTTGCAACCAACAGCACGGAAAGAATGATGCTTTCAATCGTTTTTGATTTTTTCATAATTGTGACTCCTTTAATAGATATGGATAAGTGTATGACATTATCCTCTCATCTGCGGTGATTTTATCACGCACGCCCCCGGTTGTCAAGCAAAAAACGGTAAAATAACAAAAAACCCGATAAAATGTGCGGACGTCACGCGCCGGCGTGATTTCATAACGCCGTCCCCGATCATTCCTCCGGCTTGCCCGCGTGATCACGTGATAATAAAATCTGCGCCGGCGCCGAGATTATTGATGCTAAATCATTGACAACCGCGGATAATCGGAGTATTATGTATAATGGTGAAAAATTGAGAATACGAAAGAAGTGGTAGCTGAAAATGATCGGCATAAATACCGGTAAAAAAATAACGGACGGCGAGCTTTTGACGCTCGTCACCGATTCGCTGAAAGGCAGATCGCCCAAAAAGGTGCTGATACTGCCGCCCGACTATACGCGGATGTATTCCGGCGCGGGTAAGCTGACAGCCATGTACTACGGTCTGCTCAAGGATACCGCACAGATCGACATCATGCCTGCGCTCGGCACGCACGTGCCGATGACCGAGGCGGAGTGGAAGGCGTTTTTCGGTGAGGATGTCCCGTTTGAGAAAATGATAGTCCATAATTGGCGCCGCGACGTGGTGAAGATCGGCGAGGTGCCCGCGGAATTCGTCAGCGATGTATCCGAGGGGCTCGTGTCGAAAAGCATAGACGTTGAGGTCAACCGCATATTGCTCGATAAGAGCTATGACCTCATTATTTCGATAGGACAGGTTGTGCCGCACGAGGTCGTCGGCATGGCTAACTACTCAAAAAACATTTTTGTCGGTTGCGGCGGCAGCAGTATGATAAATTCCTCTCATATGCTGGGCGCTTTTTACGGCATGGAACGCATGATGGGCAGGGACAAAACGCCGGTGCGCCGCGTATTCGACTACGCGCACGAGCATTTTCTGACGGGATTGCCGCTGATGTTCGTGCAGACGGTCACGACGAACGTCGGCGACGAAACGGTGTTCCACGGCGTATTCATATCGGAGGGTCGCGATGCGTTTGAAAGCGCGGTCGCATTGGCCGGGCAGAAAAACATGATCCATCTTGACCGCCCGATAAAGCACGCGGTAGTCTATCTTGACCCGCGCGAATTCAAAAGCACATGGCTGGGCAATAAGGCGATCTACCGTACGCGTATGGCTATCGCCGACGGCGGCGAGCTGACGATACTCGCCCCGGCCGTTGCACGCTTCGGTGAGGACGACGAGAACGATAAGCTCATCAGAAAGTACGGCTATTGCGGACGCGACCGCGTGCTGGAGTTAGTCAAAACGGAGCAGGATATAAACGACAACCTTTCCGTTGCGGCGCATCTTATCCACGGCTCATCGGACGGCAGATTCCATATCACGTACTGCACACGTGAGCTGACGCGTTCGGAGGTCGAGGGCGCTTGCTTCGGGTATCTCCCGTACGATGAGGCGGCAAAAAAATATGACGTCACCGCGCTTCACGACGGTTATAACACGGTAAACGGGGAGGAGATATTCTATATTTCCAATCCTGCGCTCGGATTGTGGACGGTCGATAAAAAATAAATTTACATAAAAAGAGGTAAAAGCAATGAAAAAATCAGACATCGGATTGATAGGCCTTGCCGTCATGGGCGAGAATCTCGTCATCAATATGGAGAGCAAGGGCTTCACGGTATCGGTATTCAACCGCACGACCGAAAAGGTCACGAACTTTGTCAACGGCAGAGCAAAGGGCAAGAATATCGTCGGCACGTACTCGCTGGAGGAGCTTGTCGACAGTCTTGCAAAGCCGCGCAAGGTCATGATGATGATCAAGGCAGGATCGGCTGTCGATGAAATGATAGAGCGCCTGCTGCCGTTGCTTGATGACGGAGATATCATCATCGACGGCGGCAACTCACATTTCCCGGATACGGCACGCCGCACGGCTTATGTTGAGAGCAAGGGTAAGCTTTATATCGGCACCGGCGTTTCCGGCGGCGAGGAGGGCGCACTGAACGGTCCCAGCCTTATGCCCGGCGGTTCACCTGCCGCATGGCCGAGCGTAAAGCCGATATTGCAGGCTATATGCGCTAAGGTCGAGGATGGCTCCCCCTGCTGTGATTGGGTCGGCGAAAACGGAGCGGGCCATTTCGTAAAGATGGTGCACAACGGCATAGAGTACGGCGATATGCAGCTCATTTGCGAGGCTTATCAGCTGATGAAGGACGTGCTGGGTATGTCGGCTGACGAAATGCACGACGTATTCGCAGAGTGGAATAAGGGTGAGCTTGACTCATATCTGATCGACATCACGACCGAGATACTCGCGCACAAGGACACCGACGGCGCACCGCTCGTCGATAAGATACTCGATACGGCAGGTCAGAAGGGCACGGGAAAGTGGACGGGCATCGCCGCACTTGACGAGGGCGTTCCGCTTACGCTTATCGGTGAGGCAGTCTTCTCACGTTGCCTTTCGGGAATGAAAGAGGAAAGAGTCGCCGCCTCCGGCATACTCACGGGCCCGACGGCAGAGTTCAAGGGCGACCGCGCGCAGTTCATAAACGATATCAAGGACGCGCTTTTCGCATCGAAGATCGTTTCGTACGCTCAGGGCTATACGCTGATGCGTTCGGCGGCAAAGACGTACGGTTGGAATCTGAATTACGGCGGCATCGCGCTCATGTGGCGCGGCGGTTGCATCATCCGCAGTGTCTTCCTCGGAAAGATCAAGGACGCGTTTGACGCAAATCCCGCACTTACCAATCTGCTTCTCGATCCGTATTTCAAGGAAGTTATAGAAAAGGCACAGGCCGGTTGGCGCCGCGTTTGCGCGACGGCGATGCTCAACGGCATCCCGGTGCCCGCAATGTCTACGGCACTCGGCTATTTCGACGGTTATCGCACGGCTCGCCTCCCCGCAAACCTTTTGCAGGCACAGCGCGACTATTTCGGCGCACATACGTATGAGAGAGTCGACGCGCCGCGCGGTGAATTCTTCCACACCAATTGGACAGGCAAGGGCGGAGATACTGCCGCCACACAGTATACTGTATGATAGGAGATTGTTATGTTAAAGGTTAAAGAGAATTGCAAATACGCACTCGTCGTACCGACGAGCATGGGTGTCAGGATCACACCCGCAAATTCACAGCCCGTCGCCGCGTCGGATACTTTCTTTATGCAGGCGACCAGCGCGGAGACGAATGTTGCCAGCATCTCGTCATATCTCGGCTTGCCCACACACGTTCTGACCACGTTCGTAAAGGATAGCCCGATCGCCGCGTTCATCAAACAGAATCTTCGTTCACGCGGGATGACGTTTGAGGGCAAAGAGGTCGAGCAGGGCGGCCCGTGGGGGTACAGACATCAGTTCAATATCGCCGACAGCGGTTACGGCTCACGCGGACCCCGCGTGTTGAACGACCGTGCCGGTGAGGTCGGCAGAACGCTGAATATCGCGGATTTCGATCTGGAGCGTCTTTTCGGTAAGGATGGCGTAGGCATATTACACCTTTCGGGGCTTATCGGCGCACTTTCGCCGGAAACGAGCCGCTTCTGCCTTGAGCTGGCACGCGCCGCAAAGAAATACGGCACGTTGATCTCGTTTGACCTCAATTACCGCGCGTCGTTCTGGAAGGGCAGAGAGGATGAGCTTCGTGCCATATTCACGGAGATCGCGTCGGTTTCCGATATTCTCGTCGGAAACGAGGAGGATTTCCAGCTTTGTCTCGGTGTAAAGGGACCGGAGGCGGGAGGCAAGGATATCGCCGCCAAGATCGACGGCTTCAAGGGTATGATCGCCGCTGTAAAGCAGCAGTTCCCGAATGCGTCCGTGTTTGCCACGACGCTCCGTCAGGTTGTCAACGCCAACACTCACCTGTGGGGCGCAATAATGCTGGCAGGCGATGAATGGCAGGTAGTACAGCCCCGTGAGATCCATGTTCTCGACCGTATCGGCGGCGGCGACGGCTTCGTCGGCGGACTTCTGTACTCGGTTTTGAAGGGATGGGAGAGCGAAAAGTGGATACAGTTCGCCTGGGCGACGGGCGCACTTGCCACCACGTTCCTTACAGACTACGCTCAGCCTTCCGATGAAGAACAGGTATGGAGCATCTGGGGCGGCAACGCAAGGGTAAAACGCTGAATCTCAAAAACTCACGCAGGATGACCGCGTAAGTTTTTTCGCTGATTTTGCGATTCGGTGAGATATTGCCCCGGTTTTAACGACTAACTGACAGAGGGCAAAGTAATCTTGAAATAACAGACGAGCTATGATATGATACCAAAGTTATCTGACAGTTTGGGGTGATCGGTATTTTTCTGAAAATCAGGCAAAAGCTCCCGTATGCCGTTTTGGCGGCTGTGGCGGTCGGCTTCACATATTTCTTTTTCGGGGTAGTCGAAATATACGCAGGCAATCTGGACGAATTCCATTTCGGTCTGTCTGACTTTATTTGGCGCATACTGCTGATAGCGCTCTGCGTTTCGGCTGTCATTGCGGCTGTGCTGCTCGTTTTGCGCGGCACTGCGTTCACGGCGGTGCTCGGCGTATTCATATGGATAGCACTGCTGGGTTACGTTCAGGCGGCGTTTCTGAATATCGGCGCAAACGCGCTGGCCGGTGACGGCTCGGTCGGTGAGCCGGATATCGCGTGGGCTGTCGCCGACACGGTCATTTGGGTGATCAGCGGCGCAACAATAATATACGGAGCAATAAAAATGAAAAGCAAGGAAATGATACGCACCGTGGCGATGATACTGCTCGTCGTGCTCGTCGGTATGCAGTTTGTCGGCTGCGGATCAAATATAATCACCGTTACCACGCATTCGTCGTCCGCAACCTCCACGGAGGCTACGACGCAGGCCGACGATCCGGACGCCACGACGGGTGATACCCGTCAGAACGATCCTCCGGTCGAGGACGGCAGAAAATATCTGACGACAAAGGGACTGTGTGAGGTTTCGTCCGGGAAAAACATCATCATCTTCATCCTCGACAGATTTGACGTCACGTATTATGAGGACATAATCGAAAAGGATGCGAGATATTTTGACCGGTTGGACGGTTTTACGTATTTCGGTGATAATATTTCCACGTATTCACGTACTTACCCCGGCATAGCGTCGATGGTAACGGGGATAGATCAGAATTTTGATATGACGCCGGATGAGTATTTTGACGTGGCGTACGGCTCATCGCCGTTCTTGTCTGATCTTAAGGCGAACGGATATAAGATCAAGCTGTTCACGTCCGATTATTATTCATACCGCGACGCGTCCTGCATGAACGGCACGGTGGATAATGTTTCGTGCGTCAGCGAATATACGGTGAACGATTACGCCGCGCTGGTAGAAAACCTTTTGGCTGTTTCGGCGTACAGAAATCTGCCGACAGTCGCAAAATCCGCAGTCAATGTTTCGTCGTCGGCATTCACGTCGCTTGTCGATTATAACGGCAGTGATCCCGTGTATGTCGTAGATGACTCTGTCACGCTTCCGATCCTCAACGGCATGCCGCTGACGACCGACGACAGCGAAAACTCATATATTCTCATACATCTGAACGGTTGCCATGAGCCGTACAATATTGACGAACATGGAAATTACAGCGAGGACACCACTGCCATGGCGGCGATCCGCGGCTGCTTCAATACCGTATTCAGTTATATTGAGCAGTTAAAGGCGCTGGGCGTTTATGACGATTCCACGATAATAATCACCGGCGACCATCCGCGTGCGCGCGATGACTGCGAGGTGCCCACACAACCGCGTCAGACCGCACTGTTCGTAAAGCGCGCGGGCGACAGCGGACGGCTGAAGTATTCCTCAGCGCAGGTAAGTCAGAGCAATCTGATCGCCACGCTCGTATCGTCGTCCGATATCGTGACGTCAAACGACTACGGACGCGGATATTTTGATATACCGGAGGGCGAGTGTGTGACGCGTCATCATAATTTCATCATGTACACGTCCGAGGGCAATCACATAATCGACTTTGCCGTGAACGGCGCGGGCAACGATTTCGACAATTGGACGATAGCGTCCGATGAGAATATCGGGGATCTGTACTGACGGAGGAAATATGAGCACTGTGATGTATTATATCTGCTATCCTCTCGGCTACATTATGAAATGGTGCTGGGAGCTGTGCGGTAATTACGGTCTGGCGATAATACTGTTCACTCTGACAACGAAGTTCATCATTCTGCCGCTGTCTGTCAGCGTACAGAAAAATTCGATCAAAATGGTGCAGATCCAGCCGGAGATCAATTTTCTGAAGGCAAAGTATTACGGCGACCGCGATACAATAGCGGAGGAGGAAACAAAATTATATAAGCGGGTCGGATACAGCCCGTTTGCCTCGTCTGTGCCGTTGCTGGTGCAGATACTGCTTTTGATGTGCGTCGTATATATCATCAAGGAGCCACTGACGCACGTTTTGCATATACCGACTGACATCTGTATGCAATTTGCGGACGAGCTGGGGCTGGATTATAAGGATGATCAGCTCGGCATAGTACGTGCCGTGCTTGACGGCAGGCTGGACGGATTTTCGGCAGATGCCGCCGTGCTGTCAGCTATTGCGACGGTGAAATCATTCTCCGCGGGCTTTTTGGGTATTTCGCTTGACGTGATACCGTCAGAGGTGTGGGGCGTCTACACGTTCGTGCCTGTGATCGCGGGCGTGGCGTCGCTGATCCTCTGCTATGTGCAGAATGCGATAAACGTACTGCAGGCGGAGCAGAGTAAGCTGAACAAATACGGTATGACGGTGCTTTCCGTCGGCATATCGCTCGGACTCGGATTTTTCGTTTATTCCGGTGTCGCGCTGTATTGGGTGGCCAGCAACGTGTTTGCGATAGTTCAGCAGTACATCCTCAATGCGGTCATCAATCCGAAAAAATACGTGGATTACGGTGAGCTGGAAAAGAGCCGTCAGGCGCTTGCCGACATCGAGTCGTTGGAATCCGGCAAAAATGACGCCCGCGCACGTGAGAATTCACGCCGCGAAAAGGCGGATTACAAGAGATTTTTCAAAATCGTCAATAAGCATCTCGTAATTTACTCAGAGAGAAGCGGATTCTATAAATATTTTGAGGCTATCGTAGAGGGGCTGTTGCGGCGTTCAAACATCGTTATCCACTACGTTACCGGCGATCCGGACGACGCGATATTTGAGAAGGCAAAGACAAACGATCGCATAAAGCCGTACTACGTGGGTCAGAAGCGCCTCATCACGATGATGATGAAAATGGACGTTGACATAGTCGTAATGACCACGCCCGATCTTGAGAATTATTATATCAAGCGGTCGCTGATGC
>JAKSPY010000027.1 GCA_024404445.1 Clostridia bacterium
TCGTGTTATTGCGGTATTATCGTCGGTGCGTTCTTTGCGGGTCTGGTATATGCCGGCATCGCGGTCATAGTCAAGATCGTCGGTTCGGATTGGCTCAATAAGCTTATGCCCCCCGTTATCATAGGCCCGACAGTCGCGCTCATAGGTCTCAGCCTTTCGTCCTCAGCCGTCAACAACCTTATGAACACGGCCGGCGGCGCTGAAAATTATAACCTCGTTTGCATAGCCATCGGCGTAATCACGTTTTTGGCAACTGTCATCGCATCCGTCAAGGGAACAAAAGGAATGAAGCTCATCCCGTTCGTCATCGGCGTAGGTTGCGGATACGTGGTAGCCGTTATCGTTACCCTTCTGGGATATACATTCGGGGGCAACTCCTATTTCAATATCGTTGATTTCTCGGCGTTCAAAGCCATTTCCGATTTCAGCAATTGGGTACCCAACATCACATTCATCGGCGCTGTCAAGGAGCTGACCGGTGCCGCTGAGATGAAGCTCACGGCGTCAGGCGTTCTTTCACTTCTCGTGGCATTCGCCCCCGTCGCTCTCGTGGTATTCGCGGAGCACGTGGCAGACCACAAGAATATCGGCTCTGTCATCGGCCGTGACCTTCTCAAGGAGCCCGGTCTCCACAGAACACTGCTCGGTGACGGTGTCGGCTCTATGGCCGGTGCCATGTTCGGCGGATGCCCCAACACGACATACGGCGAAAGCATCGGTTGCGTAGCTATCACAGGTAACGCATCCATCGCAACGATCTTGACGACAGCCGTCATCTGCATCGTGCTTGCATTCTTCTATCCGTTCATCGTGCTGATCGAGACTATTCCCTCCTGCATCGTCGGCGGTATATGCATAGCACTTTACGGCTTTATCGCGGTATCCGGTCTTCGTATGTTCAAAGAGGTTGACCTCGATAACTCAAAGAACCTGTTCATCGTATCGGCGATCCTCGTCCCCGGTATCGGCGGCGTGGCGCTCAATTTCGGTTCGATCTCGATCTCCAGCATAGCTACCGGTCTGCTTCTCGGTATCATCGTAAACGCCATACTCAAGCCCGTAAAGACGAAAATCTGCACCTCGATAAACGTCGAGGAAGGTAAGGTCGCAGAGCAGACAATGTTTGGGACGATCTATACCGACGAAAAGAAAAAAGAAGATCAATAAACCACCATATACACCAAAACAATACCCCGACGGCCAGGACTGCCTCAAATTGTGCAGCCGAGCCGTCGGGGTATTTTGATCATTCATTTTCTGTTCTGATACATATTGCGCTGATGCCGTCGAACTCCGGCACGCAAACCCTGATTATTTCCTTTTGCGATGTTGGTACGTTCTTTCCGACGAAATCGGGACGTATCGGCAGTTCTCTGTGTCCTCTGTCAACGAGGACGACGAGCTGAATGCATTTCGGTCTGCCTACGTCGAATATCGCGTCTATCGCGGCACGCGCCGTGCGTCCGGTATATATGACGTCATCGACGATAATGACAGTCCTGCCGCCTATATTGTGACCGATGTCGACCTTTTTCACACGCGGAAAAGGCTCCAGCTCGACCAGATCGTCGCGGTACAGTGTAATATCCAACGTACCGACGTCGACGTTACGTCCGGTGATGACCCTGATCTTTTCGGCGATCGTTTCCGCAATGGTGACGCCCCTGCGCACAATGCCGACGAGCACGATATTGTCTATATCGTCGTTTCGCTCCACGATCTCGTGGGCGATGCGGGCTGTCATTCTGGCAACGGCATCGGCATCAAACAGCGTTTTTTCCATTACGAATGACTTTCGAGATAGTTTACGACGCTTCCGACAGTTTCAAGTGTGGGCACGACGTCATCGGGGATCGACACGCCACATTCCTCATCGATCGCCATTACCATTTCAACAATATCAAGCGAATCCGCGCCGAGGTCATCGACTATGCGCGTATCTGCCGTGATATCGTCGATATCAGCACCAAGCTGTCTTGACAGTATCGTTTTCAACATTTCAAGCATATCATTTGCCTCCGTTAGAATATATAGCCAAAAGAGCTATGTCAATTATATATGAACGAATACGTAATTTCAAGTAAAATCGCAACAAATAGAAAAAAAGTTCATTCAAAACGGTAAAAGCCGTCGCCGGAGGACCGGCACGCGGATATCCGCTTTCGTATCTCGGCGGCAAACGCCTCATCACATTCCAACAGTACCTCAATCCTTTTTGAGGCAAATTCCGTTACATAAACGTACTGATCGGCGCGGATATTGGCGCAGAAATTGAATCTGTTGTCCGTTTTTCCGAACGTGCTGACAAAGGCGGCCTTTTCCTCGGCAGTCGCGGGACTTTTCACTATCGCTATCCCTGCCGTCAGCGTCATACAGCCGAGCGTCTCACAGCGCGTACCCGTAATGCGGCGCACGGTCAACTCGGTATCCGTCAGCTCATACTCGTATCGCGGCATCACGAAACGAACGACTGTCCACAGTGCTAAAGAAAAAACGGCAAGTGCCACGATCTGCGCGACGGTCGGATACAAAAACAACCGCGACAAAAAGGCGGCGATAACGGCAATCGCCAGCAGTACCGACGCGACGATCGGATTGGATTTATTCTTTTTCGGTATAAAAATCATGACATTCCTTTCTCACATTCGCGCATATCGGCTCATAGTATATCATAGACCGCACGAAAGGAACTGTAATATGAATATCGACAGAAACGATCTGAACAAATTTATCGATCTGGACGACGGCGAGCTGGACAAAAGGCTGTCAGAGATCGCCTATGGTATCGGTATGGACCCATCGGCAATGGAACGCGCCGGCATATCGGCTCAAAGCGTGAGAAATATGCTGTGCTCCATGTCGCAAAAGGATATATCCGATATGCTGAATTCGCTCGGGCAGGACACGGCCGACAAGATAGTCGGGATCATGCGCGGAGGTAACGGTGGCTGACGATTTTTCGGATAAGCTCGCGCAGGTGCTGAACGATCCGCAGGCAATGGCAAAAATATCGGCAATTGCCTCCGCGATGTCGCAGGGGCAACAGCAAACGGCACGTCCTGCCCAGACCGACAAATCGCCGGCAGGTCAAATAAAGCCGCAACCGAACAACATCGCCAACTGTCTGGCACTGATAAGCGCGCTCATGCCGTATCTGAATCAGTCGCGCCGCAGACGCGCCGCGCGGCTGTGCTCAATGCTGAAAACCGCACAGGCGGCGGAAATAATGCTGAAAAGCGGAGGCAGATAATGTACTCAAAGGGATACTCCACAGACAAGATCACAATTCCGCCGGAATACGACGGAAACGCGCTTGCATCCGACGGACAGATAAACGAAAACAGCGCTGATGACGGAGCGCACACCGACCGCGACATCACCGATACCGAAAGATACAACGTCCCGACGGCAGGCGGCACATCAAGTCTGCTGGACGGCATAGGCACCGAAGATATAATACTGATCGCAGCTGTTGCGGCGATCTTCCTTTTCGGGGAAAAGAACAGTCTGACAGCCATTGCCGTGGCTGTCGCGGCTATACTAATTTGACATAAGAGAAAACGACACGTCGGAAAAATCGTAGTCCGGCATGAACTGATTCACGTAATATTCGATGATCCTGACGCCTCCGAGGGAGGACTTATAATACATCACGGCCCCCGTCGCGTCATTTATATGTATTTCGTCGATCGTATTCAGCTCTCCGAACGAGCAAATTATTCTGTACATGCCGTCGGAGTATTCACACGAGTCTATGCTGTATTTTCCGGTACGGAACACGGAAAAATCCGGTATGCCGGACACAAGCTCAAATCCGAAAAGCTCTGATATCGGATAAACGGCGCCGGTATTGCTGTCGATATCCGTGACCTTGACTGCCTCGCCGTCGCACACGATCGTCTGATGTGCGGTCATATGCTCATCATATCTGACTATGCGATACTTCGCGCCGTGCTTCCATATTCTGTACGCTTCGGTCGAATACTGCGTGTTATCGCTGTAAACACCGATATACATCTCAACGTAATAATTGTCTACAAACGGCGTTTTCACAAGTATATCACGCAGTTTTTCGTCGCTCAGCAGTGACACCTCCGATTCATCGGTATCGATGTTTTCACCGACCGGCTCGCTTTTCGGCGGTTGTACCTGTGGCTCCTGTGCCCAATCGACGGAGACCACGCCAAGTGCCGAAAGCGAATACAGGCACAGAAAGCACGTCAGCGTGAATACAAGTATGATTGACACTACGGATAACAGCGCCATGAGGCCGTTATTTGTTTTTTTATCCACGGCTACCTTCACTTTCTGCCGCAGGAGGCTTAACATTTTTCTTTTTCAGCGACGGTGCGTGCTTCAGGAAAAACAGGAATTCAAACGTCATAAACACGAGCGTCAGTGCGACAAGCTTGAATTTTATGAACAGTATCGCGGCGGCTGCGAGCACCGCGGATGACACATACAGAATGGCGACCGACTGCTTTACCGAAAAGCCGAGATCGAGCATGATGAACTGTATATGCAATCTGTCGCCCTTAAATGGATTGACACCCATAAAAAGCCTTTTGAAAAATATGATGACGGCGTCAAAAAGCGGAAGCGCGAATATGATCGACGGAATGACCAGCGTAAAAAACGCCTGTGCCTTAAAAAAACCGAATATGGAAATACACCCCATGATATATCCGAGAGTCAGCGCGCCGCAGTCACCGATGAATATCGACGCAGGGTTGGAATTGTACGGCAAAAAGCCCATCGTCGCGCCGAAAAGCGCAACGGCGATCAGTGCGTTAACGTCGTCGCCCATTATGACGGCGGACACCGCCAACGCCAGCAATGCCAACGACGAGGTTCCTGTTGCGAGCCCGTCGATCCCGTCGATGAGATTTATGGAATTTGTCAGCAAAACGAGCCAGAATACCGTTATCGGTATGCCCCATACGCCGAAAACCACCGTGGTGCCGAAAACGGTCAGATAATCAAAGGTGCCGCCGAACAGAACTGTGAAGACCGCTATAACGACCTCAAATGAAAACTTCATCAACGCAGGCAGGTCAAACACGTCGTCGAGGAATCCCAACAGCATAATGCACACCGACCCGACGAGGATTATCGCGTAGCTGTCCGGAAAATACCCGTATTTATACATCATTACCGCCGCGGATACGATCGCGAACGCGGCGTAAACAGCTATGCCGCCGATACGCGGAACAATGCCGGTATGAAGCTTTCTTTTGCCGTCCGGAATATCGACGGCGCCGATTATTCTGCCGAATTCAGCGATCATGGGTGTGCACAGTGCCGCGATGGCGACCGCCAACACAGGTGCCAATATATAAATCATTTTTTCACTGATAAAATCATGTATCATCAGTTACCTCAAAAAAAATTACTATCTGTATATATAATACCACATTGCGGCTTATTTTCAAGCCTTGATGTAAAATTCCAACATTTACTCCTATCTTTTTTCGTTGTTTGCTGATAAAATGACCTTATCGGATCATTCCGAGGAGGTATTGACGTGGATATCAAATTGCGTGACAAAAGAACTCTGATAGTCGAATTGACGAGCGAGGATATGAAAAAATATGAGCTGACCTGTGTTTCCATGGACTATGGCACGACGGAAACGAAACGTGCGATATGGGAAATACTGAATACGGCAAAGCATGAAACCGGCTTTGACGGCTGTCAGTCGCCCATATGTATTCGAATGTATCCGCACGGTGACGGTGGATGTCGTCTGACCGTGACTAAAACGGAAAGGTACCGTAACGACGATAATATGAGCTATCTGAACGAAACCGTGACGACAATAAACGGCCAAAAGACCGCCGCATATGAATTTTCGACGCTGAAGGAATTGATGCTCGCCTGTAAGACCGCAAAAAATATCGGTGACAAAACGGACAGCGCGGCGTATTCGGTAAAATGCGGCAACGGCGACAAATACTATCTGATACTGAAATGCGACTCCCCGTCGCAATACATTATCCTGTCTGAATTCGGGCGTAAATGTCAGACGCGCCATATTGAAGAATACCTGTATGAATACGGGGATTGTCTGTGCAAAAACGATGCCGTGCGAATATTATCCGATCTGATATGATTTTCCCGTATGATATTGAATTTTACATATTTTTTGATATAATCAATGTGTAACGCATTGATTATTTTTTTAGGAGCTGTATGGTAACATCGCTTGACTTGATCCGCGCTGAATGTGACCTGTGTGACAAATGCGCGCTGTGTCAGACGCGGACAAACCTTGTTTTCGGTGTCGGAAATGAAAACGCCTCACTTATGTTCGTAGGCGAAGCGCCCGGCGAGCAGGAGGATAAAACGGGAATACCGTTCGTAGGTCCGGCAGGAAAACTGTTTGACAAATATCTTTCCGTCGTGGGTATTGACCGGCAGGAGGTATATATCGCAAACATTCTCAAATGCCGCCCGCCGCACAACCGCGATCCCGAACAGAATGAGCAGGAGGCGTGCATCGGTTGGCTGAGAGATCAGGTGCGCACGATCTCACCGAGGATGATCGTCTGCCTCGGCAGGATCGCAGCCATGAAGCTGATCAGCCCCGATTTTCGCATAACAGCCGACCACGGTAAGTGGATAACGCGCGGGCAGACCGAAATGTGCGCAGTATATCATCCGTCAGCCCTGTTGCGCGACGAATCAAAACGCGACGATATGTTACGCGATATGATGAGTATCGCCGAAAAATTAAGACTGTATAAGGAGCAACAGAAATGAAAGCCGTAATAATATCCGGCTCGGCGCATAACATCGCCGACGTATATTCAGATGAATCAAGACGGAAAATCGCACAGATAGCGGAGCTTTTGCCCGATTGCACGTCGGAGGAGGAGCTTATCCGCCGTGACGATCTGCGTGATGCGGATATTGTCTTCTCAACATGGGGGATGCTCAGACTCACGGAGGAAAAGATCAAAGCATACCTGCCGAAATTGCGCGCACTGTTCTACTCTGCCGGAACGGTACAGTATTTTGCGCGTCCGTTCATAAATTGCGGCATCAGAGTTTTCAGCGCATGGGCGGCAAACGGAGTGCCCGTATGTGAGGTCACATTTTCCGAGATCATGCTCGCCGATAAGGGCTTTTTCATGCGTCGCGTGAGATCACGCGGACAATGGACGAACAAAGATGAGGACAAACGCTATCCCGGCAATTATCATACCAAGGTCGGTATTATAGGTTGCGGCATGATCGGAAGCGGCGTCATCGAAAGGCTGAAGCGCACCGACATGGACGTATATCTGTACGATCCCTTTGTCAGTGACGAGCGCGCCGCACAGCTCGGCGCAAAAAAAGCGACTTTGGAGGAGATATTCTCCGAATGTCATATCATATCCAACCACGTGGCAAACAAGCCCGAAACAGTCGGTATGTTGGACGCGCATCTATTTGACCTCATGGACAAATATGCCGTATTCATAAACACCGGTCGCGGCGCGCAAATAGTCGAAAAGGACCTTATAGCCGCGCTGAAAAATGTGCCGACGCGCTTTGCGCTTCTTGACGTCACGGACCCGTGTGAGCCTCCTGCCGATGACAGTGAGCTGTACGCCCTCGACAACGTCTATCTGACGCCGCACATAGCCGGCAGTATCGGATATGAAACACACCGAATGGCAGAATACATGATAAACGAATGCACCGCATACCTCGGAGGACAACCGGTCAAATACGAGGTCACTGCTGCCCTGCTGGAAAGGATGGCATAACGATGTTCGCATTTGAGAAAAAAAACGGCAATACATATAATTTCGCAACGTACGATGAGCTGTCATATATTCTGCGGAATAACGGCATCGACATACCGATGACACGAGATACCTCTGCACTGCACCGCACCCCGACAGTCAGAACGGCGGGACGCGATTTCGTACTGTCAAATTCAATCTCCGTTCATCCCATGGAGGGGTTTGACGGCAGAGAGGACGGCTCACCGTCCGATCTGACCGAACGCAGATATCTGCGATTCGCGTCATCCGGCGCGGCACTGATCTGGTCGGAGGCGATAGCCGTATGCCCGGAGGGACGCACGTCGGATCATCAGTTGATGATAACGGATGAAAACGTCGGTCTGTATGCCGCATTGGTCAAAAAAATCAAGTCCGTCACGTCGGCGCCGATCATCGCACAGCTGACGCACTCCGGCAGATTCAGCAAAAACAGCTCATATACCACGCCGATATTCATGACGAGAAATCCGGTTTTCGAAAGTGTGCGCCCGAATGACAAAAACATTCCGACGATTTCCGACGATTACCTTGATACGCTTGCAGAAAAGTACGAAAGTGCCGCCAAGCTCGCTATAGCGGCCGGCTTTGACGGTGTTGACCTAAAGATCTGCCATCATTATCTGCTGGGAGAGTCGCTGTCCGCATACGAAAGGCAGGGGAAATACGGCGGATCGTATGAAAACCGCACACGGCTGATAAACGACATCTACACGGCGGTCAGGGCCGTTTTGCCATATGACAAAATACTCGCATCGCGATTCGGGCTTTCGGATATGATACCGTATCCGCACGGCTTCGGAATGAGCACCGACGGCGCGTATGAGCCGGATTTCACCGAAACGGTCAGACTGCTGAATGAGCTTCACGAAAAATACGGCCTTGCGCTCGTTGACATAACGATGGGATCACCGTACTATAATCCGCATATCAACCGCCCGTACAACAAGGGCGGATATACCGCGGACGAACACCCGTTGAAGGGTGTGGAGCGCCTGCTGTGTTCTGCCGAAAAGGTGAAAAAGCAGGTCGGCGGGATCACATTTGTCGGAACGGGATACAGTTATCTGCGCGAGTTTTCACCGTACGTTGCGGCGGCGGCGCTGGAACGCGGCTGTGCCGACCTTGCGGGATTCGGCAGGATGGCATTTGCCTACGAAAAATTTGCATCCGATATGCTGGCCGACAGCTTTGACGCAAAAAAGACCTGCATAACGTGTTCAAAATGCACAGAACTGATGCGTCACGGCAGTTGCACAGGCTGCCCCGTACGCGATCAGGAAGTATATCTGCCTATATACAGAAAAGTCGTAATGGGAAAGCAGGTGTGAAAATGAGCAGGATCGCAATAGTAACAGGCGCCAACAGAGGCATAGGCAAGGCGATTTCGTTGACGCTCGCCGCCGACGGATACACCGTCGTTGCCGCGGCAAGAACGCCTTGCACCGATGATAGGGTAAAAAATTATATTGACGAGCTGAAATCGGTCTCACCGGAATCGGTATATGCCGAAGCCGATATTTCGTCAGATGCCGACAGGAAAAAGCTGATCGACCTCGCATTTGAAAAATTCGGCAGGATCGACGTATTGGTGAATAATGCCGGGGTCGCCCCGACGGAACGCCGCGACATACTGCAAATGACTGAGGAAAGTCTGGACAGACTGATAAATATCAATCTGAAAGGCACATTCCTGCTGACTCAGTACGCGGCCGGCAAAATGGTGGAACACAAATGCGGCGACACCATAATCAATATCACATCGATGTCGGCTTATACGTCAAGCACGAGCCGCGGCGAATACTGCGTGGCAAAGGCCGGTCTGTCGATGGTAACGACGCTGTTTGCCGACAGACTCGCGTCCGAGGGCATAAATGTGTATGAAATACGTCCCGGCATCATCGAAACGGATATGACCGTGTGCGTCAAGGGAAAATATGATGCGCTGATCGCCGACGGGCTTCTGCCGATTTCCCGAATGGGACAGCCGGACGATGTCGCCGCCGCGGTCAAGGCCCTTGCCGACGGTGCACTCAGATATTCCACGGGCGAGATCATAAACGTCGACGGCGGATTCCATATAAGGAGGCTGTGATGGAACAGCTTCAAATCGGCGGGCAAGTGATCCCGTGCTTCGTTTTTGACGCGATAATAGTCGGCAGCGGCGCCGCCGGATACAACACTGCCGATTCACTTCGGCTGATGGGTGTAAAAAACATCGCCGTCATCACAGAGGGCCGTCTGATGGGTACCTCACGCAATACGGGATCGGACAAGCAAACGTATTATAAGCTTTCATCGGCCGGTGACGGTGCGGACTCCGTTTACGATATGGCAAAAACGCTGTATGACGGAATGAGCGTCAACGGCGATACGGCGCTTATAGAGGCGGCGCTTTCGTCGCGCTCATTTTATAAGCTGGTCAACCTCGGCGTACCTTTTCCGTGCAATGATTTCGGCGAATACGTAGGTTATCGCACGGATCACGATAAGCGCACACGCGCCACGTCGTGCGGCCCGCTGACGTCAAAATACATGACTGAGGCGCTTGAACGCTCGGTCATGGAAAGCGGAACGGCGGTATTGAACGGTCATAGGGCGGTCAGCATACTGACAAAGGACGGACGGGCATACGGCGTCATTACCGTACGGCGTGCGTCGGTAAGCGAGGATAATCCCGCCGGGATCTGCGTGATTCTGGCAAAATACACCGTCATGGCAACAGGCGGGCCGTCGGCAATATATGCAGACACCGTCTACCCGCAGAGTCAGACCTGCGCACACGGCATGATGTTCACAGCCGGCGCTGACGGTGCCAATCTGACGGAATCGCAATACGGAATAGCTTCACTCGGCTTCAGATGGAATCTGAGTGGCACGTATCAACAGGTTATCCCCAGATACGTTTCGGTTGACAAAAGCGGCGTCGAACGCGAATTTCTGCGCGACTATTTTCCGGATGACAGATCACTGTTCAGGGCAGAATTCTTAAAAGGGTACGAGTGGCCTTTCGACTCGGCAAAGCTGGAAAAAGACAGATATTCATCATCGCGTATAGACATCGCGGTATACGAGCAAAGAAAAAAAGGCAACAGGGTGTACCTTGATTATACAAAGGATCCGACGGGATTTGATTTTTCGATTCTCGATCAAACTGCGCTGGAGTATCTGAAAAAATCGGATGCGATACTGAAAACGCCGATCGCGCGCCTGAAAAAGATGAACTACAAAGCGATAGCAGTCTATGCCTCGCACGGAACGGACCTGTGCGGCGAGCCGGTGGAGATCGCCGTGTGCGCGCAGTGCAACAACGGCGGTATGTCGGTGGATACAGATTGGCAAAGCACATCGGTGTCCGGGCTTTACGCGGTAGGCGAATGTGCCGGCACTTTTGGCGTTTACCGTCCCGGCGGCTCATCGCTGAATTCCACGCAGGTCGGAAGTTTGAGAGCCGCTCAATCAATAACGCACCGTCTGTCCAATGAATATATTGAGATCCCCGATCTCACCGATGAGATCGGTAAGGCTGTATCGGATATTTCGTCACTTCTCGGCAACGGTCTGACACACGATGAAATAATGGAAAAGCGACAAAAATACGGCAGGATAATGTCGGACTGCGCGGCCTTTATACGTCCGGAGTCCGAGATAAGCGAGGCAATAGCATTTTTCGGGAATGAAATGACGCATTTCTACAAGCAATACTCCGCAGATGCCGAAAATCTGACCGATCTGTGCATCAATCGCGACATAGTCGTGACATCGTATGTATATCTGAACGCCATCAAGGCGTATATCGACGACGGAGGAATGAGCAGAGGCTCATACGTTATCGGAGGTGATACGGACGACGTCGTGACTGACAAAACTCACGGCGAGTACATCGGCATCACGCATTTTGACGGACGTACCGTCACGACGAAATTCACGCCGCGGCGTCCGATACCGGACAGCATCCAATGGTTTGAAACGGTTTACAACAGCTATAAACAGCCGAAATTATTGTAAAGGGGCTGTAAATAAATAGCCCAAAAAATCCGAAGCAACCGGTAAAGTTCGCTTCGGATTTCTTTTTTCGCTTTTTTCGGGGCTATTTATTTACAGTCCTTTTATTTACTGATATGAATATTTCTGTTTGTTTCGTTTGACTTTGGCGCGATCTTCTCCGCTATTTCCGCAATATCGATCTTGATCTCCGCAATTTTCGGTTTTACGACCTCATCGACGAATACACCCAGATTGTCCATGACTATTCCACGTATCATATCAATCAGAATTTTGCGTTTTTCAGCAGGAAGTGCTATCAGCGCCTTGCCCAACAGTTCTTTTTTCTCGGCAAGCTCCGTCAGCGTATGTGACTCAGTGCGGTAAATGACGGAGAATATGGTATCGACCGTTTCTTTTCGCTGATCATCGGGCAATTCTGTCAGCCATTTACTGAACGATTCATCAAAATGCCGCGCAGTATCGTTCAGCTTTTCCGCGCTGATAAAATGCGTGCCCTCGACGCCCCAGCTGAGCCCGTCATGCTGCATTATTCCCTTTTCCGACGAACGGACGACTGTATAATCGTATCCGATATCGAGCAGCATACCGATTATCGATGATTCCGGTACGAAGGTGTGCAGTCTGGCGCTTATTCTTGAAAACCTGCCGTCATCATAAAATTCACTTCTGAAGCCGGGGCCGTCAAAATTATAGGTGCCGGTTATTTTTGCGCGGGCTTTATCAGAGCAAAACGCGGAAGAGTACACGGCAAGGTTGCCGCCCTTACTGTGTCCGCACACGTACATCGTATTTATGCGATGAGAGCCGACAAATCCGTCAAGGTACCCGGCTCCGCATATCTGTGCCGGAACGGGCATTTCAAACGCCATGTCAAAGTTTTCCCTCCAGCCGGCAACGGAATCGTCAGTGCCGCGGTAGGCGATCGCATATTTGCCGTGCGCAAACGAAAACGCAACTGCCGAAAACTGCGTTGCCTCGGCATCGTCAGTTCTGCTGACGTAATCCGATACCGTGACGTCGGCGAAACGGCGCGTCTGCGCGGCCTGTCTGAACATCATCAATATCCCGTTCGGAACGATAACACCCATGGAATACGTGGACTCATCGTGAATAACGAAAAATTTTTCTGCCGCCTGCCTCAGCGTGACGGGCTGTGTGCCGCGCCGCGGACCGTCGACTATTCCTCCGAGATCGACGTATGAGATCTCGGCAAAAATGAGCGCGTCAATCTCACAAAACGGAGCTTCGTCAAACGACAGGTCACCGCGCCATTTCAGATAATCGAAAACATCAGTCATCCTGTTCCCTCTTATCAAAATCTCCGCCGTACACCCGCTCAAAAAGCTCGCGAGCGCGCAAGTCGTTACCGCTCAGATGCAAATAACCGAATACAGCCTCAAACCCGGACGCACGGTGATATTCCACCGCTGTGGCGTGATGCGGCTTTGTGGATGATTTATAATTTCTGCCGAGCTTATACACCGAGATCTCATCCTCGGTCATAAGCGGCATCAGAAGGTCAACCTTCTCACTTTGGCGGACTGCACATACGTGCTTTTGCGCCTCGGCACTCATCGCGCCGGTATTCGGCATATCGCGCAAAATCAGCTTTTCGCGTACGAATGTTTCCAACACGGCATCGCCGACGTACGCAAGCTGTGCCCCACCGTAATACTTGATCTTATCCATTTTGCCTCCGTTTACCTATCCTGCGGCTTTTTGTTGAACACAAGCAATTTGCTGGTGATATAATTGATGATAACGATCGCGACGGAAATAATCACCTTAGCGATCCATACGTTACCTATCGGGAACAGTGCGTGATCCCCGCACAGCAGTATATCTCCCATGATCGAAAGCACGAGTGTCGCAAAACGCGACGCGAAAAATCTCGCAAACTGCGGCACTATGCGTCCGTCGGTATTTTCAAACACGAACAGTCTGCTGAAAACATAGGCGAATATAACGGCGCAAAGCCACGCCGCGCTGTATGAAATGATATTCGGCGAAATCGTCTGTATCCAACCGCCTGTTTCCGGAACAAATAGCGTCAGCACGGCAAACACGATCCAATCGACGACCGTGGTGCCGCCTCCGACGATTATGTATAATATCAGCTCCTTATATTTCAGCAAATGCATTTTATCGAGAACCTTATCGACAAATGCGCGAATCTTGTCAATCATTTTTTTCACATTCGGCAAGCACCGAATAATACTCCTCCTCATTGATTACCGTATTGACGGCCTCTAACAGCGCCGAAGCCGACAAATTCACAGGCAGGCGCAAAAGCTGTGACAGGCGCACCCTTTTTGCCACGCTGTCAGTCTTTCCGCTCAGGCCGTGTTTATAGAAATCCGCCTTTGTCAGCGACATTTTTTTCGGCGGTACGTCGCCGGCATACGGCAAAAGGATATCGTAAAGCATCCCGGTATCTATACCCTCGACGCCCAATGTTCCCTCCTTTGACGGATGAACCTTACGCCGTTCCTTGCCGACTATGCGCGGGATATACAGATTAACGACCTTATCCGGCGGCAGGATATTCTTGATGTAATTCCTTATCACCAGACCGCCGCCGTCGCTGTCTGTCAAAACGATCACTCCGTCCTTTTCCGCCAAACGACGTATAAGCGCCGTCCTTTCGCCGTCTGAAAAGATGCCGAAGCCCTTCGTTTCGATGACCGTCGCGTGACATACCGACAGGACCTTGATTTTATCGTATTTGCCCTCAACAATAATAGGGCGTGAAATATCAAGCATAGTCATCTGAGCGACCTCGGCAAATAAATATCGGTTACGGCACCGTCGATCAGCACCCACGCATCGGTCTGCGTGCTTTTCAAATCACGATCCAGACGATACATCGTCGATACCGCGCGTTCTATGATCTCTATCGGGACATTTTTGACTGCGTCAACGTATTTGCCGGTGCGGAACGGTTTCATTTTCATCGCCTTTGATATATCATCGACCGTGACGCCCGATGAAATGCCTGCCTTGACAGTCAGCATATCTGTCAGCACGCGTGATATTTTTGCACATACGGCTATCGGCTCCTCCTTCATTTCGCGCGAAAGGTCAAGAGCGTTCATGACTGCCGTCAGATTCCATCTCATCATCGCCTCCGACAGGGCGAACGGCAGTTCATCCGATGCCGACTCCGAGCATACCGAACGCACGATATCGTCGGTGATCATATACGTTTCACCGTTTTTGTTAACGGATGCATACGAAATGAGCTTTGACACCTCCGACGTGATCGCCAGCAGACGCGACGCGCACATATCGACAAGCGTCTGAGCCGCGTCATCCTCAATAAACACGTTTTGTGCCTTCAGCTGACGGCGGATGAACGATATCAGCTTACCCGTCGGGACAAGGTCGAATCTGACCGGGCGCATAACGTCGGCAAGCTTTCTGAACAGTGCGCTCTGCTCTAATTTATAATCACAGATAAGCTCATTACTGCGGCAGTACAGTATGAATACCGCGTCCGTCCCCACCTTTTTCGCTATGCTGACGATAGAATCCAGCTCTGTCTGAGGTATCTTATCCGGAATGATGTCATGTACCTCAATAAGCTTCCTGTCCTGCATAAGGGGCGAGGCGTCGCACGCGTCGCTGAGCGATGCGAATATGCTTTCCCTCGGCAATGACGACGACGCAGAAAAAGAAATATCGAAATGATTGAATATTTCAAATCCCTCGGCGGTCAGCACCGATGATCGCAGATCGGACATCACGCGCCCTTTAAGATAATCCTCTTCACCGTAAAAAAGGAAGGCTCCGCACAGGTTGCCGCACATGAGCGCGGTGAACGCGTCGTACGACAAAACTGATAAATCCGATTTTGCCATATGCCCTCCTTTAATATGTTATGTTAACTGTTCAGTTCTTCCGCGGCAAGCTCCAATGCGCGGATGCACGTTTGCAGTCTGACCTGCTCACGAGTGCCGTCAAAAAGATTTTTTACCGCATACACGCCGTTTTCCGTGCTCACACCGATATATACGAGACCGACAGGCTTTTCAGCCGTTCCGCCTCCGGGGCCCGCGATGCCCGTGACAGATACAGCGATGTCGGCACCCACCAACGTCCGTGCGCCGACAGCCATTTCGCACGCGGTCTGCTCACTGACGGCGCCGTAACGCGCAAGCGTCGCTTCACCGACGGACAGAAC
>JAKSPY010000028.1 GCA_024404445.1 Clostridia bacterium
CGACACCGATCTTATCCCAGTCAATCTCGTCTTCACTGACGAAACCGCTCTTTTCCGCTTTTTCGATTCTCTCTGCTTCTTCTGCGGTCACTTTTGTGAAATCCGGATCCCATAACAGAATTTCGCGGCAGCAGAAGGTCTTTTTCTCTTTCATATCATTCTCCGAAAGTATTGATATTTATCCTTCCCTTATATTATATAGGATTTATCCTATTTTGTCAATAGAAATCCGGAAGATTATTTGTGGTTTTGTCGGAACTGTCAAATATTCATCGGATATTCAAATATCTTGCATAATATTTTCGACGATTTTATATAAGCAAGGGTGTCAAATGAAAAAACCGATTCCGTTTTTTCGGAATTTTATAGGTTTACTATTGCTGAGAAAAGTGGGAAAAAAGTCCTTATTTTGCGTGCTTTTTTGCCGAAATTGACGGTTTTCGATGTCTTTTATAATATGAGCATCGCGTCGCCGAACGAAAAGAATCTGTATCGTTGTGTTATTGCCGTTGAATATGCCGTTTTGATCAGATCGCTTCCCGCCAGCGCGCTGACAAGCATCAGCAGGGTGCTTTCCGGTAGGTGAAAATTCGTGATCAGGGCGTCAACCGCCTTGAATTTGTATCCGGGATAGATGAAAATGCCTGTATCATCCGTCATTGCGTGCACGGTGCCGCTTTCGTCTGCCGCGCTTTCCAGCGTGCGGCACGACGTCGTACCGACGGCGATGATCCTGCCGCCGTTTTTGCGAGCTTCGTTTATATCGTCGGCCGCCTGCTCCGTGACGCTGAAAAATTCACTGTGCATCACGTGATCGGCTATGTTGTCCACCTTTACGGGGCGAAACGTGCCGAGCCCGACGTGAAGCATCACCGGGACGACTTTCACACCTTTGGCCCTGATACGGCCAAGCAATTCATCGGTAAAGTGAAGCCCCGCCGTGGGCGCGGCCGCACTGCCTTCCTCTTTTGCGTACACCGTCTGATATTCGCTGTTGTCGCGCAGCTCCTCGGTAATATACGGCGGCAACGGCATTTTACCTATTTCGTCAAGTATCGAGTACAGATTTCTCCCCGACGCGCGGTCATAGTCGAACTTCACTATTCTGTTTCCGTCGTCGACGATTTCCTTGATCGTTGCCATCAGCATCCCGTCGCCGAATGTTACCTGCGTGCCGGGCTTCAAACGTCTGCCGGGGCGCACAAGCGCCTCCCATGTGTCCAATTCCATCTGGCGAAGCAGGACGAATTCCACGTTTGCTCCGTCTTCACCGCCGTCACGCAGTTTTTTGCCGTATATTCGCGCCGGGATGACCTTTGAGTTGTTTATGACGAGCACGTCACCCGGATTAAGATAATCTATAACGTCCTTGAAAATCTTGTGCGTGATCTCGCCGGATCGCCTGTCTATCACCATCAGCCGCGCCTCATCGCGCTTATCGCTGGGGTGCTGTGCTATCAGCTCCTGCGGTAGCACAAAATTGAAATCGCTTGTTTTCAGCGTGGTTTCCGTCAACGTATTTCTGATCATTGATTTGCCTCTTTATACAGATGTATAAAATTGTGACTTTCGATTTTATTCTTTTGTATAATATTCCGAAAAATTCAGATGCTGTCGGACGTTTTAGTTGATTGATCTGCCTCGTCGGCGAGATTTGCCAGAAAATCGTCAAGGTCTGCCCTGAGCATTTCCATACCGTCGCAGAATTCCACGATCTCTTTCCAGAATGACTTATAAATCCTCAGCATCATGACTATCGTATACGCGAATGATCGCTCAAGCTTTTCGGCGTTTTCCTCAACGATCGCTTCAAGCTTATCGTAATCCTCTTCGTCTGCACCGTCATCGGGTCCGTCGGCGACCTCAACGGCCGCACCGGCGGCATCGTCCTCAGCCGTCTCGTTCTCGTCGGGCTTTGCCTCGCCGATCTTTCTGACAGTGATTTTGGCTTGACTGACATAACCGGGCGTATACACCTCATTGTCATCACTCAGCTCGTGGCTGAGCCTGTCGTACTCGCTTTCCATATAGTACATATCGACGTTGAGCTCATAGCCGAGCTCAGCGAATTTTGCGGCGTATTCCTCTGTCGTCGCGTTGATATCGTCGATCGTTTGTGTTTCTTTTTCGCGTATGATCTCATCGGAAAGTTTTTTGCGGTTTATCTCCATGATAAGCTCCCTTCATTTTTTTGTTGAAAAACTCCGCGATCTGCGCTATAATGTAGTCAATGTACTTAACGCGGAGGTTAATTATGGATAACTCTAAAGACACGGTACGTTTCGGCGCGATAACCGCCGCCGACGAGCTGAATTACAAGGTACTGCGCAACGTATATGAATCGTTGACGGAAAAGGGATATGATCCGATCAGTCAGATCGTGGGATACATCCTGTCCGATGATCCGACATACATTACCGATCACAACAATGCGCGTTCGATGATTTCCCGCATCGACCGTGATGAGTTGTTGGCCTGCATGGTAAAGTCTTACCTCGGCATATAAACTCACATTATATTATACTTGACATCCATGCGGCTTTCAAGACCTTTTTGCAAAAAATGAAGATCATTTGTGTTATTTTCAAAACAAATGTTTGCATTTTTGAAAAAGGTGTGATATAATGATCGTGAGCGATATTCCGAAATCTTATTATACAGGAGTATAAAATGGAAAAACTCACCGTAAAAGAGCAGGCCGTGTATGAATATATCTGCACGGTGATACGCAAAAACGGCTATTCTCCGTCGGTACGCGACATTAAGGCGGCATTGGGAATAAAGAGCACGTCGACTGTACATTCATACCTCGAAAGGCTGGAGGCCAAGGGATACATAGTCAAGGAGCAGGGCAAAAGCCGTACACTCCGCACGCTTGAAAACGAGGCGGGAACGGCACCCGTCCGTGTGCCGATCATAGGACAGGTTGCGGCGGGATTGCCGATACTCGCAGAGGAAAATATCGACGGATTCGTCAATTTCTGCGTGCCGTCGGGTACGAATGTGCATGAGCTGTTCGCCCTCAGGATAAAAGGACGCAGTATGATAGACGCGGGGATAATGGACGGCGACGTCGTGATAGTCAGCCGTACCAGCTACGTCGAGAATGGCGATATCGCAGTCGTGCTGATCGAGGACGAGGCGACCGTGAAGACGTTCTACCGCGAAAACGGTCATTTCCGTCTTCAGCCGGAAAACCCGACAATGAAGCCGATCATCAGCCGCGACGTTTCGATTCTGGGCAGGGTGATCGCCGACGTCAGACTGTACGATTGACGCACTTTTGACGCATAAATGTCGTACAAATGTTATTTTATTGCGAAAAAACGGTAAAAATAAAAAAAACAGTTGCTTTTTCGTTAATTCTGTGGTAAAAAGATAGGGTATTATTTCAGTATTATGGGTTTTGTGCTCATACGCAAATCGAAAGGATCTTTACAGATGAAGAAAATTATCTCACTGCTTGTAATCGCGGCTATGCTCGTGACGGCATTGGCCTCCTGCGGTACGTACGACGTAAGAAAGCTGAATCTGGATGAGTACGTCAGACTCGGCGATTACTCTACGTTCACTGCCGAGGAATTCGCGCAGAAATATTATGAGGGAAGGGACGTCGACGTAACGAATTCACAGGTTTCGTACAACGTGAATTGGGGCTATTCGGTCGAATTCAACCTCGTTTGTGAGATCGTCACGGTGGACGGAGATAAGACCACGTACACGAAGTTTGATGAGCTTTGCTACGAAGGTGACAAGACCGCAAAAATAAATCTTTACGAGGATACGCAGGACGCGAATCGCTGTGCGTTCGACAGTTCATTTGTGTATGACGTCGACAATATGGCGAATATAGGCTCGTCGGCCGGTCTCCGCACCATCACGGTCGGCACGGCATTTTCCTTTGAATACGATATGCCGTACAACTGCAAATATGATGAGCTGAAAAATCAGACAGTCAATTTCACGGTGACGCCCGTTAAGATCTGGGCACCGTTGTATTCCGATGATGAGATCGTCGATACGCTCGACGCTTTCATTGCCGATCATCCCGTAACGCAGACGGTTCTCGCCGTCGGCGATCAGGTATACACCGATATCACCGCCACGATCGACGGTGAGGCATGGGAAGACGGCACGCTTTCCGGACATACGTTCATGCTCGGATATTCTCAGTGGTCGACGGATTTTGACGATGCGCTTGTGGGTCATAAGGTCGGCGAAACGGTAAGCTTTAGCGTCAGCTTCCCGTCGGATTGGAATAATGCCGATATTGCCGGAAAGACAGTCGATTTTGCGGTAACGACACGTTCATCCGTCAACTATGACAGGACCATCGCCGCCAACACTACGTATTCGTCGCTGTATGAATATAAAGAGGCACTCCGCGTCGCGTATTGCGCACTGTATGACATCATCTCCGTCATTGCCGGACGTTCCGAGCTCATTGAGGTCCCCGCCGAATTGCTCAAACAGTTCAAGGCGATCTACAAGAGTCAGGCCGACAATACGATCAACGATTACATGGCGTCGGTCGGAGCGACAAAGGACGAGGCGTTCGAATACCTTTTCGGCGGTAAGGACGGTTATGAAGTCTTTATCAACGAGAACGCCGATGCATCGGCATTTGAAACGCTTGTCGTTTATGCGCTTTTCGATGCGCTGCATCTCCGTTATTCCGATGAGATGTATCAGTCCGATCTGCAGAAGCTGACGGACAAATACAACAGCTATTATCAGTCGGATTATACGACTAAACAGTTTGAAAAACTGAACGGTGAGCTTCTTCTGAGGCTCGTGTTCATGGAGGATATTCTCTGCAACGACAGAATCCATCATGTTGAGGGCCTGCCCGAAATAATAACTGAAGAGTGATCCCCGATATACCGGCCGCGGAAGCATCCGCGGCCTTTTTTGTTGTGCCGATATTATGATAATCAATGTATTTTCAATAAAATTAAAAAAAGTATAGTATTTTCGCGCGGGTTATGATATACTGTTATAACACGATACTGTTAGTATGAGAAAATATGCCTCGAATCCGGGGCAGAACATAGAAAGGGCAAAAATGTCAACAACAACCGAAACAATAAGGCAAAAGGTTTTGCCGTGCGTCGCCACACGCGGTCTTGTGGCTTTTCCGGGGCTTCCGCTCAATCTTGACGTATCACGTCAATTCACGAAAAAGGCGTGCGACGCGGCAGTCAAGGGCGACAGTTATGTTTTCATCGTCTGTCAAAGAGAATATACCGATAAAATGCCGGAGCGTGAAGACCTGTACAGCGTCGGTGTGATCGCAAAGATCAAGCAGCTGGTCAAAAGTCCCGGCGGCATTTTCCGTATCATCGCGGAGCCGCAGTCACGCGCCATACTCAGTAATCTCGACATATCCGGCACGTATCCGATAGCGTCGGTGATGGAGAAAAACGTGAACATTTCCGACAACGGCGGTGTGAAGGGCGAGGCGCTCATGCGCGACCTGAAAAACACGCTGAATGATTTCGTGAAATATCTGCCGAAATTCTCAAAGGAACTCTGGTTCGTGATAAATTCGATCCGTGAGCCGGGTATGTTCTGCGATTTCGTCGCGGCAAACGTGATAGTCGAAACGGAGGATAAACAGGCGTTGCTGGAGGAATTCGATCCTCTGCGCCGTCTGGAGCTCATGCTGCTGATCCTCGAAAACGAGAAAATGATACTCTCCGAGGAGGCGAAGATCCAGCGCAAGGTCAAGCAGAATCTTGACGACCATCAGCGCGATTACTATCTGCGTGAACAGCTGAAGGTGATCCGCGAGGAGCTGGGTGAGGACGTCGATTCGGACGAGGACGCCGATGAATTCAGAAAGCGACTTGCCGAAAGCAAATTCCCGGCGGACGTCGCCGAAAAGCTGGAACGCGATATCCGCAAAATGCAAAAGATGCCGTTGGGTTCTGCCGACGCGACGGTTTTGCGCAATTACGTGGATATATGCCTTGACATCCCGCTCGGTAAGAGAACTGACGAAAGGCTGGATATCCCGTCGGTCGAAAAGATACTGAACGAGGATCACGACGGTCTGGAAAAGGTCAAGGAGCGCATCACGGAATATCTTTCGGCAGTTAAGCTGAATCCGGACATGAAAAATCAGATCATCTGCCTCGTCGGCCCTCCCGGCACAGGTAAAACGTCTGTGGCTATATCCATAGCGCGCGCTTTGAAGAGAAAATTTGTGCGCGTATCGCTCGGCGGCATACGTGACGAGGCCGATATACGCGGCCACAGAAAAACGTACGTCGGCGCTATGCCCGGCAGGATAGTCAATGCGCTTATTGAGGCAAAGACGATGAATCCGCTTATCCTTTTCGATGAGATAGATAAGATGGCCAACGACAACCACGGCGATCCTGCTTCCGCGATGCTGGAGGTGCTGGACGGTGAGCAGAATAAGTCATTCCGCGATCATTTCGTGGAATTTCCGATCGACCTTTCCGGTTGTATGTTTATAACGACAGCCAACTCATTGGACACCATTCCCGCACCGCTTATCGACAGGATGGAGATCATAGAGCTGCATTCGTATACGAGATCGGAGAAATTCGCGATAGCGCGTCACCACCTGATCCCGAAGCAGATCAAGCGTCACGGGCTGAACGGCCGAATGCTGAAATTCACAGACGACGCCGTTTATGCGATGATAGACGATTATACCCGTGAGGCGGGTGTGCGCGGCCTCGAAAAGCTGATTGCCAAATGCTGCCGTAAGGCCGCCAAAAAGATAATCGACGGTGAAAAATCGGTAAAGATCTCATCATCAGTCATCACAGAATATCTCGGCACGCAGAGGATATTGCCGGATAAAATCTACGCCGGCGACGAGATAGGTACAGCCAACGGTATGGCGTACACCGATTTCGGCGGGGATCTGCTTCGCATAGAAACGGCGGCAGTCGACGGAAACGGAAAGCTGGAGCTGACAGGTCAGCTCGGCGACGTGATGAAGGAGTCGGCAAAGGCTGCCGTCACGTATGTGCGTATGCACGCGGATGAGTTGAATATCGACCGCGAGTTCTATAAAAACAAAGATATACATATCCACGTGCCGGAGGGCGCGGTGCCAAAGGACGGTCCGTCGGCAGGTGTTGCGCTCATTACCTCGCTGGTCAGTGAGCTCAGCTCAGTGCCGGTACGCCGCGACGTGTCCATGACGGGTGAGATCACACTGCACGGCAGGGTAACGGCGATCGGCGGCCTCAGGGAAAAGACAATGGCGGCATATCTTGCCGGAATACGCACGATAATAATACCGCGCGATAATCTGGATGATATGTGTGAGATCGCCGACGAGGTCAAGGCAAACGTGAATATCATACCCGTATCGACGGTGTCTGAGGCGTTGGACGTTGCGCTTTGCGGCAGAGAACCGTCCTCCTTATCCGATTACGGTATGCCCGTCGGTGACACGGTGCCGAAGCATACGGTAGCGCGTGCGGACAGAAAAAGCAAATGACGTCATGTGACGGAAATGCAAGTTATACAACTGTATTAAATAAATCGGGAGGCTGAAATGGCGATAAATCTGAATAGTATTGAGCTCTCCGTTTGTGCCGGACGCCCCGATCAGTTTCCGCGCGACGGTCTGTATCAGATCGCTCTCAGCGGCAGATCGAACGTCGGCAAAAGCTCACTGATCAATACGCTGACTAACAGAAAGCGTTTTGCACGTACCAGCTCATCGCCCGGTAAGACCGTCACGATAAATTTTTACGGCATAGACAAAAAATTCTATCTCGTTGACCTGCCCGGATACGGATACGCCAAAAGAAGCGGCGACGAGCAAAATCGTTTTTCGCGTCTGACCGACGCGTACCTCGGCGGAGCAAACGTCAGATTCGTTCTTCAGCTGGTCGATCTGAAGGTCGGACCCACCGAGGATGACGATATGATGATAGAATGGCTGAATTCATCGGGGATACCGTATGCCGTCGTGGCAACGAAGGCCGACAAGCTGAATACGACCGACAGACGCGCAAACATTGAGGCGCTGTGCTCGCACCCGCTTCTGAACCCGCCGTACGTCGGGTCGGCGATCCCGGTCGTCGCTTTTTCGTCACTTGACGGAGACGGAAAGGACGAGATCATTTCAATAATCATGAAAAACGTAAAGTGAGGGAATAATGGATAATCTGTTTCGATATGTGATACTGATACCGTGCGTTCTGATATCCCTGCCCGTGCATGAATACGCGCACGCATGGATGGCCGACAAGCTCGGCGACCCGACGGCACGTAATCTCGGCAGAATGACGCTGAATCCCCTGCGCCATATCGATCCGATCGGTATCATCTGCATGATCCTGCTCGGCTTCGGCTGGGCAAAGCCCGTGCCGGTGAATTCGCGGTATTTCGGTAAGCCGCGCCGCGATATGGCGCTTGTCAGCCTTGCCGGTCCCGTGTCAAATCTGTTGCTGGCTCTGATCGGTACTCTGATTTTGCGTACCGTGCAGATATTTGCGTCGGATACGGTGACGTTCGTCGCGGCACAAACATTTTTTACTTACTTTGCGTATCTGAATATCAGCCTCGCGGTATTCAATCTCATACCCGTACCGCCGCTTGACGGCTCACGCCTTTTCTTCATTTTCCTGCCGGTAAAATGGTATTTCGGTATGATGAAGTATGAGCGTTACGTTCAGATAGCGTTGTATTTGCTTCTGATTTTGGGCGCGTTTACAAACGTGATCGGCAACGTCGCGGGATTCTTATTCAACTGTATGTATCTGGGCGTTGACGCCATATTCGGAATATTCATATGACTGAGCTCGTATTTAAGACAGAGGTCTATGAGGGACCCCTCGATCTGCTGCTTGCGCTGATAGCGAAGAACAAAATGGATATTTTCGATATCAGGATATCAGTGATCTTCGATCAGTATATGGACTACGTTTCCAAAATGGAGATCAGCGATATGGAGATAGCCGGATCGTTCATCACCATGGCGTCGGAGTTGATGCTGATAAAAAGCAGGATGCTGTTGCCGAAGCAGGAGGAGGACCCGCGCGACGACCTTGTGCGTGCGCTGATGGAGTATAAGACGGCAAAGGAGCTTGCCGCCATGCTCGGCGAGCGAGAGCAGGAGTTTGCCGGGCGGTATCAGAAGGATACCGATGAGATCAAGCCCGATCCGACTGTCATGGACGAAATGGACTCCGCACTGCTTTCGAATGCTTTGCGCAAGTTGCTTTTGCGCATGGCGGAGCGTGAGCAATTGGCGTCGAAAAAGCCGATCGAGGCAATAAATCCGATCATTAAAAAGAAGATCGTTCCCGTTGAGGGCAGAATCATACACGTCATCAAACGCATGGTACATTCACGCGTTGTGAATTTTGAGGACCTGTTTGACGACGTCCGTTCGCGTTCCGAGATCGTTGCCACGTTCTTTGCGATTTTACAGCTTCTGAAGGCAAACAGGATCGTGATGGAAAAGCATCTGTATGACGACGGCAGTGATCCGACGATCATATTCACGCTCAACCGCGAGCATCATAAACCCGAAACGGATACGGAGGAACAAAATGGATGACGAGAAAATACTGACGCGCGATGAGATAAAGCGCATCATCGAGGCGATACTGTTCGCCTCGGGATATCCCGTCACGTTTGAAAAGCTGGCGGAAACGATAGGCGTCGGCGTCGATGAGATAGAAAGCGTCGTTGACGAATATATAACCGAATACGATAACAGCGGACTTGTGCGCGGGGTACAGCTTCTGAAGCTCGGAAAGGCCTGTCAGCTCGTGACAAAGGAGGTCTTTGCCGATTATATCAAGGCGGCGCTGGGTATACGCGACGGAGGCAATCTGTCAAAGGCCTCGCTTGAAACGCTTGCCATCGTTGCATACAATCAGCCCGTCACGCGCGCATATGTGGAGCAGGTGCGCGGCGTCGACAGCACTTACTCCGTCAGCGTGCTTTTGGAGCGCGAGCTGATAGAGGAAAAGGGACATCTCGACGTCCCCGGCAGACCGAGGCTGTTCGGCACGACGGAGAATTTTCTGCGTGTGTTCGGGCTGTCGTCCATCGACGATCTGCCGCCCGTCGCACTGCCCACGATGACACAAACGTCAGAGAGCGAAACGGATATTGAGCCGATCACCATCTGATTCCGGAGGGAGATCATGTGGATTATCATAGTCGGATCCGTTGTGGCCGTTCTGGTGTCGCTTTTGCTGATACCATTGCACCTTATCATCAATGCAAACGGCGACGGAGTGGACGTTCGGGTGCGGTATCTGCTGTTCAAAAAGCGGGTGGCCGACGAGAACGGTCTGATCCAAAAACGCGGAAAGAATAAAAAAAAGCCGAAAAAGAAGAAGCCCGGGCAGAGCGGGGACACCGTCAAAAAGAAGAAAAAGGTCGATATAATATCGACCGTACAGCTTATAACGACGCTCGTCGGCGACCTGCTGAAGCGCATTGGAAAATATGCGCGTGTGACGCTGTATTCGTACGACGTCTGCATAGCCTCAGACGATGCCGCAAAGACGGCGGTGCTGTACGGTGCCGTGTCGGCGGCGGCACAGATATTTATTGACACTCTGTCGGAATTCAGATTCTTCCGCACGAAATGTTATGGCAATTCCGGCGTGAGGGTGGATTTTCTCGCCACCGAAACGTCGTGTGATATTTCGCTCGGCGTCAGTCTTTCGCCCGTGGGCGCATTGGCCATCGCCGTATCACTCGGCCTCGATTACGTAAAGAACAAAATGAACAGAAATAAAGAGAGGGACAATTATGGAAAACAACGCAAATAAGGTTTCCGACGTCATTCGCTCGTCACTTGAGGGCATCCGCGGTATGGTCGATGCCGATACCGTTATCGGAACGCCGATAAATACGCCGTCGGATACTGTTATCATCCCGATTTCCAAGGTATCGATAGGCTTTTGCGGCGGCGGCAACGACTACGCGGGCAAGCATTCCACAGTCGGTAAAAACAATTTCGGCGGTGGCGGCGGTTCGGGCGTTACGGTAACGCCGGTGTGCTTCCTTGTCGTCAATAAATTCGGCGAGGTCAGCGTACTTGACGTCAGCTCAACGCAAAATCCCGACGTTATCACATCGGTGAAGAATATCGTCGACAGGATCCCCGACGTCGTTGAAAAGCTGAAAGAAACATTCGGCAAAAAGACGGAGGACGAGGCAACATCCGCCGAGGATCGGGAATAAAAAGCCGTATTCCGCACAAGATATAAAAAACTTGTGTGGGTGATTGATTTTTGAAAACAGTAAAATACGCGATAATATTATTTCTGTGTGCGGCGTTATGTGCCTCTGCGGTCGTATTGCCCATCCGTGTGCGTGCCGTGGATGTCAGCGCGGTTTCCGCATTGCTCATGGAGGCTGACGGCGGGCGTGTGCTGTATGAGAAAAATGCCCACCGCCGGATGGGACCGGCATCTACGACAAAGATAATGACGGCGCTCGTCGCTATCGAAAATATGCCGTTGGATACCGTGATAACCGTACCGCGGGAGGCGTGCGGCATCGAGGGCTCGTCTGTCTACCTGTATGAGGGTGAACAGCTGACATTGGAAACGCTTTTGTACGCGCTGATGTTGCAAAGCGCCAACGACGCCGCCGTGGCCATAGCCATTGCCGTTGCCGGAAGCATCGGGGCATTTGTCACGATGATGAATGAAAAGGCGCAGTCGCTGGGACTGCGCGATACGCATTTTGAAAACCCGCATGGCCTTGACTGCGACGGGCATTATACGACTGCATGCGATCTGGCGCGGATCGCCGGGTGCGCACTGAAAAATGAGGTCTTCGCGACCATCGTTTCGACTGCCAGGAAGTCGATACCGATGCATGACGGTACGGCGTCGCGTCTGCTTGTGAATCACAACAGGCTTTTGCGCACTTATCCCGACATTACGGGGGTCAAGACCGGATATACGCGTCATACCGGCAGAACGCTCGTTTCATCGGCGGAACGCGACGGGATCAGACTGATATGCGTGACGCTTGACGACGGCGACGATTGGCGCGATCATCGGGCGCTTTTGGATATGGGTTATGAAATGTGTGAGCGCGTGACACTGTGCCGCGCAAATGACACCGTTGGGCGCGTACACGTGTGCGGGTCCGAGGTCGGTGACGTCGGTGTTTGTTACGGTGCAGAGGTGACGGTGACTTTACCGAGGGGTCACGGTGAGATCGTGACCGGATATGAGCTTCCGAAGTTTTTATACAGCGGTATAAAATCAGGCGATCATGTAGGCACGGCGCGGTTTTATTCGGGTACGGAAATTATCGCCGAGGTCGAGCTTGTCAGTATGGACGACGCTCCGTCGGCACCGAAAAAGGAAAGGATATTGCCGTTTTGGAGAAAATAAGACTGCAAAAATTTATGTCAGAGCAGGGCGTGATGTCACGCCGCGCCGCCGAATCGGAGATCACGGCGGGGCGCATTCTGGTGAACGGAGTGCCGGCATCGCTGGGCGATAAGGTCGATCCCGATTCGGATCGCGTGGAGTATCGCGGTCAGGTCATCGGCGGCCGGAATCGCCATATATATATAATGTTGAATAAGCCGGTCGGCTACGTCACTACGATGAGCGATGAAATGGGCAGACCGTGCGTACATGACCTTGTCGCAGACGTGGGCGAGAGGGTGTACCCGATAGGCAGGCTCGACCTTGAAAGCGAGGGATTGCTTTTGTTGACGAACGACGGTGAGCTTGCCAATATGCTGACGCATCCGCGATATCATAAGCCAAAGCTGTACCACGTCAAGGTGGCGGGCAAGGTAGGACCGGATACGATAGCCGTCCTGTCGGGCCCGATGGAGATCGACGGCTATATGACGAAACCGGCAAAGATTGGCGTGGTCAGCATAAATGAGCGCGATACCGTGCTGTCGATGGAATTGTATGAGGGCAGGAACAGACAGATCAGAAAGATGTGCGAACAGCTCGGACTGCGCGTACTGACACTGCGCCGCATAGCGATAGGAGAAATAAAGCTCGGCGATCTGCGCCCCGGTAAATGGAGATATCTGACAAGATCGCAGGTCGAAAGCTTAAAGGGAAAGTAGTATGCTGATAATAAAACCGATACAGGAAAAGGAACGTCAGAGCGCACTGTGTGCGCTGTGCGGTGTTACATACGACGCGAATTCTTTTGCATATTATGCCGAGGTCGACGGTGCCGACGTCGGCGTATGCCAATTCAGAATCAGCGGGACCGACTGCGTGATAACTGATATCGCGGCGGCGCCCGGCACTGACGATTTTGAGGCGCTTTTCATAATGGGCAGGGCTGTCATGGACTTTTGTGACCGCGTCGGCGCGCACGACGCATATATTTGCCGCAATGAGGACAGACTGACAAAGGCACTCGGCTTCAAAAACAAGAACGGCAGATTGTATATGGATATGCGCGGCTTTTTCGAGAGTCCGTGTAAGCACGAAAAATGACACCGCAGACAACAGATTTGAAAATAATACAACCTTGAAAGGCGGATAAATAAATGATTGTGGAACTTGAAGACGCGCGCCATCGTATAATGGAAATGCGCGGAGATATTGCCGATCTGGGATCGGCGCTGAAGGTGGAAAAACTGCGTGAGGTGGCGGATGAGCTGGAAAGCAAAACATTCGGCGCGAATTTCTGGGACGACCAGGAATCTTCCGGCAAGGTATTGCAGGAGCTGAAACGCACAAAGGATAAGATCGAACAGTACGAAAAACTGTCGTCCTCGGTCGAGGATGCCATAACCCTTGCCGAAATGGGCATTGAAGAGGATGACGAATCGGTGCTGGAAGAGGTGCTGGCTGAGGAAACGAGGATAAGGGATACGATAGAAAGCATACGTATGGACACGTTGCTGTGCGGTGAATACGATAAGAACAATGCCATTCTGTCGCTCCATCCCGGCGCGGGCGGCACCGAGGCACAGGATTGGGCACTCATGCTCTACCGTATGTATACGCGTTGGGCGGAAAAACACGGCTATACCGTGAAATTGCTTGATTGGCTCGACGGAGATGAGGCCGGACTGAAAAGCGCGACGATCATGGTCGAGGGCGACAATGCCTACGGCCATCTGAAAAGCGAGCACGGTGTGCACCGTCTGGTCCGTATTTCGCCGTTCGACGCGTCCGGCAGACGGCACACGTCGTTTGCGTCGTGTGAGGTAATGCCGGAAATGGAAGACGATGCCGGCATCGTTATCCGCGATGAGGATATTGAGGTCACGGCACACCGTTCCAGCGGCGCGGGCGGTCAGCATATCAATAAGACCGACTCTGCGATACGCATAGTTCATAAGCCGACGGGTATCGTCGTCGGTTGCCAGACGGAGCGTTCCCAGCTGCAGAATAAGGAAACGGCGATGAAAATGTTGCGTTCAAAGCTGGCGGAGCTGAAGCGCCGTGAGAACACGGAGAAGATCGACGACATACGCGGCGAAAAGGCAAATATCGAGTGGGGCTCACAGATCCGCTCGTACGTATTCATGCCGTACACGCTTGCAAAGGATGCGCGCACCGGCTATGAAACCGGCAACATCGGTGCCGTTATGGACGGCGATATCGACGGATTCATTAACGCATATCTGAAAATGAAAGCTTGATCAAAACGGAGGTAATCATCATGTTCAAAAGAAAAAATGTGAAGTTTTTCGCAGGGATAGCACTTGTGGTAAATGCCGCGACGACGTTTATCATGTTCCTTGTGATGCTCGGCAGAAGGAAGAGCTCGTCCGGCTCACTGCTTGCGCTGTCGGCTCTCACGGGCGCGGCAGGCGCGTATCTGATCTATGACGCGAAATGCGAGGATGATGAGCAGTATTGCGACGGTTGCGAATGCGACGGCGATTGCGACAATTGTCCTTGTGACGCCGACTGCGACGACTGCCCGTGCGGCGAAGACGTGGAAATCAACGAAAGTGAGCTTTTCTCACGCGAAAGCGAAGAGGAAAAGACAGATAAAGAATAAACGATCCGAGCACATCGCCCCTGCCGTATCCGGCAGGGGTGCATTAGACATCAATGGATAGAAAAATTTTGAAAATAAATAATAGCCTTTTTCAGACTTCATTCGTATAAATAGAAGAAAGAACAATCCAAGGAGAGATTTATTATGAAGACACGAAAAGAATTCAGCGCACCCAAAGAGGAAGCAGAGACTCTGAACGAAAAGATTAATGAGCTGACAAATGAAGAGCTGGAGCAGGTAACCGGTGGTAGAGGCGTAGAATTGGGCGATTATCGGCCTTCCGAAAATGCATGGTATTGTACTGCATGTGATAAAATTACTACTTCTGATGCTGAAGCAAAAGAAAACGGTTGTCAATGCAAAGACTGCGGTAAAAAATTTGCAGTTTATATATAAAAACTTTATGTATACCATAACGAAGAGGATGCAAAGAGACATCCTCTT
>JAKSPY010000029.1 GCA_024404445.1 Clostridia bacterium
CGCGAAAATCCCCGCGATCAGTCCCCTCACTTCCCCTGGGACGAAAAGTAAGAGCGAAAAACGGAGAAAACGTCATGATAAACGGAACAATAAATAAAATCGCAAAAATACGTTTTTTTGCGGGGCTGATCATAGTGGGCATAATTTTTGCCGTCATCGGCGGTTATATTACCGTTAAACAAAGCGAGGATTGGACAGCCGTGACTGCCACGATAGAAAGCGTGTCATCCGGCATAAATTCCGACGGCGAACGTGTATATTCAGCCGTAATATCATATACCGACGCTGACGGCACGGTCCATACGATATCCGATTGGAGCGTATCGTCCGATGCCCGTCAAGGCGATGGCATCGAGATCGAGTATAATCCCGCAAATCCGGATCAGGTCCGTTCGACCGGCACCGGATTCATATCCGTGATCATTTTCGTTGTCGGTATAGCCATTGTCGTCATCGGCATTATCAAGGCGATCGGCGCGTTGAAAACGCCGGCATCGGAAATGAACAGATTTGACCGCACGTCGCAATCGGCAGATAACGTGACACAGTCTATGATCGATGAGGTCGCCGATTCGACCGAGGAGCGTCACGACTATCTGTTCCATTACACCGGCAAATTAAACCAAAGCTATATACTGAAAACCGCAGAAGACAAAACGCCCGTATATGAGGCCGTATGCGATAAAATGGCGGTGATCGGCGCATCCGATTATACGTTTGTCAACCATGTCACCTGCCACAGAAAGCAATTAAAGATCGGACACACGACAGAAACGTCATACGGTAACGGCAATCTGTCCATGATCACAGACAGTTATTTCAAGATCGACGGTCAGATTTGCTGGGACGTGCTGGGCAATATGGGGTATTCCGTTGAGCCTTACTTAGAAAAATTCAACATAGCAGTCGATGTAAAAAAGTATGGCATCAAGGTCGCGCATTTTGAACAGGCCGGCAGTAACGTCGTATCGGAAAAGCAGACAAAGCTGGGCGAGGTGCTCAAGTCACCCGGTATTTACAAGGTGAATTGCCGTGAGTCGGATATAGAGGGCGTATTTCTCGCCTGCTTCTGTTTCAGTCGCATCTGACGTCATCAATAAAAGATCAAAAACAAAGCCGGACGCTGTCCGGCTTTATTTTCCCATGATTTTATACAAATGTATTACTTGAATTTTTCAATCCCGTTTTTGAATGCCGTCGTCACGTCATTGTCAGTTGTCAGACGGTAGTCGCGGGCAGGCACACGTCCCCCCTGCGACGTATCGTAGTCGCACGCACAAAACCAAACGGCAATGTGGATATTATCGTACGATGCTATGCGGTCAAACATATCGTCGATCCACGCGGCCTTATCGCCGCCGTATGAGCTGCAACCGAATTCGGTTATCATCCACGGATAATCCGCAAAGTATCTGGCGTATTCGGAGCACAGATTGCCATATATCTCATCAAATCCGCGCCAACGCTCTCCTGTCACCTCGCTGTAATACGTGCCGGTATTATAGCCGGTCAGACCGATGATGTCGACGTACTCGTCGCCGGGATAATAGGCGAGATAGGTGTTCCAACAGCACGGCGGATAGTCGACGTCATTGGGATTGAATACCCAGATCGCATTGGTTACGTTTTCCTCAGCAAATATCTCATAAATGCGGCGCCACACGCTGACGTAAATGTCCGGATCGCACAGATTCACGACACCGCTGTAACTTGTCCAATCGGAATTCATTTCATTGCACAGTCTGAATATGAACGGGTGTCCGAATTCGGCGGCGGCACGCGCAAAGGCGCGTATATCGTCGTCGCGGTTTCCGCAATAAACGTCAAGCAGGGTGGATTTGCCGAAAAGCTCGCTGTTGTTGCTGTCGGTCAGTTGGTACGTCAGCTCGACCGTCTTCCCTCTCGAATACATCCTTTGCATAAAGTCCGCGGGGAATGCGGAATTCAGATGCACGTAATCCAGCACGACCGGAAAATCGTATCCGCATTTCAATTCGATATCAGGCACGGTATAGTTGATGCCGGTATTCTCGATATCCTCGGCATATATCCCGAAATGCTGTCCGCTGTACAAGGTTTCATACGTCGATTTCGTCGCGTCGTCAAGATGAGAGGGATATGAATGCTTCGTCGTAAACGAGTTCTTAACGCGACCGAGCGACCCGAACGTAAAGAACGACGAAACATATCTGTCGATGATATCGGCGACCTCGTCGGTATAGCCGTAGCTACGTATCAGTGTGCGGTAAAAGCGCGATCCCGACGTATATACGGTCACATAAGCGTATGTGGTGTATGCGCCGTCGGGCGCGTCGCCCAGCGATATTACAGTCAGATCGTATCCGTCGCATCTGTCGCGTGAGATCAGCGTGATCCCGTTTGCGGCACGATACTCCTCGCTGTCAAAAAATCTGTCCAGATAATACGCCACGTACTCATGGACCTCGTATACGCCGGCGTTTTCGCGCGATACCGTGAATGACACGGTATCATCGTTACAGCAAATTCTGTTTTCATAAAGTGAATAGTCATACGACATATTCACGGGCAATTCGGCCGAAAAGCCGTATGCCAGATCGATATACCGCACGGTATCCCCGCGCAGATCGATAATAAAGTTTGCCGGCAAAATATACACTGCGATGACGATGACGGCTGTGACGAGCAAAGTCATACACAGGGCAAAAATCACGGCGCGTAATTGTTTTGTCATATCAGCCCAATCTCAGCATTTCATCAATGCAACGACCGGCGGCCGCAATGGTATCGCCGTCCAGCTCGATGTCGCAACCTGCCGTACCGACGACACAACCGTAAACGTCGGGCAACGTCGTCAGCTTCATATTATGGCACACGAGGTCGCGGCCGAGCACATAAAATTTCTTATCCGGGCATTCGTATTGCAGATGCTCCGCAATCGAATTTTCCGTTCCGATGATAAATTCGCGCGCTTCGCTTTTCTTTGCATAGTCCATTATCCCGCTTGTCGATCCGATGTAATCGGCGTGCTTCGTGACCTCACGCGTACATTCCGGGTGCACGAGGAAAAGCGCGTCGGGATGGGCTTTCTTTGCGGCAAGCACGTCCTCCTCGGTCATTTTCGCGTGTGTGGGACAGCCGCCGTGAACGAGTATAAGCTTCTTATCCGGCACCTGCTCCTGCACGTAAGCGCCGAGGTTACAGTCCGGTATGAATATGATCTTGTCTGCGGCCATATTGCGCACGATCTTCACGGCGGAAGACGATGTGACACAGACGTCGCACACCGTTTTCAGCTGTGCCGTGGTGTTGATATACGCCACCGTGGCGGCGCCGGGATTATTTGCCTGCAGCTGACGTATAAGGTCAACATCCATCTGCTCTGCCATCGGGCATCCGGCGTCCGGATGCGAAAGGATGACGCGCTTGTGCGGCGAAAGTATCTTCACGGTTTCCGCCATGAAACGCACGCCGCACATGATAACGGTATCCTGCGGCGCGGTCTGTGCCTTGACACTCAATTGAAATGAATCCCCGACATAATCAGCGACCTCGATTATCTCGCGTGCCTGATATGAATGGGCAAGGATACAGATATCCTTTTCTTTTTTCAGTCTGATTATTTCATCCTGCATCCGGCGTACGGTCATGATATCCTCCGCAACAAATATTTCTTTTGATACATTGTATCACAAAGAATATCGTTTGACAAGGTTTTTTGTCGTATTTCAGCGGATTATGCCGCCGCGTATTTCCGCGTTGATCTCAGCCAACTCACGCACGCCCTCGATATAATCGTGATATATCTCCAACGGATTGCCGAGTCCTGTCGCGTCGCATCCGACGCATCCGAGGCAATTGCCCGCGTACAGCGAGGCCGACACTATCCTCTCGCGCTGTTCTTTCGTCGTGTTTTTGATCAGATATTTTTCGTTATCCGTAACGATCACCTCCGAAATAATTGTTACCCGAAAAACTGCGATTATTCTCTATTGAAAATATCGTCGGAGTATGGTATTATTATAATGATATGATGTCGAACGGAGCGGAAAAATGAGAAGATACAAACTGAAGGTCGGGCTTGACGTGGACGACACGCTGTATGACTGTAATTCATACGCGCTGAAAATGCTGAAACGGGATTATCCCGACAGCCCGGACTATAACGTAAACGACATAAAGCTGTGGGGTAAGATCGGCAGTCTGGTGGATGAGAGGGTGAAGTTTTTCTCCGATCCCGAATTCGTCAGAACGCAACCGATATTCCCCGGCGCCCAGAAATTCGTTAAGGAATTGAACCGTATCGCCGATGTATTTTTCGTGACGGCGGTACCGCCCGAATGTATGAGCGCGAGGGCGCAGAGGCTGGCGCAGGATTTCCCCGAAATACCGACGTCGAATATAATCATCGGCACGAGGAAGGATATATACAGTCTGGACGTTCTGCTGGACGACGGGGCGCACAATATTTCGTCGTCGCAGGCATCGTATCCCGTGCTTTTCCGCAGACCGTGGAATACCGAGCTTTTCGGCCTTTTGTCGGTAAATACTTACGATGACTTTTTACATCTGATCAAAATGATACGCTCGTCATTTATGGAAAAGGCACCTGACCTGTCATCAGGCGGCGTCATCTGCCTCGTCGGCCCGTCCGGCTCACGGAAAACGGAATTGGCTGACGCGCTGACGTCAGGCGACGGATTTGTCAAGCCGCGCACGACCACGACAAGGCCACGCCGTGCCGGCGAGAATAAAGACGCGTATTATTTTACCGACGAGAAATCATTCATAGCCGAACGCGATGCCGGAAAATTCATAGAAACGACGGTATACAGCGGGTACTATTACGGCGCGTCGACAGATCAGCTCGATCCGATCATCAATGCCGGAAAGGTCGCCGTGATACCGATAGATATCTGCGGCGCTTTGTCGATAAAAAACGTATACAAGAGCCGTGCGATGATAGTGTTCACGGAACGCTCACGCGAGGCGGTCGTAAAGGATATCATCTGCCGCGAAGCAGATGACAATGACAAGGTGCGCAGAATAATGGCGCTTGACTTTGAATACCGAAACGCGGAGCTGTGCGACATAGCCGCCAAGACCGACGATATCGAAAGCGCCGTCGCGTACATAAAAAGGAAAATGTCACCGTCCAAAAAGTGATATACAAATGTATAAAACCAATCGGACGCCATAAGCGCGACACACCGATGTCGGCAATAAGCTGATCGGCGGTCAAAAAACTCTTGACTGAAAATGACATAAGTGATATACTGCATCATAAGATTATTATTACAGGGAGCAGATCATGGCTGACAACAACAAAAAAATGGTTGAGCAGATCACGTCTATGGACGTCGATTTTGCGCAGTGGTACACAGACGTAGTAAAAAAAGCGGAGCTCATGGACTATTCCAGCGTAAAGGGCTGTATGATCTTCCGGCCATACGGCTATGCCATCTGGGAGAATATCCAAAAGGATCTCGACGCGCGTTTCAAGGCACTCGGTCACGAGAACGTGTATATGCCGATGTTCATTCCCGAAAGCCTTTTGCAGAGGGAAAAGGATCACGTAGAGGGCTTCGCGCCCGAATGCGCGTGGGTGACGATCGGAGGAGAAAACCAGCTCAGCGAAAAGCTGTGTGTCAGACCCACGTCCGAAACGCTTTTCTGCGAGCATTTCAAGAACGTAATACACTCATACCGCGACCTGCCGAAGCTTTACAATCAGTGGTGCTCGGTGGTACGTTGGGAAAAGACAACCAGACCATTTTTGCGCACATCGGAATTCCTGTGGCAGGAGGGTCACACGATGCACGCCACAGCCGAGGAGGCACGTGCGGAAACAAGGCGTATGCTGAAGGTATACGAGGACTTTTATCTTGAGTCACTCGCGATCCCCGCGATCACAGGTCAGAAGACCGAAAAGGAAAAATTCGCCGGCGCAGAGGAAACGTACACGATAGAGCCGATGATGCACAACGGCGTCGCGCTGCAGGGCGGCACGTCACATTATTTCGGCGACGGCTTTGCAAAGGCGTTTGATATCACTTACACCGACGCGGATAACACCGTCAAATATCCGCATCAGACATCGTGGGGCGTTTCCACACGTTCCATCGGCGCCATCATCATGACGCACGGCGACGACAACGGTCTGATACTGCCGCCCGCGATCGCGCCTATCCAGGTCGTGATCATTCCCGCGGCACAGCATAAACCCGGCGTCCTCGAAAAGGCAACCGAGGTCAAGGACAGACTGTCAAAATACAGAGTAAAGCTGGATGACAGCGATCAGTCGGCCGGATGGAAATTCAGCCAATACGAAATGAAGGGCGTTCCCGTCCGTTTGGAGATCGGTCCCCGCGATATCGAAAACAATGCGTGTGTGCTGGTCAGCCGCGTCACGAGAGAAAAGAAATTCATCTCACTTGACAACCTTGAGGCTGAGGTAGAGGCAATGCTCAGACAGGTACACGATGAGCTGGTCGATCGTGCCGCAAAGAATCTCGCCGCAAAGACGTATGAGGCGCACAATTTTGAGGAATTCACGGACATCGCCGAGCACAAGCCCGGTTATATCAAGGCCATGTGGTGCGGAAGCGTCGAATGTGAGGACAAGATCAAGGACGTCACAGGCGGCGTAAAATCACGTTGCATACCTTTCGGCATGGAGCCGATCGATACGGTCTGCGCTTGTTGCGGAAAGCCTGCAAAGAAGCTCGTTGTTTGGGGCAGACAGTATTAATACAATTGTATAAAATAAAAAGGGCAGTTCTCTGCCCTTTCGTTTTGAGGTAAAAAATGATTAGGCTCATCCGTGTACATATACCGATTGATTACGACGGCGACGCGATAATTGCCGCCGTTTGCCGCGATATGCGCATAACGCCGGATGCGATCGGATCGTATGAAATATCGGAGCTGGAGCCGTTAACAAAATCAAAGCCCGTGACCGGATACACGGCAACCGTCACATTCCGATTGAAGGACTGCGGCGATGAGCCGCGCGTCCTGCATCACAGCGCAAACAAGCGGGCAATGCAGTATGATATCCCGACGCCTTATATGCCGCCAATACGCAGTAGCCGGGTACGTCCCGTCGTCGTCGGCTTCGGTCCCGCGGGGATATTTGCGGCTCTGACGTTAGCACAGGCGGGTCTTTGCCCCATCGTTCTGGAGCGCGGCAAATGCGTGGATGAACGCAGATCGGATATTGACATATTCAACCGCGACGGCACATTTAACGGCGAAAGCAATATTCAGTTCGGTGAGGGCGGCGCCGGTGCCTTCTCCGACGGAAAGCTGAAAGTCGGCGCCATTGACCCCGTCAAGCTGAAGATACTGACCGAATTCGTCGAGGCCGGCGCGCCGGAAAGCATCATGCTGCTTGCCAAGCCGCATATCGGATCGGACAAATTGCCGACAGTCGTATCAAATATCAGAAAGAAGATAGTTTCACTCGGCGGCAATGTCATATTCGGCGCGAAGTTCACCAAAATACTGACAAAGGACGTCAAGCTGTACGCGCTGGAATATGAAAAGGACGGTGAGCGGGTCGTATTACCGTGCGAAAAAGCGATATTCGCGACAGGTCACAGCGCGCGCGATACGTTTGAATATTTCCATTCGATCGGCGTACCGATGCGTTCAAAGGGCTTCGGCGTCGGCGTAAGGATCGAACATCCGCAGGAGTATATCGACAGACTGATCTACGGTGCCGACAGAAAAAGCCTCGGTCTGAATGCCGCCGACTATAAGCTTGTGACTCATCTGCCGGACGGGCGAACGGTATATACATTCTGTATGTGTCCCGGCGGCACAGTCGTCGGAGCGGCAGGCGAAAGCGGAATGATATGCACGAACGGCATGAGCGAATACGCACGCGACGGCTGCAATGCAAATACGGCGATGTTGGTCAGCGTAACGCCTAAGGACTTCGGCGGCGATCCGCTGGCGGGCATAGCATTTCAGCGCCGGATCGAATCGCGTGCGTACGCGATTTCGGGCAGTTACCGCGCACCCGTACAAAGGCTGGAGGATTTCATCGGCGGCAAATGCTCACGCAGCTTCGGCGACGTAAAGCCCACTTATCTGCCGGGCACGGTGTTCGCACAAATGGACAACGTACTGCCGGAATTCATTTCGGATGCACTGCGGGCGGGATTATACGATATGTTCGATTGGCTGAAGGGATATTATTTGCCGGATGCACTGCTGACCGCGCCGGAAACGCGCACGACATCGCCCGTGTTGATAGAACGCGGAGAGAATTATGAGATAGGCGGTTTTTCCGGCGTATACCCGTGCGGCGAGGGCGCCGGCTATGCCGGTGGCATCGTTTCATCCGCCGCGGACGGCGTGAAATGCGCGATCAGCGTAATCGAAATGGTCTGAAATCAATTATACGAACGTATAATTTGCTTTTGAAGTTTATTTTTCTGTCATCGATACGGCCTCAACATCATACTGTCCGTATGTGCTGTTGTACATATTCGACGACATATATTGACAAGAAAAAATAAAAATGTTATAATAGGATAAATAAGACTACGACTACATTGGAGTAAGTATGAGTAATCACCAACAAAGTGCTCGAATTACAAGGCCGAATTTCAGGTCGGTTGCATTGTTGACCATAGATGTTTTGGTGTATTTCGCTGTTTATGCGTTTATGGTCATCGTTTCGAAATTGACAGTGCACAGCACGATCACGCTCCAGACGTACATATTCAACTCTTTGCTGACCTTGATTATTTTGTTTCTGTCGAGGATAGTATTCGGCACTTACCGCAATATCTGGAGATACGCCTCATACAGCCAATATCTGAAAATGATCCTGGCCGACTTTATCGGTGGTCTCGCGGCGTTGGGCACGACGCACGCGCTTCGCAGTTATGACATCATTAACGGTTATATCGGCGTATGGCAGAGTGTGTCCGTCGTCGTTGTGGCATTGATCGGGCAGATATTCGCAAGACTTCTGTATCAGTATTACAGAATGGTACAGATAGTCCCGAAAAACGCCTCAAAGGAGCCGATAGCGATAGTTGGTGCCGGCCGTGTAGGTTCTATGCTTGCACGTGAGCTTTTATACAGTAAGTCCTCGGTTTATTATCCGTTCTGCTTCATAGACGTAAACGCGAGAAAGATCGGCAGCACGATATTCGACGTCACGGTGTGGGACGGCATGGATGAAAACCTCCACAGTCGTATCAGGGCGGCCCGTATCAAGACAGTCGTCATAGCGATGACCGAGCCTGACGGCGACCGCGCAAAAACATTATACGAGAATTATAAACACGCCGGATTTAACGTGCTTATATACGCATTCCAATTTGTAAACGGAAAGATCGACACTTCAAAGCGTCAGCTTCGTGAATTCAAGATCGAGGACCTGCTGTTCCGGAATTCGATCAAGGCGACGGACAGACAGTTGATGACGTATTATACCGGCAAAACGGTCATGGTAACAGGCGGCGGAGGCTCTATCGGCAGTGAGATATGCCGTCAGATAGCGATGCTGGATCCAAAGCGTCTGATCATTCTTGACATTTATGAAAACAACGCATACGAGATACAGCAGGAGCTGATACGCAAATACGGCGATCTCCTGGATCTGCGCGTAGAGATAGCGTCTGTGCGCGATCGAGACAGGCTTGACAGGATTTTCGCATATTACCGTCCCGACGTAGTATTCCACGCCGCCGCACATAAGCACGTACCGCTGATGGAGCATAACGGCGTAGAGGCAATAAAGAATAACGTCCTCGGTACGTACAACACGGCCGATATGGCCGAGAAATACGGCGCAAAGAAATTTATACTGATCTCCACGGATAAAGCAGTCAACCCGACCAACGTCATGGGCGCGTCAAAGCGTATGTGCGAGATGATCGTACAGTGCCGTAACGACAGTAACACCTCGTTTGCCGCAGTCAGATTCGGAAACGTGCTCGGCTCAAACGGATCTGTCATTCCGCTGTTCCGTCAGCAGATCGAGTCCGGCGGTCCCGTAACGATCACCGACAAACGCATAATCAGATATTTCATGACGATACCGGAGGCCAGCCAGCTCGTTATGCTCGCCGGTGCCGCCGCAAAGCGCGGTCAGTTATTCGTATTGGATATGGGTAAGCCGGTGAAGATCATCGATTTGGCCGAGAATATGATACGCCTCATGGGCCTTGAGCCGGGGCGCGATATCGAGATCGAGGAGATCGGTCTGAGGCCGGGCGAGAAGCTGTATGAGGAGCTGTTGATAAAAACCGAGGAATTGGATAAAACCGATAATGATCTGATATTCGTCGAGAGAGATACTCCACTTTCGCGTGCCGAGGTTGATGCAAAGATCGAAATACTGAAGGCAACGATCGCCACAGGCAATTCCGTTAACTGCATCGGCATCAAGGAGGCCTTCAAAGCCGTTGTTCCGACTTTCAAGGATCCTGATTTGGTCAACAGAAATGCCGCCCAAGCCGAAGAAATGAAAATGGTCAACGCATAAATAATCACGGTGTGATCCGGAAGCGGATCACACCGTTTTTTAAGAGAAAAGGCGTGCACACCAAACGGTATGCACGCCATAATAATCAGTGTATGATTATTTAACCTCAACAGTTGCACCAACAGCTGTAAGCTCTTCCTTAAGCTTATCGGCGTCAGCCTTTGCAATACCTGTCTTGATAGCCTTGGGAGCGCTCTCAACAAGCTCCTTAGCCTCTTTAAGTCCGAGACCTGTAGCCTCACGAACAGCCTTGATGACAGCGAGCTTATTGTCGCCGAAGGATGCAAGTACGACATCAAACTCTGTCTTCTCCTCTGCTGCGGGAGCTGCTGCTGCAACGCCTGCAACTGCAACGGGAGCTGCGGAAACGCCGAACTCCTCTTCAAGAGCCTTAACAAGGTCAGCGACCTCAAGAATCGTGAATGTCTTTATCTGCTCTACGATAGCTGTGATTTTTTCAGATGCCATGATAAAATTCCTCCATTAATCATTAAAATTTGTTTTTGTGTTGTTTTTTCAGTAATCAAGCGACTGTCTCTTCTGCAGAACCGTCCTTGTCGACGATAGCCTGAAGAGCATAAGCCAGGTTGTACAGAGAAGACTGAAGACTTCCGAGTACCTTTGCAATGAGTTCTTCCTTCGACGGAAGCTTTGCAAGTGCGATAACGCCGTCAGCATCGAGAATAGCACCGTCAACATATCCGGCCTTGATCTCAAATGACTCAACTGCATCGGCATACTTTGCAAGTATCTTTGCAGCCGCAACGGGGTCTGTAGCTGATGTAGCAACAGCAGTCATGCCCTCAAGAGAAGACGTAAGAGCGTCGTAACCGACATTCTGGCAGGCTTTTCTTGTGAGTGTATTCTTAACTACGGAATACTCAACACCGGCTTTTCTGAGCTCAGCTCTGAGAGCTGTATCCTTCTCAACCGTGATGCCCTCGTACTTAACGATAACACCTGCGACGGAATTTTTCATTCTGTCGGTGAGTTCGGAAACGATTTTTGCCTTTGATTCAACTACCTGTGCGCTAGGCATAAGTGTTTCACCACCCTTCTGAAATTCAGCCAAGCTTTTTGAATAAAAAAACTCTCTCCGCACCCAAACAGACACAGAAAGAGAAATTGACTTATTCTCTCCTCGGCAGGTAGCTTAGCTTTTACTTTGAACCTGCTGTCTTAGGATACCGGAGTATATTAGCATATTTTCCCCGATTTGTCAAGTCATTTTTTGAATTTTTATTTTCCGACGCAGAATTTATGGAATATTGAGTCGACTATATCTGCCCCGACCTCTCTGCCGTCAAGCTCGCCGAGCTCCGCCATCGCGCGTTCGAGCTCCGAGCCCGCCGTGTCCGCACCGTAATCAGACAACGCCCTTTCTGCATCGCGGACGGCATCCAACGCGCGCAATACCGAAGCGTGCTGACGGGCAGTGGTCACGATGCCGGACGAGGTGTCAAGTGCACCGCCGACAAACAGCTCATTGATCTTATCCGCGATCATATCGCGGCACGATCCGTCAAATGCGCTGACGGTCAACACATGGGCAAATTCCGCCCCGATACGCGCCGTATCGGCGGCAATAGTGCAATCTCTCTTGTTTATCAGTGCTATCGCCTGAGCGCCGCTTTTTGCCGCACGCGACACGTTTTCAATTATTCTGTCATCATCGCCGTCAAGTTCACGTGAGCCGTCAAACACAGCCAAAATCAGTTCACAACCGCCGATCTGCTCCAATGCGACGTCTATTCCGATCTTTTCGACGGCATCGGCCGTTTCGCGTATTCCCGCGGTATCGCGGAGATTCAGCGTTACGTCGCCCAGCACCGCGTTTTCACGTATCATATCGCGCGTCGTACCGGGAATGTCGGTGACTATGGCGCGTTTTTCGCCCAACAAAAGATTCAGTATGCTCGACTTACCCGTATTCGGTTTTCCGCATATCGCCGTCGGTATCCCGTCGCATACAGCGTGGCCGATGCGATACGTGTCGGCAAGTGAGATCAGTTCATTTTTCGCCTCGATGATTCCGCGCATCATTTCGCCGTCATCCATAGTCTGCAGATCTTCATCGGGAAAGTCGATGCCGGCGTAGACGCTGGATACGACTGATCGTATGAGCGCGTAAACGCCTTCCACGCGTTTTGTCAGCGTACCGCCGAGATTTGAGCGTGCCAACCGAAGTGCCGCGCTGCTCTGCGCGTCTATGACTCCTATGACGGATTCAGCCTCTGACAGCGTCATTTTTCCCGCAGAAAAAGCCCTGCGCGTAAATTCCCCGGCGGTCGCCTGCACGGCGCCGCATTCAAAGGTGCGCGTCAGTATTTCATCCGTCAGCAGTATCCCTCCGTGACAACTGATCTCTACGGTATCCTCGCCCGTATATGAACGCGGTGCGTGAAAAACCGTGACGATCGCCTCGTCCATGACCTCGCCGTCTGACGACAGTACGCGGCACAGCACCGCCGTATTGGCTTTTACCGACGACAGCGGAGCGTTATTCACCGGAAATACGAATTGCGAGCATATTCTCACCGCGTCGTTTCCCGAAACGCGTATGACAGCTATCCCACCCTTACCGCGCGGAGTGGATACCGCGGCTATCGTCGAATTGAACATCGATACCATGACAACCTCCGAATATCGCAATACCCTGCCGTGCGGCAGGGTATGTGAAGATCAATCATCCGTGAATGTGCTGGAAAATTCCTTAAGCTTTGCAAAATACGAATCAAGGTCTTTTGCCTTTTCGATCTTGCGTGGTTCATGATGCGGAAGATCGGAACGCTTATACGTCGGACGGCTCTGAGCATCGCTGTCGGTGCTGTCATGCCTCTGACCGTCGCGACGGCGGCCTGAGCTTCTGCGTCTGTCACCGCCGCGGCGGCGACCGGACTGCTCACGTGAAGGTGCCTTTACGGATTCCTCCGTCGGCTTCTCCGATCCCTCAATGAAGATGACAACGCGACGGTTGCCCTCGACTCCGACAGAGCTTGTTGCCACGCCCTCGCAGTTCTTGACCTCCGCGTGAATTATGCGGCGCTCGTATGCCACCATCGGCTCAAGCGATACGCTTTTGCCTGTCTTTTTGACCTTGGCAGCCATACGGCGGGCGAGCTGACGAAGCGTTTCCTCTCTCTTCTCGCGATAGTTTTCGATATCCACGCTGATGCGCGTATATTTGCGCTCATCTGTTTCTTTTTTGTTAGCGGCAAGGTTGACAAGGTATTGGAAAGAATCCAGCGTGTCTCCGTGATGGCCGATAAGAGTGCTGGCATCGTTGCCCACGATAGTCATAAGCGCCTCGCCGTCACCGTCGTCGTGAATGACAACGCTCGCCTCAAGACCGAGGTCGGCGATGAGCGTTTCGGCAAATTTTCTAGCCGCCTCAAGCGGTGTCAGAACAAAAGTGACCTTTACCTTTGCGGGCGTCGAGCCCATACCGAGGAAGCCTTTTTTGGCATCCTCTATAACCTCATACACTACGCGATCTGCCGTGACTCCGAGCTCTTCGGCGCCGGCCTTCACAGCATCATCGACGGTCTTCCCCTCTATAATGATCTCATTTTTCATTGCTTTACCTCTTAATCCTTCTTGTTCGATTTTATCGAAAATTTACCTATGCGCTTGTTGCCTTCGGGTTTAGGATCGTTAGCGTGCTTTGCGGCATCTCTCTCCGCCGGCGTCATATCGTAATACGACTTGTATTCCGGCAGAACTGCATACTCTTCATTGTCATCGGCATCGATAGTGTGCAATGATTTCTCGTTTGATTTTCCCTCAACGGGCTTCGGAGCCTTTGCCTGACGTGCGCTCTCCGCCTTTTCGGCGTTCTTGAAATCCTCCTCGGTAAATGTGGGCATCGGCATGATCTTAGCCAGCAGTACCTGCTGACCGATACCGAGGAAGTTATTGAATAGCCAATATATACCGATTGCCGCCGGCACCTCGAACGCGATGTACAGCGTAAACAACGGCATTATCCAATCCATCAGCTTCGGTGAGCATCCGCCGGCTTGCTGTGCATCCTGCATTGGCTGATATGACAGCTTTCTCGTGAGTCTCAATGAGAAGAACGACGCGAGGAAGTTGAACAGCGGCACAAGCAGTAAAAGCGTGCTGACTGTATACGGGAATGTCCACAGCATACTGACAGTCGGTATCTCCGCAAGGAAATTCTTAAGTCCGAACAGGTCAAAGTTGGGCATATTGGCGAAGCCGAAATCAAGATCAGCGACAAGAGCGTCAGAGCCGTTCACAGTATAACGCGTAACGGTATCGACGTTTTTCTTTGTCGTCGTGATTCTGAAATACAGCTTTGAGGGGTCCTCATTAGCCGAATCGACGGTAACGAAATCCGCAAAATACGAATATGCGCTTGACGACTGAGCATATATCTCCGTCATATAATCGGGGAGATCGGGGTCCTCGATAAAGGCACGGAATCCGGCGAGGAAGGCATCCTTGCCGCCCATCGCGTCACTTTCCTGAATGACGTATCTCATAAGGTCGATCTGCGGATAACGCTTTGACAGTGTGATCCCGCGACCGTTGACCTTACCGTCTCTGCCGTCTGTCAGACCGTCGGCATCGACCTTTGTTTCATATATCTCAGGTGCCGTGATATACGCCTGTACAGCGCTTACGGTCGCCTTGTCAAGCTTTGCGACGTAAAGCAAGGGATACATGATCGCCTGCCAGATAAATATAACGATGGCAAGCTGAAGAATGAGTGGCAGACAACCGCTCATGGGATTGTAACCGTTCTGCTGGTACA
>JAKSPY010000003.1 GCA_024404445.1 Clostridia bacterium
GTACAAAAATCAAGCCCTGCATAAAATCGTCAATTTGCAAGGTGGATTTGTGAATATTCAAATCAGCTTTTCAAGCTGCCAAACGGGATTGCATCGTCTTCAAATGGTACTTGTGGAGGTTAAAACCACAGGAAATCATTGACATTTCGAGAATCAACCCATTTAGCCCACGTCTGCGGGCTCTTGTGTAGGCTCGGTTCCACTTAATGGTGCCAAATGCGCCCTCCGCTTGTATACTGCGCAAATTAAAAACGGTATATGATGATCGCCGATGATGTAAATAATGCACACATTTTTCACAAATAAGACGGAGTATCTTGACAATTTTACGACAAACGGATATAATTATGTCGTAATTGTAAATTCGTTTTCATAACAAACGTCTGCGGCAAAGCGGTGATCCGCTTTGCCTGCTTGCATTATATGGGCAATACCCCGGCGCGATCACGCGACCGTCGCGATGCCCGGTCCGGCATATCTCTCACTATCGTTGGCTATCGGCTGACGGCTCTTCCGACGGGAAAGGCCGACGGTGCGGCCAATGATTTTTTTGCCGCGAACACAAATAACCGAAAAGGAGGCGTCGCCATGTCAGGATCAGATAAACCGAAAAACAATGACGGGGCCAGCCTTGTTGCGGCGCTTGTATTGATGACGATATGCGTCTCACTGTCGGTCGTCATACTGTCATTGACGATACGAAATGCGGACAGAACCGCAACCGACGCTGACGAACGGCGCGCGCTTTTGTCAGTCGCGTCTGCCGTGATGATGTTTTCCGACGGATTGACGTCGATGAGCTATGAATACTCCGTGACATCCGGCACGGTGCCACCTTATTGCGGCGACGCCGTCAGACATTGTGAAGGTATCACGGGATTGCGGTGCGGTCACGATAGCTTTTTCTTAAAGCCGGTCGGCGATTACAGCACCGTGCTGACTGTCGGCGGGGATGAGAGGATCGTGTCGGCAATGCAGGGTAAAATCAAGGCGGCGGCTGACTTTATCGCCGCTCAGTTATCGTCTGACGTCAGTCAGATCGTAGTGTATTCGTCGGATTTTGAGATCACGGCCGACGGCATGACTCCCGTCACGGTCACGCTGACGATGGACGGCGGATTCGATCTGAGTCTGTCGTTCGATGCTGAGGGATGCGGGGCGACAGTGCTGGCCTATACGGCAGAAAAGACTTCCGATGACCTGACACATTCCGCTTCACATTCATACGGCGATCCGGAGACGGCGTGCGAGATAAGCGTCACGGAACGCAAAACGCGGGTCGATTGGCATATGCCTCCGAAAGCGGGTGAGGGCTGATGAGATCGGTCAGGTGTAAGTTGTGCGATCGCGGCGGTGAAACGCTGATCGAGATATTGTGCGCGATATTGGTGGTCGCGCTGGCGACGGCGTGCTTTGCGTCGTGTATCGCGACCACGGTCGTAGTGCGGAAGGGTACAGCCGACAAAAATGCCGCGGTCGTGTCTGCATATTCCGCGGCGGAAATCAGGCTCGGTGCGCGGACCTCTCCGGACGAGGCAGGCGGTACGGTCACGATAACGTGCGACGGTGAAAGCGTTACGATCGACGTTATTTTCAGTTCGGGCTCCGACGCCGGTCTGCGCTCATATTACTTACGGTGAACGCGTATGAATGACAGAAACAGTTCACACGGCGGTTTCACCCTTGCGGAAACGCTTATCGCGCTGGCGATCATGTGTATGGTGATCCTTTTGATCGCGATGTCGGCGTATGCCATATTCAGGGTCTATGACGTATCGGTATTCGATTATGAAAGCGGGACATTGATATCAACGGCGGAAAAGGCGATAGATGACGTACTGCGATATGCCTGCGATATCCGTACCGATGCCGACGGTAACGTGACCGCGTTTACGAACGCAGAGCACGGCATCATCAACGGCGCGCTGTATTGTGAGGATGGGCTGATCAGATGCACGACGGACGCGTCGTCAGGCCCGTTGCTTTTGGTCGCGGCGGATGCCTGCGGCGGCATGACCTTGTCCGATCTCACGCTCAAATACGACGCATACGGTAAAATATTCACCTACTGTTTTACCGTGAACAGCGCCGACGGCAAATATTCGGAGATGACAGACACGATAAATCTGATGACATACAGGGGTTAAAACAATGAAGATAGTAGAAACAGAACTGAAAATCGGCATCGAAAAGCCTTTTGACATACTGCACGCCGCGGATACGCATATCACGCTCGCGTGCGAGGCGGACGGTGAGCGCAAAATGAAATTGGCGAAAAGGCGCGCGGAGGTCTTTCCGACCGCCATGCAGGACCTGCGCGATATCGAAAGGCTGTGCGCCGAAACAGGACTGCCGCTGATACACAGCGGCGATCTGATCGACTTCACGTCCGTGCCGAATTATGAGGCGGGCGCGGAATTCATCAGAAAAACGGATTGCTTCATATCCGTCGGCAATCACGAATTCAGCCAATACGTGGGCGAGGCGTGGGAGGACGATGCGTACAGGGCGCAGACGGCAGATAAGGCGGCGGCAATGTGCGGCAATGACATCACGTTTGACAGCCGTGTGATCGGCGGCGTGAATTTCGTCGCCATCGACAACGGATATTATCTTTTTAAGCGGTCACAGCTGGAAATGTTGAAAAAAGAGGTGGCAAAGGGGATGCCTGTCGTGCTGACGTTCCACGATCCTCTGTATGAGCGCCGTCTTTACGATACGATGCTCGGCCGCGGGTCGGAATGTGCGTATCTGGTCGCCGTGCCGGAGGAGCTGATGAGTTCGTATTCCGAGCATCGCTTCCGTCAGCAAAAGGCAGATGAGCCGACGCTGGAGGCGGTGGACTACATGGCGCACGAGCCCTCGATAAAGGCCATCCTCACGGGGCATATCCATTTTGATTACGAAGGAGTGTTTGCCGGACGCATACCGCAGATAGTCACGGGCTGCGGTTCGGTCAGAAGGATACATATATCATGAACGATTCACGCGGTGTAATATCGGAGAAATTCGGCAGGGTACTGATCATCATCTGCTGTCTGACGTACGCGTCGGCGTACCTCGGCAGGCTGTCATATTCCGCGAACATTACGGCGATAGCGGCAGATATGGGCGTCACAAAGGATGCGCTCGGCCTCGTCGGCACGTATATGTTCTTTGCGTACGGCGCGGGACAGTTGGTGCACTTTTTTCTCGCCAAATATTATAACCCGAAGCTGGCGGTTCCGTTGGCGGCGGTCGGTACTGCCGTCTGCAATTATCTGATGACGGTCGCGACGGACGTTTCCGTCATGAAGATCATCTGGATGATCAACGGCATTTGTCAGAGCTTTTTCTGGTGCAATGTCTGCAATATGCAGGCGCGGTATCTGCGCCGCAGTCAGATCGCAAAGTGCGTTATGTGGCTGGGCTTTTCGTACTGCTTCGGCACCTTTGCCGTTTACGCGATATCGGCGGTGTTCGTCGGTATCAATTGGCGTATTTCGTTCTATACTTATTCCGCGATCATCGCGGCGGCGGCGGTGGCATGGGTGATAATGTCGGTCGCCATCGGTCGCGCAAAGCTGACTGACGACGAAACGGAGCCCGCCTCCGATATTGCGGCTACCGATACCGTAAAGCCGACAAAGCTTTACACGGGTTATTTCTGCCGGATGCTTTCGTTTGTCGCGCTTGTTTCCGTGATCATGGCGTTCATACGCGACGGCGTGATAATGTGGTTCCCGACCATGTTAAAGGACAAATTCGGGCTTGCCGACGGGTATGCGGTTACGATAACGATGGCTGTGGCACTGATGTCGACCGTCGGAATATATATGGCTAAGGCGGCATCCGCACGCATCCACGGATATTTACGCATCATGGGTCTGGCGCTGTTTTCGATATCCGTCGCGTTTGCCGCAGGGATACTGTTCTATAATCTCGATATTGAGATCGGCTTCATCGTTGCGTTTGCCGTCGCGGTATGCTTCATATACTGCATTGGCAACGTGATAACGGGCAAAATACCGTTCGGCGTCAGAAAGTACGGTAACGTCGGCGGTCTGTCAGCCATGCTGGACGCGTTCTGCTATCTCGGCAGTTCAATAGCAACGTATACTTTTGGCGCTGTCGCCGAAAAAAGCGGCTGGACTGCCGTTCTGATAATGATATCGGTCATTTCGGTGATCGGCGGTGTTTCGGCACTGATCGGCTCTCGTCTCGTGCGTCGCGACAGTCTGACAGATGAGCTGTTATAGGAGGATATGATGTTAACAGGATCACAAATAAATGAAGTATTCGCACTGATACGCCGCGCGGGCGGCATCGTCACGGAGGCGTCAGCGGGACTGAAGCACATAAAAGACAAAGCGGGCACCGCCAATTACGTGACCGAATACGACGTGTCGGTGCAGGCGTACCTCATTGACGGACTGAAAAAGATCGTGCCGTCGGCACGGTTTCTGGCCGAGGAAAACGACGTTTGCACAGACGATTTTGACAAAGGATCGGTATTCGTGATCGACCCGATCGACGGCACGGCAAATTTTATATCCGATTTCGGCCATTCCGCCATTTCAATCGGCTATTGCGAAAACGGCCGGCCCGTGTTCGGCGCGGTGTATAATCCGTATCGAGATGAGCTTTTCTCCGCTGTCAAGGGGTGCGGGGCAATGCTCAACGGCAATGAAATACACGTGTCGTCGCGCGACACGGAGCACGCGCTGATACTGTTCGGCTCCGTGCCGTACTATAAGGAAAAGTATTGCCACAGCCTGTTTTCATATCTTGCCGACATATATCCGCGGGTATCCGACGTCAGACGGATGGGCAGTGCCGCGCTGGACCTGTGTTACGTCGCCTGCGGCAGAGGCGACGCTTTCTTTGAGTACAGGCTGAGCCCGTGGGATTATTGCGCGGGCGGGCTCATAGCAGAGGAGGCGGGCGCCGTGATCAGCGATATGGACGGCAACGACCTGCATCAGCCCGACGCCACGTCAGTCATTTGCGCCTCCGCGCACGAAACGTACGACCTGCTGATGGGCTTATACGAAAAATACAGATAGTCCCGCACCGATCATGCGCTCAAATCCGGAGCGGATTCCTCGCGCCGCTCGGAATGACAGCTTTTGTGGGCAAGCGATCAAGCCCGATACACGTCGGAAAACCGTCGAAAAACGTCAGATAAAATACGGCACTTGCCGAAATGCGGTCAGACACCCGTTTTCGGCAGGTGCTTTTTGCTGTGCCACACGGAAATTGTTTGCCTTTTCATCGTATATATTGAAAATGGCCGATAATCATGCTACAATGTAAAAAAACATACGGAGGACTATCATGAAATTCAAGGATATGCAATATACCCGCCCGGACGCGGAAAAAATCAAACAGCAATTGACGGCGTACACAGAGGCGATCAGAGATGCCGAAACGTACGAAAAGGCCCGTGAGACATTTTTCGCTTTTGAAGAGCTGTCAAATCACCTCAGAACGGCATTTGAGATTGCCGGCATACGCCACTCCATAGATACGCGCGACGAATTCTATGATTCGGAGATGAAATATCTGAACGCGGTAGATCCGGAGCTGCAGGAGTATTCTCAGCAGTTCATGCTGGCATCTCTGGAAAGCAAATTCCGCCCCGAATTCGAAAAGGAATTCGGCGATCTGATATTCGTCAATGCCGAAATAGCGTTAAAGACCTTTTCGCCCGAGATCATTCCGCTTTTGCAGAAGGAAAACGATCTGGTGATGGAGTATGAAAAGGTCATCGCATCGGCGCAGATACCGTTTGAGGGCGGCACGTACACGCTGTCACAGCTTTCACCGTTCAAGACGGATAAGGACGACGCGCGTCGTCACGCCGCGTGGAAAGCCGAGGGGCAGTGGTATAAGGAGCATCAGCCGACGCTGGACGATATCTATGATAAGCTGACCCATTTGCGCGACGAAATGGGCAAAAAGCTCGGATATGAAAACTATCTGCAGCTGGGTTATTACCGTATGGGCCGCAATTGCTATACAAAGGCCGACATCGAAAAATTCCGCGCCGCGGTCGTAAAATATCTCGTTCCCGTGGCTGACTCTATATACAAGGATCAGGCAAAGAGGACGGGCGTACAGTATCCGATATCATTTGCCGACGCATCGCTTTCGTTCCGTTCCGGCAACCCCCGTCCTCAGGGCTCCGCCGATGATATTCTTGCGGCAGGCAAAAAGTTTTATGACGAGCTTTCACCCGAAACGTCGGTATTTTTCAGAAATATGCTCGACTGTGAGCTTATGGACGTGCTTTCCACGGAGGGCAAGCAGGCCGGCGGTTATTGCACCGATATCGCCGACTATAAGGTTCCGTTCATTTTTGCCAACTTCAACGGCACGCAGGGCGATGTTGAGGTCGTGACGCACGAGGCAGGTCATGCGTTTGCCTGCTGGACAAACCGCGACCGCGTACCTTACGAATATTTATGGCCGAGCATGGAGGCGTGCGAGGTGCATTCGATGTCAATGGAATTTTTCGCATGGCCGTGGTCTGAGGATTTCTTCGGCGCGGATGCGCGTAAGTTTCGTTACAGTCATCTCGCGTCGGCGCTGACGTTCATTCCCTACGGCACGATGGTCGATCATTTCCAGCACCTCGTGTATGAAAAGCCGGAAATGACGCCCGCACAGCGCCATGCGACGTGGAAAGAGCTTCTCGGTGTCTATATGCCGTGGATGTGCCTTGACGGAGAGATCCCGTTCTATTCCGACGGCGAGGGATGGCAAAGACAGACGCACATCTACGCAAGTCCGCTGTACTATATCGACTATTGCCTGGCGCAGACGGTATCGCTTGAATTCTGGGCTATGATACAGGCGGATCTGAAATCCGCATGGGAAAAATATATGGCGTACACCGTACAGGGCGGCAGTCGCATGTTTACAGAGCTTTTGCGGAATGCCGGACTCGAAACGCCGTTTGATGAGAACTGTCTGAAATCCGTTTGCGGAAAGGCAATGGAATTCTTATGCAATTACGACCTTCACGGTATCGAATAATGGCGGAAAAAGTAATAAATATCGTGAATTTCGTCCGCGCCTGTGAGCCGAGGACATACGTCGATCTCGTCACGCCGATCAGGGAAGAGCTGAGGCTGTGCCGCGAAAACGGCCTGCCGAATACGGTTTTGGTGCAGTACGATACGATGCTGAACGATGAACTGATGGACGTCGTTTTACAGGCACAAAGCGACGGCAGTGAGATAGGCGTATGGTTTGAGGTGGTGAAGCCGCTGACAGACCAATGCGGACTGCCGTGGCGCGGCCGTGAGGGCTGGGCATGGGATTGGCATATCGTGCCGGGCTTCCTTATGGCGTACACGCAAGCAGAGCGTCGCGCACTGTGCGACGAGGTCATGCGCCTGTTCAGAGAGAAATTCGGCGCCTATCCTCTGTCGGTCGGATCATGGCTGCTAGACAGTTATTCCATGGAATATATGTCGCGGAATTACGGCATCAAGGCCTTTTGCGTCTGCCGCGATCAGGACAATACCGACGCGTATACGCTGTGGGGAGGGTATTTCAACGGCCCGTACTACCCCAGCCGTATCAATATGATCTCACCCGCCGTGGATATGAAAAACGCGATACGCACGCCCTGCTTCCGTATGCTGACGCCCGATCCGATATACAATTATCTGAATTCGGTGGCGCCGAAGGGCGAAAGGATACCGTGTACGCTGGAGCCCGTGTGGGCGAGCGGGCAAAACAGGCACACCGTCGATTGGTATTTTGATGAGGTGCTTTCCGATCTGACGGTCGGGTACGGCTATATGCAGGTGGGGCAGGAGAACAGCTTCGGCTGGGACAGGATCGGAAAAGGACTGCCGTATCAGATCGAAAAGGTCGTCGAGGCGCGAAATTCAAAAAGGGCAGTCGTCAAAACTCTCGGCCAAAGCGGGATCGATTTTCTCGCCGCGCACGGGGAAAACATACCGGAATCGCTTGTCGCCGACAGTGATTGGCGGGGAAATCCGTATAAATCCGCATGGTATATGACGAAGTATTACCGTGCGAACGTGTTCGCCGAGGGAGATAAGCTCTATTTCCGCGACATACATAAAAATTCGGATAAATATGAGGAAGAACACTATTCCGTGCCGTGCCCGTCGTGGAAAGCGACGTACGACACGTTGCCGGTCAGTGATAAATGGAATTTCTTTGACGAAAACGACGACGGCATCATCAGCCTCGACGGCACGTTTGAGAATATCGTTCTGTCGGCGCACGGCGACAGCTTTACCGTTACGGCAAGCTCGGCAAGCGGCGACGTCGCGATAGAGCTGGACGAATCGTGTATCACGGTACGCGGTGCGTCGCTGACCTTTGAGGCAAAGCCGTCCGTGCGCGAGGGTATCACTGTGCAAAACGACCGTGTGACGTATACGCATAACGGACTGAGCTATTCCGTTGGGATCGACGGCCGTGCCGAAAAGACGGGAAAAGGGTACCGTATCGACGGCATCGACGGCGTCATCAGATTGAACATGTCATTATCGGAGGATTGATATGAAAAAACGCAGGGCAGACAGTTTTTTCGGACTGCACTTTGACTTTCACGCGACGCCCGCAGGCGTAGCGGGGAGAAAAATCGGGGAAAAGCTTCGCCGTGAGGATATCGACGAAATATGCAAGCTGATTCGTCCCGACTATTTGCAGATAGACTGCAAGGGCCATCCCGGATATTCGTCGTACCCGACGAAGGTGGGGACGCCCGCCGGTGAATGCTGCGGCGACCCATTGAGGCTGTGGCGTGAAACGACCGCCGAAAACGACGTCGCGCTGTATATGCATTATTCCGGAATATGGGACACCTGTTATGCGCGTTCTCACCCCGAATGTGTGAAGATACGTTGCGATGGCACACCCGATGAGCATATTTTCACGTCGGTATTCAGCGATTACGTGGACAAGCTGATGATCCCGCAGATATATGAGCTGATCGATTACGGCGTCGACGGGATATGGGTGGACGGCGATTGTTGGGCGGCGGAATTGGAGCACGGTCAGCGCGCGCTTGACGCCTTTTACGATAAGACCGGCGTAAGACTGACTGAGGATGACCTGCATATCGGTATGCCGTATTATGACCGTTACCGCGAATTCTGCCGCGAGGCGTTTCTTGATTATGTGGCGCGGTATACGAACGCTGCTCACGATAAATGCCCGGAATTTCAGGTGACCAGCAATTGGTTGTTCACGGAACAGCTTCCGCGCCGTGTCAGCGTGCCGTTGGATTATCTGTCGGGCGATTATTCGCCGAACGATTCGTTTGACGGCGCGTCGTTCAGCGGCAGGATAATGGCGGCACAGGGCAAGCCGTGGGACCTCATGGCATGGACGTTCCGCAGGCGCGTCGACAGACAGAAAAAGATCATCAGCTCATCAAGGAAGCACCCCGTACAGCTCATGCAGGAGGCGGCGGCGATTATCGCACTCGGCGGCGGCTTCCAGGCCTATATCTGCCAGGATCAGATCGGCACGCCGAATATGGATTACATCCGCAAAATGAAGCCCGTTGCCGAATTCTGCCGTGCGCGTGAGGAATATTGCTTCCGCAATGAGATAATCCCGAATGTTGTGATATTCAATTCCTCGTACGATCACGGCGTTTCCCTGCCGGAGGAGGCACTGTTCGGTTGCCACGATTATTATTATTCGATACGCGGATGGTGTAAGCTACTCGGCGACGCCGGACATTCGTATGAGATACGTTCGGAGCACAATCTGTTTGACCGCATCGACAGGTATCCCGTCGTCGTGTGTCCGCAGATATGCACCGAGTACACCGATGAGGACGTCGCGGTGCTGAAAAAATATGCCGAAAACGGCGGAAACCTCGTGCTGGGCGGCGATAAGACGATATCGCGCTTTGCGCTTGACGGCATCGTTCTGACACCGAATTCCGATTCGCCGCTCGCGCATTTCATGTTCGATGATGAGGATGATCAGTGCGGTTGCGCGTCGTATTCCGTGAACGTCGGTGAGGAATGGGCGACTGTTGGCGGCGGAAAATTCGCGACCGTCATACCGTTCGGAAAGGGCAGGATCGTGCTCATCGGCGGCGACATCGGCGGCGGTTATTACCGCTTCCGCACCATCGCGGGGCGCAAGCTGGCAGAAAAATTATTCGGACTTTATACGCCGACCGCACGCGTCACCGATACCCACTGCGTCAACGTCGTTTCGACGCGCCGTGACGGGATAACGTATATACAGCTGATCTCCACGCTCGGCGCGCATAATTCCGACTCGGTCAACTCATTTGATGAGATCGTGCCGCAGTACGGCGTAAAGCTCGATCTGAATCTCGGCTTTGAGCCGGAAAAGCTCATTTTGAGGCCGTCGGGTGAGAATTTGAAAATCGAAAAGCACGGCGACACAGTCAGCACGGTGGTGCCGAAGATCGGAATACATGAAATAATTGAGGTCAGATAGAGGGTAAAAATGGCAAAAATCACAGAAACAGCCTCTGATGAGGTAAAATACGAGTATGAAAAAGAGGACGGCCTGCTGGCTCATTGGGCGTTTGACTCGATCGACGACGGCATAGTCCGTGACGTCAGCGGCAACGGCCGCGACGCGGAGGTCATCGGCACACCGAGCGTCGTAAAGGGCGTCATATATAACGGAATCGAATTCACCGAGGCGGGGCAGAAGGTCGTAGTCAAAAACGCGCCGTGGATGAATTTCACGTGCACCGACAGCTTTACGTTTGAGGCGTGGTGCAGGCTTACCTCGCGTCAGCGCGGTGTGTGGCCGTGCGTGATGCATAAGGGGCTTGACGTCAAGGCTCATTCGTTCAGGTATCTCGGCTTTTGGATCAGCGGTGACGGACATTACGCATTGGGCATGACCGGCAACGGCGGCACCGGCTGTTATAATGCCGTGGCGTCGGTCACTGCCGACGGCGAATGGCACAGACTGACTGCCGTGCAGAACGGCGAAACGCGCCGGATTTCATTTTACGTTGACGGAAAATATCAGTGCGTGGCGCCGTCCGTTGACATGACGAACGAGTATGATCTGATAATAGGCGACGGCGGTGAAAACAACCAGTTTTTCGGCGCTGTCGATGAGGTGCGTATCTATGACCGTGCGATAGAAATGAACGATGAGATCGCCGGCGTGGACAAAATGACGTATGAAAGCATTACGTATACGGCCCCCGACGGCGAAAGTCTGACACTGCCGTATCGTGCGTATCTGCCGTCGGATTATTCACCGGATAAAAAATATCCGCTGTTGCTGTTTTTGCACGGATTCGGCGAATGCGGCACCGACAATATGCAACAGATACGCGTTTTAGGCGGTGCGAATAAGATGGTCGAGCTGGCAGTCGAGTGCGACAGGCTGATAGTGATCGCACCGCAATGCCTCGCCAACCCCGCACGGTACAATTGGGTGCCGATAGATCAGAAGTGGAAAACAGGCTCACGTGAATTGACGCCGGAGCCGACGATTTCGCTTGCCGCGGCAAAGAAGCTATTGGATGAATATATCGCGATGGACTCGGTCGATGAAGATCGCGTGTATATTTCCGGAATTTCGATGGGCGGATACGGAACGTGGGAGATGCTGGCACGTTGGCCGGAGGTCTTTGCGGCGGCTGTCCCCGTCTGCGGATCGGGTATCCCGTCGCTGGCGTATAAATTGACGGATATCGCCATTTGGGCGATGCACGGAGAGGACGACGGGACCGTCCCGCCAAAGGGTACGCACGATATGGAGCAGGCTATAAAGGCGGCGGGCGGAAAGAAGATACGCGCCCGGTATTATGAGGGCGTGGGTCACAACGTATGGCTGAATGCGTACGCCGAGCCGGAGCTGATGGATTGGCTGTTATCGCAAAGCAGAAAAAAACAGTAAAGAAAAACGGAGGCAAAGGCCGCGAGGCAGTTGTCTCCTCATTTTTTTGTCAGGGGGGTGGAAAAATTCACGATTTTGTTGTACAATGTAATGGGTCGTTATAAAAACCCCGAAGAATGAAAAGCGGTGCAATTTTTTGCGGAAACAGTAGCCATTTTCCGCTTTCACTCGTATAAAGAAATGCAAGAGGGAAAAACTCGCGGGGCTGACCGATGATGAGCTTGCGCAGGCGGTCGGCGGTGTCGATGTTTGCGGAGAGAATGGCGAATATCACACCATTGTGGTCAATGGGCCGATATTCAAAAAAGAAATCGAGTTTCGTTATGATCGGGTTTATCACAACGGAAAGAATTGCAGTCTTATTTGCAACATAGAATAAAAACGGTTTTTTGAGCGCAGAGCGTCTGAACAACGGGAATGAGATTTGACAAAAGGAGGGTAAGGTCGTGAACGCGGTCGGAACGATATACGTCGCGGAGGGTGCGGATATAGACCGCGCCGAGGACACAGCCGCACGTCTCGGCATCGCGATATGCCGCGGTGAGCCGCAGACAGACGGAAATCCGGTGCTGTATCTGACGGCACAGGGTCTGTCTTTGACAGACGGCAGACAGACGATGCGCGGCGACTTTACAGATGATATACCGCGTCTGAGGCGGAACAATCTCGGCGGTGAGCTGTTGGTGCGCGCCGCACGGGTAAAGGCGGAGCAACCCACTGCGCTTGACGCGACGGCCGGTATGGGTGAGGACTCACTTCTGCTTGCCGCCGCCGGATTTCACGTCACGATGTATGAGTACGACGGCGTGATCGCGGAGCTGTTGGACGATACGATGCGCCGCGCCGCGAAGGTGCCCGAACTTGCCGACGCGGTCGGCAGGATGACCCTCGTGCGCGGCGACAGCATAGAGGCAATGAAAAAAATGACGTCTTCACCGGACGTGATACTGTTGGACCCGATGTTCCCGGAGAGGCAGAAAAGCGCGCTGGTCAAAAAGAAATTCCAGCTTATACACCGGTTGGAGCGGCCGTGCGACGTGCAGGACGAAATGCTGAATGCCGCCTTTGCGCTCGCACCGAAAAAGATCGTCATCAAGCGCCCCGCCAAAGGCGAATTCTTAGCCGGTCGTACCCCCTCGTATTCATTGCGCGGCAAGGCGATACGGTACGATTGCATAGTGCCGTGTGAAAGATAAAACAAAAGCGGTGTGATCCGTGATCGGATCACACCGTTGTTTTTATGCAAGGGCCTTGCCCGTCGCCTCGTCTTCGTATTGGCGCGTGTAAAGCTGATAATAATATCCCTTTTCCGCGATCAGATCGGTGTGCTTGCCCTGTTCTATGATCTTGCCGTCCTTGACGACGAGAATGAGGTCCGCGTTCTTGACCGTGGACAGTCTGTGCGCGATAACCAACGACGTGCGTCCGCGTATGATCGTGTCGATCGCGGATTGGATCTTTTGCTCCGTTATCGTGTCGACGGAAGCCGTTGCCTCATCCAGAACGAGTATCTTCGGATCGGCGAGTATCGCGCGCGCAAATGAGATCAGCTGTTTTTCGCCGGTGGATAACAGGTCGCCGCCCTCGCCGACGTCGCTGTCAAGCCCCTTTTCCAGATTGGCGATCACGTCGTTCGCGCTGACCAAATCAATGGCGCGAGTTATGTCCGCGTCGGTCGCATTCGGATTGCCGTACAGCAGGTTTTCCCTTATCGTACCTGAGAAAAGATGCGGTGTCTGCAAAACGTAGCCGATCGAGGAATGCAACCACAGCTGTGAGCGTTCACGTGCGTCGCGCCCGTCGATGAGCACCTGCCCCGTCGTCGGCTCAAAGAAGCGGCAGACCAGATTGACCAGCGTCGATTTCCCTGCGCCCGTTTCGCCGACTATTGCGATATTCGATCCGTACGGAATTTTCAGATTGAAATTCTCCAGCACGTATTCATCGCCGTCGGGGTAGCGGAAGCTGACGTCCTTGAACTCTATGTCGCCGCGCAGCTCCTCCCAATTTTCCCTTTTGGGATCAAAGCTGTCGCCGTATTTCTCTATTACATCGGGGGTGTCTTTGACGTCGGACTCCGTTTCGACAAGCCTTGTAAAGCGTTCGATATTGACCTGTGTGGTAATGAGATCGGAAATGGCGTCGATCAGCCAACGCACGGGCTCCATCATGCCCTCGGCGTACGACATGAATACCGAGAACGTGCCTATTTCGCTTTCCGCTATGTATCCGCCGCGCCACAATACTATCGCGAGTGCCAGCGAGGACGCAAAATGCATCGTCGATGCGAAAAGTCCGCGCAGACGCGCCGCATGAACTGTCTTTGACTTCATTTTTTTCGTATCGTCGCGGAATTCGCGTTCGATCTTATCCTCTACGACCAGCGTCTTTATCGTCTTCGCGCCGGTGATGCCCTCATTGAAATCACCCGTGATCGTAGAGTTTATCTCTCTGATCTCGCGGTTTACGCGGACGAGCTTGCCCTGGAATATTGCGAACAGCACCGATATGATCGGCACGATGCACAGCACCATCAGCGTCAGCTTCGCGTTCTTTATGAACATGACCGCGACGACGCCGACCAGGTACGACGTATGCCATACGAAATCCATTATCGTCCACGATGCCAATGATCCGATACGCGACGTGTCGCTCATGATCCTCGCGTGGATATATCCGACGCTGTTCTGATTGAAATATGAGAACGACAGCGTTTGCAGGTGGTTGAATGCCGTGTTGCGCAGGTCCTTATTGATGCAGACCTCGTTGCGGAATGCGAACGAACAAGAGATGTAATTGACCGTACCCGACAGCAGGACCGTCGCTACGATCAATATGATGAATACGATCAGCGTATCTGTCGTGCGATCGCCTATGTAGTGATTCAGCGCGTATTCGCGGAACAGCGGCAGAATGATATCCGTCAGACTTCCTATCAGACCGCAGATGATCATTGCTATGATCATGTTGCGGTATTTTTTCATATACGGTATTATTTTACCGATGCCGAAAAACGGCAGGGAAGCGGTTTTATCTTTGTTTTCCGTGCTCATACCGACGCCTCCTCTGCTGACAGCGACTGTATATTGTAGATCCTCTGATATATGCCGCCTGCCTTTTTCAGCTGTTCGTGTGTGCCCTGCTCGGCTATTTTGCCGTGATCGAGGACTATTATATTGTCTGCATGGCACAGCGTGGTGATACGGTGGGAGATCAGTATGATCGTCGCCGTACCGAAGCGTGCCTGCAACGACGCGCGTATTTTTGCGTCTGTTTCGGTATCGACCGCAGACAACGAGTCGTCGAAAATCATTATCGGCGTATTGCCGATCAACGTGCGTGCTATCGCGGTGCGCTGCTTCTGCCCGCCGGACAGGGTCACGCCGCGTTCCCCGACGAAAGTATCGTAGCCCTTTGTAAATGAGCTAACCGTTTCGTCAAGGCACGCCGCCTGCGCCGCCTCGCGTATCTTATCCATATCCTTGCCGTCCTCCAGCGCGATCGCGATGTTATCGGAGATCGAGCGCGAGAACAGAAACGGCTCTTGCAATACCATACCGATGTTTTTGCGCAGATGCGATGCCTTTATATCGCGTATATCGACGCCGCCGATCGTTATCGAGCCGTTGCCTTCGGGTATCTCATACATTCTGTCCAGCAGTGACATAAGTGTCGATTTTCCGCAACCCGTACCGCCCAGAATTCCCAACGTGGTGCCGGATTTGATCGTAAAATTGACGTCAAACAGCTTCTGTGGGCAACCCTCATAACCGAAATTCACGTGATTGAATGAGATATCGCCGGTCATATCCGGCTCACAGGCATCCGGCCTGTCATGCTCCGGCTCGGATTCCATTATGTATTGGATCCTGTCTATCGAAACGCCGGCCTTGCTCATTTCGGATATCATTCTGCCCAGCTGACGAACGGGCCATACCAAAAGACTGTTATACGAAACGAACGAAATATATTCGCCCGGCGTCATTTTGTCGTTTATGCAGAACAAAACTCCGCATACGACGACCAGCACCATCTGCAAGCCGACGATGATATCGGACGTGGACCAGAAACGAGCCATCGTTTTGGCCATGTGTACCCACAGGCCCGTATAGTATTCGTTATGCTTCTCAAAGCGGTCGCGCTCGTATCTTTCTCTGCCGAACGCGCGCACCACGCGCACACCGGTCAGATTTTCCTGTGCCATCGCCGAGAGTATACCCTCGTTTTCGTCGCATTTCGTAAATCCGCTCGCTATTTTGTTATGGAACAGCAAGGAATATACGAGTATTACCGGCATCGGCGCTATCGCTATGAGCGTCAGCCACGGGTTCATCGACAGCATGAATACGATCGCCAGCGTCAGCATGATGATTATCCTGAATATTGACGTCAATTGCTCGGAAACGAAGTTTTTCATCGTGTCGATATCGGACGTACAACGCTGGATAATATCGCCGGTCTGGTTTTTCCTGTGCCAGCCGAACGGCAGTGACTCAATGTGCGAAAACAGCCGGTCGCGCATCGTTTTGACGAGCGTTTCGGATGCCGCCGTGTTGGAAACGCGGAACAGGTACTGCGACAGGACGCGAACCGCGGCGACTATGACTATGGCCGTTGCCATCAGCCACAAATGCCTGCCGAGGTACTCAAACCCGCCGAAGCTATCGACGATCTTCATGACGGTGTCGGAAAATTTCGGCTCTTTGCCGCCTATGGCGTTATCGACAGCGGCTCTGATTATCTGCGGGTTTATCATATCGCACAGCGACATGATGCCGGTACAGAGGATGCTCGCGATGAACAAAAGGCGACTGCCCTTCAAAAATTGCCAGACAAGCGCGGCCTTGCGCCTGAACTGTTCTTTTTTTTGTTTTTTTTCTTCTTTTGTCTTTTCCATTTTTTCTTTCCTGCCGACGGAGTAACGGTCCGACGGTAAACTGTTGTTTGTGTGTATGATGAGAGACCTGTCAAGGGCAATATACGAAAACTATATCATAATATGCGCGCGCAGTCAATCGTCGGCAGGCTTTTGTAACACAAATGTAACGATATCCCGATAAAACTCCGAATATATCCGAATAAGGATTGTCTTTTGACTATTTATGTGATATAATGTGTATTGAATAAATTCACCGGAGGACCGTGTGTACAGAGTTCTGTTTTTAGGCGACGTCAATGGACCGCAGGCGGCCGATTATGTATCATCGCATCTGTGGCAGTACCGTAATGACAATAAAATAGATTTCGTGGTGGCAAATGCCGAAAACTGCGCGCAGGGAAACGGCATCGACCGTGAGCAGACGGGTAAGCTGTTGGCGGGCGGATGCGACATACTGACGACGGGAAATCACGTATTCAAAAAGATGATGGCAAAGGATATGCTGGACGAAAACGATGACATAATTCGTCCCGCAAACTATCCGCCGGAGGTGCCCGGTGTCGGATATACGATCAGACGCACGGGAAAATTTTCCATCCTCGTCATCAACGTGCTGGGCGTCGTGATGATGGAGCCGCTGGACAATCCCTTCCGCACGGTCGATAAGATACTTTCCGCTACGGCGGGGAAATACGATATATCGTTGCTGGACCTGCACGCGGAGACCACGTCGGAAAAGAACGCGATGGCACATTACCTTGACGGGCGCGTAACGATGATATGCGGCACACATACGCACGTGCCGACGGCGGATGAACGCATATTGCCGAAAGGCACCGCGTACATCACGGATGCCGGTATGTGCGGACCGGATGAGTCGGTGCTGGGGCTGACGCCGGAGTGCATAATAGAAAAACTGACGAAAAATATGCCGGTACGGTTTATTCTGTCCGATAATCCCGTTACGGCGCACGGGCTTATGACCGATATCGACGAAACGACCAAAAAGGCCGTATATACTCAGACAATAGCATTTTAACGGAGGCAATTATGGCAAAGATACTGCATACCGCTGATATCCATCTCGACCCACCGTCCTCGCTGTTGGACGTGCAAAAGGCGCAGGTCAGAATAAACGAATTGCGCGTCACGTTCACGTCGCTGATGATGTACGCGAAGACGGAGCATTTTGATCTGGTGATAATTTCCGGCGACTTGTTCGACTGCGGATTTGTGACAAAGGAAACGATGGAGCTGATCGTATCGCAGTTTGAGCAGAATCCCGACTGCAAATTCGTCATAGCACCCGGAAATCACGATCCGATAGGACCGAAAAGCCCGTACAAAAAGGTCCAATTCCCGAATAACGTGTATATTTTCGACTCGGATGAGCTGTCGTGCTTCCGCTTTGACGATATCGGCATCGACGTTTACGGATACGCGTTCTGTGACAGCAAGATGGAAACCAATCCCCTGCGCGAGGTTAAGCTCAATCTGAATTCCGAGCGCATAAATATCCTTGCCGCGCACGCCGACATGACGTCTGCCACGTCAGACAATTGTCCGATGACGGTCGCCGATATCGCGGCAAGCGGATTTGACTATGTGGCACTCGGTCACATCCACGCCGGCGGCGACGTAAAGCTGGCGGGTCACACATATTACGCGTACAGCGGCTGTCTGGAGGGGCGTTCGTTCGACGAATGCGGAATAAAGGGGGCCATCGTCTGCAAGACTACGACATCGCGCTCCGGTGCCCGGCTGGATTTCGCGCTCAAACGCTTCTCGCACAGAAGATATGAAAAATTCGACGTGGACATCACCGCCGCCACGTCTACCAACGAGGCAATAGAAAAGGCCCGCAGGGTACTGACCGATCACGGCGTCGGCTCTGACACCGTACTGCGGCTCACATTCACCGGCAGCGTATCTGAGGAATTTGCCCTTGACGCGAGAAAGCTGACGGCACAGACGTTCGGCGTTTACTACCTTGAATACTATGATAAGACTATGCCCACGCTGAATTATAAGGACCTGCTGAACGATATTTCGATACGCGGCGCGTTCTTCCGTGAGCTGTGGCCGAAGATGAAAAGCGAGGACGAAAAGGAGCGCAGAACGGCGATAGAGGCATTCCGCTACGGTATGGCGGCACTGTCCGGCTCTGACATCGTCGATTATTGAACAATCTAATTTTTTGGGGGATATATCATGACGAGAATAGAAAAATTCATTGCCGCGATGCCGGAGGGCATTGACGCGTTCATCACCACCGATGAGAAGACCAGACTGTATCTGACGAAATTTCCGGCGACTGACGGCACGGTATTCGTAACGCGCCGCGGCGGAACGCTGTATGCGGACTTTCGTTATATTGAGGCGGCGGAAAAGCAGGCAGTCGGCGTAAAGGTCGTGATGCCGTCGGGCAGAGTCAGCACGGAGATCAAGGCCATCATCGTCGATGAGAACGTAAAGACAGTCGCATTTGAGCAGAACAAACTCACCGTCGCCGACCTCGACAGACTGAAGTCTGTCTACCCTGAGGTCACATTCGTGCCGATCGGCAACGTGATCACGAAGCTGTGTGAGTATAAGGACGACGAGGAGCTGGCCGCCATCAGAGCCGCGCAGGATATAACCGATAAGGCATTTGCCGAAACGGTCGCGCTCATAACCCCGGAAATGACGGAGATCGAGGTCGCCGCGGAGCTGGAGTACCGCATGAAGCGACTCGGCGCAACTTGCCCCAGCTTTGAAACGATCGCGGTCAGCGGCACAAATTCCAGCCGTCCGCACGGCGTACCGTGCGGAGAAAAATTGCAGAAGGGCTTTCTGACGATGGATTTCGGTTGCGTATATAACGGATATTGCTCCGATATGACGCGCACGGTCTGCATCGGCAACCCGACGGATGAGATGAAGGACGTGTACAACACGGTGCTGAAGGCTCAGCTTGCGGGCATCGCGGCGGCAGTCGCCGGTGTCAGATGCTCATTCGTCGATAAGACGGCACGCGACATCATCGACAATGCCGGTTATCGCGGCACGTTCGGTCACAGCCTCGGTCACGGTGTGGGTCTGTATATCCATGAGGAGCCGCGCTTCTCATCCGCCGCGCCGGATGATATGATCCTCGGTGTCGGTCATGTCGTAACGGTAGAGCCGGGAATATATCTCAAGGGACGCTTCGGCGTGCGTATAGAGGATATGATACAGGTAACAAAGGAGGGCACTGTCGATATCACTCACAGCCCCAAAGAACTTATCATTATTTAAGGAGGGCCTATGAAACTTTACGATCTCAGTGTTAATTATCTGACGGACGATTGCGCTGTCGATACATTGCCGCATTTCTCGTACAAGGTCGGCGATTTCAAAAACGGCGATAAGCAGAAAACCGCACGCATACGTGTATACCGCGTCAGCGTCTCGGATGAAAATCTCGTGTGGGATACAGGCGACGTCACATCAGAGCAGAAGCTGCATATCGCTTACGGCGGGCAGGTGCCGGAGCCTGTCACGAAGTACGTGTGGACGGTTGACGTCACGTCGGTGCTCGGCGACAGTGCGTGCGCTGAGGCAAAATTCGTTACCGGCAAGCTCGGTGAGCGTTGGCAGGGCAAATGGATAAGCGCGAGATACGTCAACCGCGAGGGCGACGCCTTTGGCGCGGTTTACCTCAGGAAGACCTTCAATGAGGAGAAAACACCCGTCAGTGCTTACCTTTCCATCTGCGGCCTCGGATATTTCGAAAGCTATGTCAACGGCAAAAAGACGGGCAACGACACGCTGTCGCCCGCGTTTACCGATTTTTCAAAGACGGATATGTACCTTACATACGACGTCACCTCTATGATAAGGGCGGGCAAGAACGCGCTTGCCGTCGTGCTCGGTAACGGCTGGTATAACTGCTTTGCCGAGGACCCGTGGAATACGCGCGCGGCAACGTGGCGCCATTGGCCTAAACTGATCTGTGAGCTGAAAATGACGTTTGCCGACGGCACGGTCGAAACCGTCACCTCCGACACCTCGTGGCGCGGCAGTCGCGGCCCGATCATATTCAACGGAATCAGAAACGGTGAGCATTACGACGCGCGTCTGGAATTGGGAAATTGGAAGGATTACGATTATGATGACACCGCGTGGGATGGCACAAAGATAGTGAAGAGCCCCGGCGGCCTGCTTGAGGCTCAGCCCATGCAGCCGATCAGGGTATATAAGACCTTCTTGCCGTCAAAAATACGTAAGGGCGCCAACGGTTGGATAGTCGAATTCCCGCAGAATATGGCGGGCAGATGCCGTTATACATTGCGCGGCGCCGCTGATACGGAGATCACGATGAGATACTCCGACGTTCTCACCGATGACGGCGAGGTAGATCAGACGCCTATCGGCGGATTTGTGCGTTCAAACGGCTTCCAGACCGATAAATACATAAAAAAGAGCGACGGGCCCGAAAATTGGGAGCCGATATTCGTATATCACGGCTTTCAGTACGTTGAGATCACCGGCATCGATTATGAGCCGTCGCCCGATGAGATCACGGCTGTCGCACTATGCACCGACGTCGGCAATATAGGCAAATTCAGCTGCTCTGATGAGCTTCTGAATAAGGTCCAGCACCTGTGCCGTTGGGCGACGATATCGAATATGCATTCCGTCCCGACAGATTGCCCGCACCGCGAAAAGAACGGTTGGACGGGCGATACCGCACTGTCATGCGAGCAGATGCTGATCAACTTCGGCACGCGCGCTTTCCTTTCAAAATGGAGCAAGGATATGCGCACGGCACAGCGTCCCGCCGGTCAGATACCGTGCGTGGTGCCGTCCACGGGCTGGGGTTATTACGGTTTGATGGGCCCCGATTGGTCGAGCGCTCTCATCACCGTGCCGTACAATATCTGGCTGTATAACGGCGACGAGGATATACTGAAGATCAACTATGACGCCATCCGCCGCAACTGTGATTTCATGGAGGGGATGACGGAGGATTATACCCTGCATTACGGCACCGGCGATTGGTGCTGGCCGTTTGAGGGACCCGCGATCAGCAAAAATATGGGCGCATACAAATGCCCCGTAGAGGTCAGTGATACCGGATTTTTCTATAACGCCGCAAAGACGGTGGCGAAAATCGCCGCTCTGCTCGGTAAGGACGACGACGTGGAGTATTATTCCGCGCTCGCGCAGAAGATCAAGGCGGTGTTCCGCGAAAAATTCTACGATAAATCGCAGAATCTCGTGAAGGGCGACTGTCAGACGGCGACGGGCGTCATGCTATATTTCGGACTTTATGAGCCGGATGAGAAGCAGGGCCTTATCGACAAGCTGATCGAACAGGTGCGCCGCAACGGAAATCACCTTGATTTCGGTGTTCTCGGCAATAAGTTCGTCATGCACTCGCTCGGCGCGAGCGGAAACGGCAACGTGGGCTATGATATGATAGCACAGCGCACGTTCCCCGGATGCCAGCGCTGGATAGAGCTGGGCGCGACGACGCTGTGGGAATGTTGGAACGGCGGCGGCTCACATAACCACCATATGTTCTCTGATCTTTCGGCGTTCTTATATAAATACGTCGGCGGCATTTCGCCCGATGAGAACGAGCCCGGATTCAAGAATACCATTCTCCGTCCCGCGGTCAGCTGTGGCATGGAGAGCGCGTCGGCATCTCATGACAGTATGTACGGTAAGGTCGAGTGCTATTGGGCTAACCGCGACGGTAAGCTGACCGTGAACGTCAAGGTGCCGTTCGGTTGCACGGCTACGCTTTACCTGCCGGAGAAATATGCGACTACGCTGACGGTCGATGAAGTCAAGGCTATCGAAAGCTTTTCATCCGGCTCACGCAACGGTGAATTCTATCTGACTGTCCCCAGCGGCACGTATAGCTTTGCGGGATGACGGTCTGACACTGAAAATAAACCGGGAAAGACGCGTCTTCCCCGGTTTTTCTCATGCTAATGTAACGCCTCCCGCGGTCGCGGGAGGCGTAATTCTTATTTTCTGATCGTGATACCGAGCTTTGCCTCAACATTTGCAAGTATCTTTTCGGCGAAGTTGTCGGCCTCCTCGACTGTCAGCGTACGGTCTGAAGCGCGGAGAGAGACAGAGAACGAAACACTCTTTTTGCCCTCGCCAAGCTGTGCGCCGCGATAAATGTCAAAAAGCGTGATGCTTTCTATGACCTTGCCCGCCTTGCTCTGACGCATTGCGGACTCAATGGTGCCGACCTCGATCGTCTCATCGCACACGAATGAGAAATCACGCGTCGTGGCAGGGAATTTCGGCATGGGCGTATATTTTTTCACCATATCCGAAAGGTCGTAGATATCCTCAAGGTCCAGCTCGGCGATATAGACCTCGGCGTCAAACGCATAGTTGCCGGCGACCGTGGGATGCAGCTGACCGAACTTGCCGACGCACTTGTCGCCCACCGTGACGGCGGCACATCTGCCGGGGTGATACGTCGGATCGTTCCTGACCGCGACGTATGAAGCGTCGATGCCGGCGTATGCCATGATATTCTCTATGATTCCCTTGAGAGTATAGAAATCGCCTGCCTTATACAGACCGATGCTGATATGACGGCGCTCGTCAGGCAATGAGCCCTCCAGCCCGTGGATATTCGTCACCACGCCATCGCGCGGCAGGAACACCTTGCCGATCTCATACAGCGCGACCCTCGGATTTGAACGCGAGCAGTTCGTCTGCAAAACCTCCAACAGCGTCGGGATCAGCGTCGTGCGGATCGTCTTTGTGTCATCGCCGAACGGATTCATGATCTCGACCGACTGACGGCGTTCGTCATCCGGAGCCATACCGCACTTGTCGTACAGACGCGCGCTCATAAACGAGAACGTGTAGATCTCGTCAAGTCCGGCGCCGACGAGAAGCGAATGTACATCGTCGGTGAAGCTCTGCTTCGGCGTCAGTCCGCCCTGCGTCATAGCCGAAACTATTGAGGATGACGTGACCTTATTATAGCCGTACATTCTAACGACCTCCTCGGCGACGTCGTTCATGCAACGCACGTCGTCGCGGTATGACGGAACGTAGATCGTGTCGCCGTCAACGCGGAATTCAAGGGAGGTCAGCATCGCGACCATCTCATCGCGCGAAAGATTGAAGCCGAGGAAAGCGTTGATCCTGTCCGGCTCGAATTCTACCGTGGCGACAGGCTTTTTCACGGGATATACGTCTATGATACCGCTGACTACGTCGCCCGCACCCAGCAGATTGATCAGCTCACACGCGCGCTCCAACGCCGGAAGAGTGTTTTCGCTGTCAAGACCTTTTTCAAATCTTGACGATGCCTCGGTGCGCATACCCAGCTTCTTTGCGGTGATCCTGACCGATGAACCCAAGAACATTGCCGCTTCGAATACGACGGTCTTTGTGCTTTCTGTGATCTCGCTGTTTTCGCCGCCCATGACTCCGGCAATGCCGACAGGCTTCTTGCCGTCTGCGATGACCAGCATATCGCTTTCCAGTTCACGCTCCTGGCTGTCCAGCGTGCGGAATATTTCCTTGTCGCCGGCGGTGCGGACGATGATCTGATTGCCGTCGATGCACTCATAGTCAAACGCGTGCATCGGTTGACCGTATTCGATCATCACGTAATTGGTGATATCGACGATATTATTTATCGGGCGGACGCCTGCCGCGCGCAGACGCATACGCATCCACAGAGGCGACGGGGCGATTTTCACGTTTTTGACGACCCTTGCCGTATAGCGGAAGCACTTTTCGCTGTCGTCTATTCTGACTGAAATGTATTTATTGATGTCGTCGCCGGACTCCTTGACTGAGGGCGTCGGGATCGTCAGCTTTCTGCCGAATGTCGCGGATGCCTCGCGCGCCAGACCGATGACGGAAAGGCAGTCGGGGCGGTTTGGTGTGATCTCATAGTCGATAACGTCATCGTTGAGCATGAGCACGTCCTTGATATCATCGCCGGGCTTTGCGTCCATGCCGTTGAGTATGAGTATGCCGTCGGTGGCGGCGTCGGGCATATCGTGCGTCGTCAGACCGAGCTCCTCGATCGAACAGAACATACCCTCTGAAACGACGCCGCGCAGCTTGCCCGTCTTGATTTCCGTGCCGCCGTGCAGCTTTGTCACGCGCTTTTCGTTTTGCGGGCAATAACATACAGGCACGATCGCACCCTCAAATACGTTCTTTGCCGCCGTGACGATCTGCAGTGTCTTTTCGCCGCAATTGACCTGACAAACGACAAGCTTTTCGGCGTCTGGGTGCTTTTCGATCTTTTCGATCAGACCTACCCGCACGTTGTCGATCTCATCGCCCGTGTTTTCATACGTTTCGACCTTTGAGCCGGTGTCGGTCATCCTGTCGCAGAATTCCTTGATATCTATATCGGTCGTGTTGACAAAATCCGTCAGCCAATTTCTTGATAATACCATTTACACTACCTCCAATCAGAACTGAGAGAGGAATCTCTCATCATTTTCATACAGCAGGCGCATATCGCTGATGCCGAGGCGTATCATCGCGATACGCTCGATGCCCATGCCGAATGCAAAGCCTGAGTATTCACGCGGGTCGATATTGCAGTTTTCCAGCACGAACGGATGCACCATGCCGCAACCCAATATCTCTATCCAGCCCTCTCCCTTGCACAGACGGCAACCCTTGCCGCCGCAGACGAAGCACGAAACGTCAACCTCGGCCGACGGCTCAGTGAACGGGAAGTGGTGCGGACGGAAACGGATCTTTGTCTGCTCACCGAACATTCTCTTTGCAAAAAGCTCCAATACGCCCTTCAGATCGCTCATCGTGATGCCCTTATCGACGACAAGGCCTTCAACCTGGTGGAATATCGGCGAATGAGATGCGTCGGCGGGATCGGCGCGGTAAACGCGGCCGGGCGAGATAACGCGTATCGGCGGGCGCGTCTGCTCCATTGTGCGCACCTGAACAGGAGAAGTCTGTGAACGCAACAGTATATTGTCCGTGATGTAAAACGTATCCTGCGTGTCGCGCGCGGGGTGATTTTTAGGCAGGTTGAGCGCCTCAAAGTTATAGTAGTCGTATTCGACCTCCGGACCCTCAGCTACGGTGAAGCCCAGCCCCACGAATATATCGCGCAGAGTTTTTTCCGTTTGTGCCAACGGGTGACGGTGCCCCACGGGTATCTTTTTGCCCGGGACCGTTACATCCAGCGCCTCACTGCGCAGTTTGCGTTCTGTTTCCTGTGCCTTGAGCGCCGTCATTTTCTCATTGATCGCGTTTTCGATCACGGTGCGGACGTCATTGACCAGCTGGCCTATCTGCGGTCTTTCCTCCGGGGCTACCTGTCCCATGCCGCGCAGAAGCTGTGTCAGTTCGCCTTTTTTGCCGAGATATTTGACCTTGACGGCCTCAATATCGACGGCATTTTTCAGCTCTTCCAATGCGGAAAGCCTGACCTTTTCGATTTGTTCTTTCATTGTCTGCTCCTTTTATATAATCTGTATTTTTTCCGATGTCAGATCACGGAGGTGCGGCGGAGAAAATAAAAAACGCCCCTTACTGTTACGCAAGGGGCGAAGCGAACTCCGTGTTACCACCCATATTCCCGACGAAAGTCGGACACTCACGCCCGTAACGGAGGCAAACCGTCGCGCACTTTCATACGCGAAGCTCCAAAGTGAAAGGCGCGATACCTATACATATCACCGCTTACAGCCCGCGACGGTGATTCTCTGGATGTTCTGTGGTATTTTGCCGCTTTTTCATCGCTTTATGCGGTCAGTATATCACGGCGACCGCAATTTTGCAAGACCTTTTTGACCATTCCGCATGAAATTTGTTATAGCTTTCATCCGGGGTCAACAGTAAAATCTGTCGTATATTTCTTTCATCAACGGATCGCCGCCCGTAGGGAGGCATCAGTGCGAGCCATCTCCGTTATTCCGGCTTATATCCTCATTCTCCTCTCTCCTCTGTTCGTCTGCCGCATGCGAGCATTGCTGACCGCCCACGACCTGCGCGAGCTTATCGTCCGGCAGTTCGGCGAACTTTTCGTCGGGATTTCTGAACTCTTCTTTGATTTTGGTCGGCTCTGTCTTTGTTTTCACAGTGTTATCCCCCTGTTTTGTTTTTCACACATTTATACGAATGAAATTGAGGAATGGCTAATGGATTTATGGAAAAATCGAATTTTTCTGTTATGCCGGGCTATGATCGTTTGCCCAAAAAGCTGTCATTCCGAGCTGTGCGAGGAATCTGCTTCGTATTCGGTCGCATGACCTGTCTGTGATCGAACATTCTATCAGATTCTTCGGCACAAGTGCCTCAGAATGGCAGGGAAGTAAGACTTATCTGATGTGCAGAATGACCTCGTTTGCGTACTCGTCGCCGTCGGACGTGTTATGCTCCAGCTCCGCGTATTGCTTATCGAGAATGGCGAGCGCGGTGGCGTTTTCGCTTGACCGAGGATCGAACGCGTCTTTGCCGTAACGGTATTTAGCGTATACAGTCTGTCTGTTTTCGTCGTATTCCACGCAGATGTATATTCTGTCGTCTTTGATTTCCGGTATTACGATCTGTGTCGTCAGTTCTTCCGTCGCCGCCAACAGTTTTCCCGTCAGCTCACGTGATATGCGGTTTGAGATGCAGAACTGCTCCATGCCGTTTATGACCGCCGGGAAGTCAAAGCCCGTGCCGTCCGGCTTGTGCTCATAGACCTTGAGCTGTCGGATAAAGCGCCGTGTCAGTTCCTTTTGCGGATGGTCGAATATCTGCTCCGGCGTTCCGTCCTCGTATATTCCTCCGTTTGTGAGGAAAAGGACACGACTGCTGACATCCTTTGCAAATTTCAGCTCATGTGTGACGATAAGCATCGTCTTGCCCGTTTCGGCAAGGCGGCGTATGACCGATTGCACTTCGCCGACCATCGTCGGATCGAGCGCGCTTGTCGGCTCATCGAATAAAATGATATCGGGATCGGTGGACAGCGTCCTCGCTATTGCCACACGTTGCTTCTGACCGCCGGACAGCATATGGGGGTATTGCATTGCGCGCCCGTCAAGACCCACCAACCTCAGAAGCTCCATTGCCTTATTGTACGCCGTCTGTCTGTCAGCACCCAACAGGTCGATCTGCGGCATCATCACGTTTTCTATTACGGTGAGATGACCGAAAAGATTGAAAGATTGGAATACCATGCCCATTTTTTTGCGTACCGCACTCAGATTGCATTTCTTATCCGTTACGCAGATGCCGTCCACGATGATCGAGCCGGACGTCGGCGTTTCCAGACGGTTGATGCAACGGATGAATGTTGATTTACCCGTACCGGACGGACCGATGACGGAAACGACCTCTCCGTCGTTGATCGTCACGTTCATATCCTCTATCGGGGTTGCCGCGGCGTAAGCCTTGCGAAGGTGTTTTACCTCTATCATTTCGTTGTCACTCCCTTCAGAAGGCGGATCTTTTTACGTGATGTGGGATTGATGTTCAGCTCTATGCGCTTTACCAGCGACGACGTGATCACTGCCATCAGAAAATACAGTATCGCCGTGACGATAAGCGGGAAAAATGCCTCAAACGTTCTGCTTCTGACGATATCGCTGACCTTTGTCAGATCCTGCACCGCGATGTATCCCACGATGGCGGTGCCTTTTATCAGCTGTACGATCGCGCTCTTATACCCGGGCAGGAAATGGATGGCCGCCTGCGGCAGGATCACCTTCATAAAAGCGCGGCCTTCCGTGTAACCGAGCGCCAACGCGGCCTCTCGCTGACCGCCATCGACGGCATCGACGCCGACCTTCATGACACCGACTACCGAGCCTGCAAAGATCAGCGTGAACCCGATAATCGACACGATCGTGCCGCTGATGACCACATGACCGAAAATGATGTAGTACAGTATCATCAGAATAACGACGACGGGCGTATTCTCCGTGATGCGCATGAGGATATTTATGAACTTACGGTATATTTTGCCCGAACGGTAGTAAATGAGATATGCCGCAAAGCCTACCGTCGTTCCGAACAGAAGGGACAGCACGACGACCGACAGCGTGGTGCCCATGCCGGAAAAGAAGAGCAGGTAGCGCTTTTCACGAATGAAGGTTTTATCAAAGCTTTCGGCTATCGAGGTGAAAAACGCCGACAGATCGGTATGTGACTCCGTTGGGTTGTCATCAACGGTCACCGCGATACCGCCTGAATAATAAGGATCGGAGAAGAGCATCGTTTCCTTTCGTTCTTCCGTTATTGAGCTACAGCAGGCGCCGAAATCGCATTTGCCCACGGTAAGGTTGTTGAACATTCCTGCCAGATCGCAGTCCATTATTTTCAGATCGTAACCGTACGCACGGCAGAACCTTACAGCCAGATCCACGTCGTACCCCGCATAGGCATTATCCTTTATGTATATGAACGGTGCGCCGACGATAGAATCCGTCACCATGGTGAGGGTGCCGTTTTCGCCGGTCAGACCCTCAAAGTTCACCTTTTGTTTTTCGTGATCCGCGCCTAACCAAATTTCACGCATATCATCAAAAGTGCCGTCCTCACGACACTGTGCAAAAAATTCATTGGCATCATTGCGCAGCTTTTCGCTGTTTGCGTTCACTTTCGGTATTGCCCACGCATAGGATTCCTCCTTCAATAACGTCAGTATCCTTTGTGACGTGTAATCATTTGTGAGCATACGCGCTATCGGCTCGTCGTTGATATAGGCGGCGAGCTTTCCCTTATTCAATGCAAGCGCCAGATCAGCATTACTGTTGAAATATTCGATCTTACACCCCGGGATCATTTCTTGCGCCACGACGTCGTACGCGGCTCCTGCCTGCGCGCCGATCCGGGCGCCTGCCAGCTGACTGATCGACGTGATCTTGTTTCCGGGGGTGGTGTCCTTTGCGACGAGCACGGTGCCGCCGACATAATCAGGATCGGAAAACAGTATACTTTTACTGCGCTCTTCAGTCACGGTGACACATCCGGCGCCGAAATCGCACTTGCCGCTGCTGACCATCGGAATGATCGTGTCAAAATTACCGTCTACGATGTCGATCCCGTATCCGTATTCGCGGCAAAAGAGCACGGCGATATCGATATCATATCCCGCGTACTGATTATCCTTGATATAGGAAAACGGTGCGCCCATACTTGTGGTGGTGGCAAATGAGAGCACCCCGTTTTTCGCGGTCAGTCCATCCATGTCGATGAATTTGACACTTTCATCTTTGCCAAACCATTTTGCGTCTGTTTTTTCTATTGTGCCGTCTTCCTTGCATTTCTTGAGAAATTCATTCATTTGCCGGCAAAGTTCCGAGCTTCTCGCGTCGTCCTTTTTGAATAGAAAGGCGTAACTGTCATCCGTAAACTGCTTAACGAATTTGTGACCGGTATACTCATCCGTCAATATCCGTCCGACAGGGCTGTCGGCAATATAGGCGTCGATTTTTCCCATTTCCAACGCCATAGCCATATCGGAGTTCGAGTTATAATACGAGATAACCGGGTTTTTGTACTCGGCGGTCGCGATATCGTCATGTACCGTACCCAAAAGGACGCCGATCCGCTTACCGTCGTAACTGACGACAGTCGGATCACTGTTATCGGACTTCTGCGACGTGCAGGAGCAGATCATCGGTATAAGCATTAACACCAGCACAATAAGTGCGGCGGCTCTTTTTATGTGCATTGTCGTTCTCCTTTGGCTTTTTGTCCGCGGTTTTTGACCTGTATGCGACGGACAAAGGAAGGTTGGGGTGCCAAATATTTTCAATTCTGATATTTTAACGAATACTATACTATCACACGCGGATGCCGTTGTCAATAGCGCAAAGGGCATCACGGCAGGCCGGGATACGCGATTTGACTGCTTTATCGCGATTTTTTGTCGGTTGAAGGGGAAATTTAACAAAAACGCTGAAAATCCGATTGACTTTTTCATAGATTAGTTATAATATTATATACGGAAATATATCGGATGGCGCGGCTGACATACTGCACTTACAATATTGCCTGTCGCCATGACGAAAAAGAAATATACGGAGGCACAACCATGAAAGAATTTTACAGAATGAAGATCGCAGGCGTCGAAAGGGATCTGCCGCTTTGCCCGCTGAACGATAAGCTGAAGATCGCCGCGTTCGTTATTTTCGGCGACGTTGAGCTGACGGTAAAATCGGCGGAAGCACTCAGCAAACTCTTGCCGGAGCACGATATCATGATCACGGCTGAAAGCAAGGGCATTCCGCTTATTCACGAAATGGCGCGTCAGACCGGCGAAAACGAATACATCGTCGCCAGAAAGCGCGCAAAGCTGTATATGAAGGACGTATTTACGGTCAACGTGAATTCCATTACGACGTCCGGCGCGCAGACGCTGTGCATTGACGGAAAGGATAAAGAGAAAATGACCGGCAAAAGGGTCGTCATCATCGATGACGTCATCAGCACGGGTGAGTCGTTGCTCGCGCTGGAAAAGCTGGTAGAGCAGGCCGGCGGCGAAATAGTCGGAAAGATGGCGATCCTCGCAGAGGGCGACGCTAAGGATCGCAAGGATATCACATACCTTTCGTATCTGCCGTTGTTTGATGCCGAAGGGAACGAAATCTGATTAGGAGGATTCCGCAATGATCAATGTCGAATACAAATTCAACGCTTTTATCGATGCCGCCGCAAGTGATATGGTTGCGGCTCTGTCGCGTCTGGTCAGCATACCCAGCGTAAGATCGGAGTCAAAACCGGGTTGCCCGTTCGGTGAAAACACCGTCAGGGTGCTGAATGAAATGCTGAGCATGGCGGAAAAAATGGGATTTACGGTCAACAATGTCGATAACTACGTCGGCACGATCGACTATTATCCGGACAGAGAGCCGACGTTGGGCATCATGTGCCATCTGGACGTAGTGCCCGCCGACGGTATAGGCTGGAACACGCCCCCGTACATTCTGACTTTGAGCGGAGGTAAGCTTTACGGTCGCGGCACAATGGACGATAAGGGTCCCGCCGTTGCCGTGCTTTACGCCATGTATATGCTGAAACAGCTCGGCGTGAAGCTGAAGGAGAACGTCCGCCTCATCGTCGGGACTAACGAGGAAAACGGATCGGGCGATATAGTGTATTACAGAAGAAAGGCCAAATTGCCGCCACGCGTATTCACGCCGGACGCGACCTTCCCCGTCATCAATATCGAAAAGGGTATGATACGCGGCGAATTCACGCGTGAGATCGTCAGCGAGGGCGAAAAGTCGATCGTCTCGTTGAATGCAGGGACAGTCGTGAACGCGGTGCCCGCGTCTGCCGAGGCGATCGTCAGAGGCTTTGACGTTGCGGCCGTCACCGCGGCATCCGAAAAGGCGCCGCAGGAGGTCAGCTATAAGGTCGATCAGCTTGACGACGCACAGGTGAAGATCACCGTGACGGGCGTCAGCGCCCACGCTTCATGGCCGAAATCGGGTAAAAACGCTCTGACCGCGCTTCTGGTCCTGCTGTCAAACCTCAAGACCGATGACGCGACGGCAAAGGAGTTTGCCAATATCACTAAGGTATTCTCGCACGGCGACGTAACGGGCGAAAAGCTGGGCATAGTCTGCTCGGACGAAAAAAGCGGCGCGCTGTCGTTCGTCCACAGCGTCGCAAAATACGACGGCAAAAAGTACGTCGGTGATTTCGATATCAGATTCCCTCTGTGCGAAAGCGTGGACGGCATACGCACAAAGATCGAAAAGAAGGTATCGAAGTACGGCATAGACGTAAAGATCCTGTCGGGCGTCGAGCCTCACGAGGTAGACGCGGATTCACCGTTCATCAAGGAACTGTTGGACTCATACACCGCGGTGACCAAGAAGGCAGGCACGTGCCTCGCCATCGGCGGCGGCACATACGTGCACGACATACCCGGCGGCGTAGCATTCGGTGCCGAATCACGCGGTGAGTCGAATAATGTTCACGGTGCCAATGAGCATATTTCGTTGGATAAGCTGAAAGAGATCACAAAAATCTACGCAACGGCCATCTATCGCCTGTGCGGGAAATAATCCGGTTGATACGGTTTTACCGCCTGACGTACGATATCACCATAAAGAAAGTTGACCGCAAATATGACAGACTATAAGCAGGAAGATATTTATACCGAATATCATGACAAGGTCTTCGGATATATTCACAACCGCATCGCGTCATGGCACGATGCGGAGGATATCTGCGCCGACGTTTTCGTAAAGGTGTTTTCACATCTCGACAGCTTTGACGAAACGAAGGCTTCACTGTCCACGTGGATATATACCATCACGCGCAACACACTTCGCGACCGATACCGCACGACACACGTTTCCGATCAGCTGGATGACAGCTCGTCGGGGGATGATGATTTTGTTGACGATATATGCAAAAGTGAGTCACTGCAACAGTTGGCGGACGCGCTGGAAAAGTTGGACGACCGTCAACGCGATATCGTCATATTGCATTATTATTCCGGTAAGACGCTGTTGCAGATAGCGGATCATATGTCACTGTCGTACAGTTATGTAAAGGTACTGCACAATAAAGCTTTGGCAAACCTGAAGGTATTATTCGGTTGACGCACAGACAAAAAGGAGTAATGATATGAGCATACCAACACCGCATATTTCGGCGTCGGCAGGCGATTTCGCCAAAACCGTGCTTTTGCCGGGCGACCCGAAAAGATCAAAATTCATCGCCGACAATTTTTTAAGCGACGCACGCCTCGTCAATGACGTCCGCGGCGTTCAGGGCTATACCGGGTTTTATAACGGTAAGCGCGTATCGGTGATGGCCACGGGCATGGGTCAGCCCGCCATCGGCATCTATTCGTATGAACTGTACAATTTCTACGGCGTAGAGAACATAATCAGGGTCGGCTCGTGCGGCAGTCTTTTGCCCGATCTGCACGTGCGCGACATCGTAATAGCGCAGGGCGCCTGCACCGACAGCAATTATATGGCGCAATACAGACTGCCCGGTACGTTTTGCCCGATAGGTGATTTCGGCCTTATCACAAGGGCCGTCGCGGAGTGCGAAAAGCTCGGCGTGAATTATAAGGTCGGCAATGTACTGTCGTCGGATTGCTTCTATCCTGACAACGGCGCTACGCTCGATTGGGCGAAAATGGGCGTCATGGCGGTGGAAATGGAGTCCGCGGCACTGTACTGCAATGCGGCGCGTGCCGGCAAAAAGGCACTGTGTATCTGCACGGTCAGCGATTCGCTGGTGCACCCTGAGGAAAACGTCGACTCTGAGCAAAGGCAGAATTCATTTACTCAGATGATGAAGATCGCACTTGAAACAGCAGAATAAACGTATATTCCGGACCCAATTCGGCAAAAAGGATGTCATGCGATGAAAAAAGAGATAATAAGGGCTGAACACCTCGTTAAAAGCTTTCAGACGGAAAGCGGGACGCAGACGATACTGAACGATATCGACCTGTCGGTCTATGAGGGCGATTTTACCGTCATTATGGGCGCAAGCGGTAGCGGAAAGTCCACGTTACTGTATAACCTTTCCGGTATGGATACGGTGACGGGCGGTCATGTTTATTTCGGCGAAACGGATATCGTGGGTTTGTCATCTGATCAGATGTCGCTGTTCAGAAGAGAGCACTGCGGTTTTATTTTTCAGCAGATATGTCTGATAAATTCCATGACGGTGCTCAATAACGTACTCGCGGCCGGGTTGCTGAAAAAGGCAGACAAAAAGGAATTGGCCGCGCGGGCAAAGGAATTATTGACTGCGGTCGAGGTGGAGGAGCATACGTGGAGCAAATATCCGGCGCAGATTTCCGGCGGCAAAGCACAGCGCGTCGGCATAGTACGTGCGCTGATAAATCACCCGGAGGTGCTGTTTGCCGATGAGCCGACGGGCTCATTGAATTCCAAAACGGGTACCGAGGTGCTTGACCTGTTTACCGGATTCAACCTTGAGGGGCAAACCGTCGTCATGGTGACGCACGATATCAAAAGCGCGCTGAGAGGCAACCGTGTGTTGTATCTGAAGGACGGCAAGATCGTCGATGAGCTTGACCTCGGCGCATACGACCCGGACGACTCGACAAGAAAAGAGAAGCTGGACCGTTTTTTGGGTGAAATGAAATGGTAAGCAAGACCGATCTGATCATCCGATCGAATATAAAAAAATCACACAGACAGCTGATCGCGGTCATTTGCCTGATGATCTTATCGTCGTTACTCATGAATGCGGTATTCATCCTGCAATTCGATTATAATCAGACCTTTGACCGTGACCGCGAATTGACAAATTCCATGGATTTCCGACTGTCATACATAAATCTGTCAGGTATGGATCAGTATGCGATATTGTCGGATTATCTTGCCGGCGATGAGAGAATAGCTGAATATGAGATCGACGAGGTCTGCATGGGCGACGGAGATGCGGAGTTTGCCGATGGATCGGTAAGCTCATTGATCGTGCTTGACAAATATTCATCGGCCATGGCGAATGGCATTGATCGTTACGAGATAATCGAGGAGGACGAAAGCGTCGCCGACGGCGTTTACGCCGGATATTTATTCAAGGCGGCAGGTATGAAAACGGGCGATTTGTGCCATGTGTCGATCGGCAAAGATTCATTCGTATTCCGGATAAAAGGCTTTTATAACAGTCCTGTGATCGGAACAGTGAACTGCGGCGGCATCGCCTATATCGTCAGCGACGGTCTGTACGATGAGCTGACGGCGGATAAGCCCGTATCGTATCTGATAAAGGTGATATGCCGTGATAAAAACGAGGTCGTGAACGTATACGTAGACACGGCCGATGCGATCGGGTCAATGAATATGGGCGGATATATTTCACATTCCGCTTTTCCTGATGATATCGGTACCTCACGATACTCCAATTCCAATATTTTCCGGATAGTGCTTATGATCGCGGCCGTCACAATGACGATAATCATGCTGGCGATCATCGCGATCGTCATATCAAATTACGTGAATGATAACATCAGATCATTCGGCACGATGAAGGCTGTCGGCTATACGTCGCGAATGCTGATAGTGCCGTTATTGATCGAGGTCGGGGCGATGTGTCTGATATCGGGCATGATCGGTACGGCAGCGTCATACGCCGTTTTCCCCATCATCAACAAGGCGCTGGAGTCGCAGGTGGGCATACCGTATGAGATACGCTTTTTGCCTCTGCCGTGTCTGATGAGCGTCGCCATATGCGAGATCACCTCTGTTATCAGCGCGTTTTTATCGGTACGCAGGATCAGAAGCATTTCGTCCGTCAATGCGATACGTGACGTACGGGAGGTCTCCGGCAGGGTGATTGACGTGCTGAGGCTGGACAGGTCGGCGATCGGCGTCAATTCCGCGATCGGGCTCAACTCCGCGCTGAAATCCGTATCGCGCGGCATGATACTGTTTTTTACTTTCGTCGGCATATCGTTCTTGCTCAGCTTTTCGCTGTTCATTTATCAGAATTTCATAGTCGATAATACGGCTGTCGTCAAGGTGATCTGCGGTGAGATACCGAATTATATCGTCAGCGTGGATAAGGCCGACGAAACCGATTTGACGGAATTCCTCGATTCCCATCCGATGGTGGAAAACCACTACTTTTTCACGATGGAGGAACAAATCCCCGTCGGGAGTCTGCCCGTCATAGAATTTTACGGGATCGAAAAGAACGGCTTCGTGACGACACTTGATTATTTGCTGGTAGATGGTGCGTTCCCGCAAAACGATAATGAGATCACACTGAATAAATTATATGCCGAAACAAACGGCATAAAGCTGAATGATGAGCTGCGATTCGCCAATGAAAACGGTGAATTCGTCTATCGCGTCGTCGGCTTCAATCAGGGAGCGTCGAGAGGCGGCACCGAGGGCTATATCCTTCGTGCCGGATTGGAAAAGATCAGCACCTCACACGGTGCTTCGTATAACGTGTTCCTGCATAACGTCGGTGATGAGGAGGAATTCAGATCGGACGTCATGACGAATTGCCCGATACTGTATTTGCAGAACAGCCGCGAGAATGTTTCCAGCATGGTCAATATGTATATGCTGATATTGATCGTTTTGGCTATCGTTCTGTGCATCGTCAGTGTGCTGGTCGTCGTGTTCGTGTTGTACGTGCTTCTGTCATTGCTGTTGAATAACAAAAGGCGTGAGCACGGAATTCTGAAGGCGATCGGCTTTACGACGTGGGATGTCGTCATCCAGACCGAAACCGCCATACTGCCATTCTGCGTTTTCGGCTCGGCCGTCGGACTGATCTGCTCCAAAAATCTGGTCGGAGAGCTGATCAGCGTGGCACTGAATTCGATCGGTATATACGATTTCGGCGGCCCGCTGAAATTGGTCTATCTGCTGATACTGTGGATAGTGCAGTCGGTCTTTGCGGCGGGCCTTATCGCACTGCTGTGCCGCCCCGTTTCCAAAATCAGCACACATGAGCTGTTCAACAGGGAATAATGGATACGCCGAACTGTAAAAATGTGTAATTTGTCGTTTTTTACCGGATAAACGGTCAATTTACTTGATTATTTTTTGTCAATGTGATAGAATATCACATCATAACAGCATTTTCGTGGAGGCAGTATGATCATCAGTCCGTTTAACCCCGTATTTTTTGCGCTGATCGGGACGATCGCGGCAATCGTCATCGGATCATATTTTATTTTCAGAAAGGCAAGCGAGAAAACAAAGACGATATTCATACTGTCGTTGTGCGCGTTCAATTTTATCCTGTATATAGTATATAAGGTAACGCTTCCGTTTGACGAGGAGTATGTTGCCATGTCCGATACGGCAAACCCCATATTCGACGCGTTGCCGTTGCACCTGTGCAATATCAATCTGTTTCTGATACCGATCGCCGTACTGACAAAGAATAAATATATCGCCGGATTTTCATTTTTCGTCGCACCGTTGGCGGCGATCATGCCGATGATATTCCCGGAGCCGGAGTTCACCGGTTTTTCGCTGACGCTTATGCGTATGGCGGGGTATTATTATACGCATGCGCTGATAATCATTTGCGGGCTGTGCCTGTGTACTTTGGGATTTTTCAGGCCGACGTTCAAGGTCGTGCCGGGTACGCTGGTGACGTTTGTCTTGCTCAGCATCGCGATCCACGGCGTGAACACCCTGCTCAGACTGACGGGCATATATCCGGATGCGAATTACTTTTTCACGTATGACGCCGGCGGCGTTTCGGCACTTATGATATTCCGTGAGATCATCGATCTGCCGTATTTGTATGAGCTGCCTGCCATTCCGATACTCGCGGTTTATATGGTTCTGATATGCAGTATAACCGCCATCGTCGATAAGATCAAAAAAAGCAAGCAAACGTCACGCTGACGCGACGTCAAAAGATCAGAATAAAAATTCCGCCCCTGCGTAAAAGCAGGGGCGGAATCGTTTTAATGGATCTCAAGGCGTCTTGATTTCGGTGCGGTCTCGGCAAGCTTTGGCATCGTCAGTTTAAGGACACCGTCCTTCAGCTGTGCGGAAATATTATCCTCATTGATGCCGTCAAGGTTGAATCTGCGCTTGTATGAGCCGTAATAACGCTCACATCTGACGTAGTTACCGTCATCGTCCTTTTTGTCATCAGACGTTTTTCTTTCGGCGGTGATCGTCAGTGTGCCGTTCTCGATGTCGATGCCGATATCGTCCTTTGCAAATCCGGGCAGGTCAGCCTCAAGCGTATAGTGGTCGCCTTCGTCCTTTATGTCGGCCTTGAACGCGGTAAAGCCGTCGTCGCCGAAGAACGCTCTTTCCAGCGCGTCAAAATCTCTGAAAGGGTTGAAAACGAAATTTCCTTTGCGATCATAAGGTGTAAGATTAAACATAGTTAATACCTCCGATTATAATTATTATTGCCGTCAGTCGCGCGACTATACGGAAACGTGTGAAATTGTGTCATTTGGCAGTCACGATGTGTGACTGTTATTTCCTCTTGACATTTCACATTATACGCCCGAATTATTAACTAAAACACCATTTTATATGAACAAACTGTAAACAAATAGCAATCTACGATATAGAGTGCTAAAATTTTCGACAAAATCCGCCGATCGCGCAGGAGCGTCTGCCGTCTGTTTGACAAACGCGGCGGAATATGATATAATTTCGCCGGAATATTATTTCGGGGGAGCATTATGAAAAAAATCGCAATCATCACCGGTGCGTCAAGCGGGATCGGCAAAGAATTCGCGTTGACAGTCACCAATCACAGACAATACGACGAAATATGGGCGATCGCGCGCGATGAAAAGAGGCTTGCCGCATTGGCAGAGCAGATCTCCGTGCCGGTGAAGCCGATATCGCTCGATCTTTCGCACGCGAAATCGTACGATAAGCTCGCGGAGCTCCTCGATGAGGAAAAGCCCGTTATTTCGACTCTCATCAACTGCGCAGGCTACGGTATATTCGATTCCGTGGCAAATACGTCGTTTGAAAACAACGTCGGCATGATCGACCTTAACTGCCGCGCTCTGACAGCTGTGACGCTCAAATGCCTACCGTACACGGAGCAGGGCTCTGAGATAATAAATATTGCGTCTGTCGCGGCTTTTCAGCCGATACCGTATATCGACATATACGGCGCGACAAAGGCGTACGTACTCAGCTTTTCGCGCGCCCTCAACCGTGAGCTGAAGAGCCGCGGTGTGCGCATCTTTGCGGTTTGCCCGTTTTGGACAAAGACCGCATTCTTTGAGCGCGCCGTACAAAAGGACAAAAACGTCGTCGTCAAAAAGTACGCCGCAATGTATGAACCGTCATATATTGCGTCATACGCGTGGAAAAAAATCGAAAAGACCCGCCGTGACTACTGCATTCCGGGATTTATCGCAAAAATGCAGGTCCTGCTGGTAAAGATACTGCCTCATTCGGCGATAATGAGCATCTGGCAGTCACAGCAAAAGCTCAAATAAGAATGACAGCGTGGGTGGGACTTTGATCGCTTGCCCCAAAAAACTGTCATTCCGAGCAAAGCGAGGAATCTGCTCCGGATTTGATCGCATGACCCGTCTGCGATCAAATATTCTATCAGATTCTTCGGCATAACAATGCCTTAGAATGACAGGGGAAGTTTGATCGTATGCTCCGGCTGTGATCGGAAGACGCTTTTCAATAATGTTTTCCACTCACATCCGCAGACACATCATTCGGCAAAGCCGAACATCACGCACAAAGTGCACATTGCGTTCCGCATAGGCGGAACACATCGTTCTCCGCCGTGCGGCGTAAACGCCTCAGAATGACAAATTGAACGACAGAAAACAACACACCTGTTGAAAAGAGCGGAAACTCCTTTTAACAGGTGTGTTTTTGTAGTCAAAGCATCATTCTGTCGGTGCGCGGAGAACGCGGCGGAATTCTTTATGCTTCCGGTCCGTAATATCTGATAGCCAGCAGAGTCATATCGTCAAACTGCGGTGCTTCTCCGACAAAGGCGTCTGCGTCTGCCTTTATTGCCGTGCACAGACTCTGCATATCGGTGAATGCACACGTGTTCGCGCACTTTAACAGGCGCTCCTCACCGTACAGCTCGCTGTTGGCATTCGTTGCCTCTGTGACACCGTCGGTGTATAAAACGATGATATCTCCGGGTGCCAGCTGCAACTCCTGCATTCTGTAACGTACGTCATCCATGCCCGCCAGCACAAATCCCACGCGGCTTCTCAGATACTCAAATTGGCCGTTCGCGTGGCGGATCAGCGGCGGATTATGTCCGGCGTTCGCATAGCGGATAAGTCCTGTTTTAAGGTCGAAATCTCCCTGCCATGCAGTCACGAACATTCCGGCGTCGTTGCCCTCGCACAGTGCGTGGTTGCCGTTTGTGAATACGGCGTCGATGGGCATTTCGGTTTCGGTCAGACTCTTAAGCTCGGTTTTCGCCCGCATCATGAACATGGCCGCCGGGATACCCTTGCCGGATACGTCAGCGATAAGGAAGTGCAACATATCCGATCCGGTCATATAGAAATCGTAGAAGTCGCCGCCGACCTCCTTTGCGGGATCCATCGATGCGTAAATATCGAAATCGCGGCGCTTCGGGAATGCGGGGAATACGCTCGGCAAAGCCGACGCCTGAATATTCTTTGCGAACTCCAGCTCCTTGTCTATTCTTGCCTCCGCTTCGCTGATATAGCGTTTCAGCGTATCGACGGTCATATTGATGTCATCAGACAGGGACGCGAATTCGCTGTTTGAGCGGACGTTGACGACCTCATCGAGGTTGCCGTCCGTTATCTTTGACAGTGAGTGGTTGATGATCTCTATCTTGCGCACGACGAAATGACGTATCAGCATATAGATAAGGCCGAACATTACCGCGAATACGAGGATCTCCATGAAGACGTTTACGTACATGGCGATGTTGCGCGTCTGCATTGCTTCCTTTTCGGGCAGTACCGACACGATGCGGTATCCCTCGGCCGAACGGAAGCGCATATAACAATCCACACCGTCAAACTGCGCGATGTACGTCGTGTCCTCGTCCGGATACTGCTTACTGCCCAGCGGCACCGTCAGTGTCTTGATTTTTGAGGATTTCGGTGCCGACAGGATCGCATTGTCCGCGTCGACGATCAGAATGTAACCCGTCTGACCTACGTGGCGGTTGGCGGTCGAGTCAACGACCTGCATTGTGACGTTCTTTTGGAATTCTTCGGCGTCATATCCGAATTGGACGAATCCGTCGCCGTATTTGATCCCGGCGTATTTTCTGTATATCGACGTGTCATATGAGATCGGACCATAGTCCTGCACGTATTCGTTCACATTGCCCAAAAGGCACATGAACTCACGCGACTGCCTGCCGGAATTCATATCATAGCCGATGAAATCCTTAGTCGTGCTGTCGGTGATTAAACCCTTTGAGTTGACTATGCTTATCTCTGCGATCCCGTATTCTTTTGACAGCTCAGCAAGCGATTTTGAATCGATCTCGCTGATCGCGTACCGTGCCAGATTCAACAGGTTTTCATTTGACACGTCGAGTATATCGCCGTCAACGTCATCAATCGCCAGCGACAAAAGCTGATCCATCTGCGACATCGCCAGCTGATTCTGAAGATTGAAAACGAACAGCGACGTTGCCAAAAACGCGCACGCGACCGTCAGCAACAGCCAACGCTGTATCGTCTGCGAGATACGGCTCAGTCCGCGCTGTCCCTTGAACAGCTTGGCGCCCTCACCGGACAGAAGCGCGCTTGCGATCGTCGAGAAAAATACCGACAGACCGTTTGACGTGATCATGGGTACGGAGCAGGCGGCTACGACGGACATGGCTTTTTCGGGTGTGGCCATATTGGTGATGAACACCATCGTCAGATGAAAGACCTCCATGACGACACCGACCGCGAGCGAGATCAGCCAACCGGGTTTTTTGTTTTCAAACAGATATTTGCGGATGACGGCGGCGTAAAAGCCCGCGATTATCGTGGATACACTGCACGCCACGCGTGTGAATGATCCGACACCCCATTCGACCGCTATCCAACGCTCGATACCGCCGATAAAGCCTGCGATGATACCGGCGGGACCACCGAATACGAGTCCTGCCGTCAGCACCGCGGCATCACGGCAATTGACCTGAGCGCCGTTGACGGGGATACCCCATTCCGTACCGATCACGGCCAGACCGCCGAACGCGATACCGAGTAATATCTGCTGACGCATATTACTGAGCTTACCGAATTTTGTCTTTTTTTGCAGTATATATGCTATGGCTGTCAATATGACAGGCAAAAACGCCGCTATACCGAGTTTTACATACGAATTCATTCTGAACTCTCCCTGAAAAATATCACTCCATTATATGCCGATATTATAGCAGAACATATCGGAATTTGCAAGCATTTTTGTGTTTTTGGCAAAGAAAGGACCGTCCGTACGGACGGTCCTGAGGTTTTTATTGCGGTGAGACGGATCCGAGTGACAGATTCTTCTCGGTTTTGCCGTCAAACATCACTATTCCGTTGCCGATGATCTCAAAATCGATCGGCATATTGAACGGATAGTCGACGCTTCCGAACGCAACGGACGTCAGCGTTTCGTTTCCGACCGACAGCTTGACCATCGTTTCCATACCGGACGGAAGCGTAGCATAGACCTTACCGTCGATCGTGCCGTTGCCCAGACGTATGAACTCCGGGCGTATGCCTATGATCACGTCGTTTTCGCCGTCGGCGAGGTCGAGTGAGCTCTGCGAGTCAAAGCGGAACAGCTTACCGAACATACTGATGATCGCGGATTTGTCGGATGCTTTTCCTGCCACTGCCTTAACAAAGTTCATCGTGGGATTGCCGACGAAATCGGCAACGAATCTGTTGGCGGGATTATTGTATACCGTCAACGGCGGATCGTACTGCTGCAGTACGCCCGTTTGCATCAGGCAGACCTTTGTCGCCAGCGTCATGGCCTCCAGCTGATCGTGGGTGACGTATACGAACGTGGAGTCGGTGTCGGCGTGCAGACGCTTCAGCTCCGTTCTCATTTCCAGACGCAACTTGGCGTCAAGGTTGGAAAGCGGCTCATCCATGAACAGCACTTTCGGACGAGGTGCCAGCGTTCTCGCTATGGCGACGCGCTGTTGCTGACCGCCGGACAGCTCTGACGGGTATCTCTTTTCAAACTGCTCTATTTTCAGCATTTTCAGCATTTCGTCCACGCGGGTGCGGATGCTGTCCTTTTTCCATTTCAGATTTTCCAGCCCGAATGCTATGTTCTGATATACCGTCATGTGAGGCCACAGGGCATAGTTTTGAAAAAGGAAGCCGATATCGCGCTTTGCGGGGGAAATGTTTATGCCCTCCGCGGCATCGAATACCACCTGATCACCTATTGTGATACGGCCCTCTGTGGGGCTCTCCAGACCTGCGATCATACGCAGTGTCGTCGTCTTGCCACAGCCCGAAGGACCGAGCAGTGTGACGAAGTCACGGTCCTCTATGACCATATTGAGGTCCTCGACCGCTACGAATTTATCAAATCTTTTTGTTACGTGTTCCAGCCTGATTTCCGGCATAATTAACCTCCTACTCCTTTATCTATGCTGGCACCGGTCAGCTTGTTGACAATGAAGTTGACCGCCAGTACAGTTATGATGATCAACAGATTCAGTGCGTTTGCCGACTGCGTCCACCATGCCTGCCAATCCTCAAGCAATGTTGTGAGGATGACGGTCGATCCGCTGGCAAGAAGCGTGAACAGCGACAGCTCTCTCATACACGACGTGAACGGGAGCAGATAGCCGGAAATGAACGTGGAACGCTGAATCGGGAATATGACGCGCACCATGCGCTTCCACCACGGGACGTTGACGATGAGCGCCGCCTCTTCGATCTCACCGGAAAGTTGAAGCATCGCATTGATGCCGCTACGGCTGGCGAACGGCAGATATTTGATACTGCCGACCAGGGCGAGAAGGAAGAAGGTCTTACTGAGTCCCAGCGGACCGCCGATGGCGAGGAATGCCGCACCGAGTGCCATTGACGGCATCAGATAGGGCAGAAATGCGAGGTTGTCTGCGGCCTTAGCCAGGAACGTGCCTCTTCTCTTTGCGACGGAATATCCGATGAGGATACCGACCGTGCCTGCAAAAAGTGCGCAGGTGCCCGACAGAAGCAGACTGTTTTTGAACGCCGTCCAAACCTGAGGCTCATAGAACAGACCGCGTATGCCGTTACCGGACGAGGTGGTCGTCTTTGAAATCCAGAATTCAAGCGTCAGCGTGGAATAGTCGCCGGGTATCACGCAAAGGCTTTCCAGCGCGAAGGTGATAAGCGGAAGCACGGAGCAGAATATGCACAGCGCGATGATGATCGCCGCGGCCGCGTATTTCCAACCGCCCATCTTGATATACGATATCTGTCCGCTTTTGCCGGTGACAGTCGTGAATGATTTTCTTTTGCCCGTCGCGTATTGGTTGATCGCGAGTATGACAAGGCCGAATATGATCATGAAAATCGCCATGATATAGCCCTGTCCGTACCAACCGGAATTGATGAACTGCTTCATGGTCGTCGTCAGAACGGTGAAGCCCGATGATCCGCCCAGGAACTGCGGCACAGCGTACGCGCTCATACTGCTGGAGAAGACGAGCAGGAAGGTCGACAGCAACGCCGGCAGTACGATGGGCAACGTGATCTTGCGTATTATCTTTGCCCTCGACGCCTTCAGTATCGTCGCCGCTTCTTCCAGATTGGCGTCCATGTTGCGCAGTATGCCGCCGATCAGTATATAGGCGAACGGCGCATAGTGCAGTCCGAGCACGATGGCACACGGTACCAGACCGTATACAAAGCCCTCCGACACCCGGACGCCGAGCAGGTTAAATAAGAATCCGCCCGTGCCGCTGCCGATACCGGGGTTCTGAAAGAAGTTCTTCCAGAATGACGCGAGCGTCCATGACGGCATTATGTACGGGAATATGAAGACCGAGGAAATGAATTTCTTTGCCTTTATATCCGTTCTTGTGATCAGAAATGCGACCACGCCGCCGTAAATTATTGCGATAAAGCTGGCCAGAACGGACATCAGAACGGCGTTTTTCAGGGGATTCCAAAAATATACGCCGCTCATGTCGGATAACAGCATCCTGTACCAGTGGAAGAATGTGAACTGTCCTACCTTCAGTCCGCGCAGCTCCTTGAACATTACCTCGGCGATATGCACCTTGGTCGTATCCAGAACGAGCAGTACCAGCGGATAAATGGTGAAGAAGCCGAGCAGGACGACGGAAACAGTCAGAATTATGTTGGCAGGCTGTGTAAAAAACGCCTTTATGCTGTTCATAACGCGTCTTTTGCCGCTGACTGCCGTAAAGTTTTCAGTCATAGTCGCTCCTTAATAACCAAATGTAGGGATGACAAAGCATCCCTACATTCATCATGTTGTGGTTTATTATCCGATGATCTTATTGACGAAGTCTGTGATCTCAGCCTTGTTGTCTGCGATGTACTGGGGATCCTCAAATACAAGGATATCCGTCCAGAATGTCAGAGGCCGGTCGCCGTCAAGAACAGTAAGGGAAGGATTGGAAGAGTATGCGCCGACACTGCCGCCCCACGGAGCGAAGCCTTCCTGTGTCATAAGGTACTCGATGAACAGCATAGCTGTGTAGGGACGAGGACCGTTCTGTGCGATCTGGCAGTACATGGGATACATGAAGCCTGCAAACGGATTGATCGTGCCGTTGAACGCACCGACTGTGAGGTTCTCCTGAACGACGGATTTGTCGCGGAGCTTTGAAAGAACGAACAGACCTGCTTTACCTGTGTTTTCGGGCTTTGAAAGGTCGCCGGCGATCGTTGTATCGGAGTTGATGGAGAAGTTAGCGTTTGAAAGGAACTCTGCGACCCACTTATAGCCTGCGTTCTTATAATCGCCGAGCTCGATGTCCTTGCCGTACTGAGCCTTATAGGCATCTGCCAATTTTGTTGCCCAACCGTCACTTGTGAGCATGATAAGGAAGTTGAGGTTGACCTGCTCGTTCTTCGGGCTCTTGAAGTAAACCTTATCCTTCATGGAAGCCTCTGTGAGCTGCCATACGTTTGTGATGACGGGAGCCTCGCCTACGTTGTTCCACATGATGAGCTTATTGATGTACTGCTGTACAAGGGGTGTAAGCGCACTGCTGTTAAGCGTGGAAGCGTAAGCCTTAGGAACATAGTTTGCAAAGAACTCTGTGTTCTCAATGTAAGTGAGAAGCGTAGCGCCGTCCTGGATCATAACCATTGACGCGCCCTTTGAGTTGCTTGCCGACTGAGATTCGCTCTCGATCGTTGTGTAGATCTCAGAGTCGCTCATCTTTGTGCCGACAGCGTTGGCATCGGAAAGACCGAGGTCTGCGCCGTATTTGGCAACGAAAGCTGTCATGGCGTCTTTGATTCTGGATGTGTTACCGTAAGCGTTGAACTCGCCTGTTTCGGCCTTGGCCAATTCAAAGATCTCGTCCCAGGACATCTCCTGAGCCTTCTCATAAATCGACTTATCCTGCTGATCCTTTTTGCCGCAACCTGTCAGTGCAAGCAAAACCATGGTGAGTGCGATGAGAATGCAAAATAATCTTTTCATATTTTCCTCCAAAAAAATTTATTTTCAGCCTGTCAGTCAAGCTCAAAACCGTATTTTGTCGCACGCTCGTGCAATAAAGTATATGACATACGCAGATATTCGTCCATCGTTTGCCGTCCGTGAAGCGAATACCATTTATTGTCGTATGATTCCAGATTCAGCTCACGCGCGCCTAAAGCCTTCAGCCCGGAAAAGACACTGTCATAGTTCACCGTGCCGTCGCCCATGGGTCTGTGCTGGTCGCCTGTGCCGTCGTTATCGTGTATGTGCGTCGTGCACAGCGCGGCACCGAACTCGGTCAGCGGAGATTCTGTCGGTGTATAGCAATTATTATGACCGCAATCATAACAAAAGCCGAGCATCTCGCTTTTATATCTGCCGTATATCAGTCTGTTGTAGTTAAGGAAGCGGGTGTTTTCCACTGCGATCTTCACACCGCGCTTTTCTGCGGCGGACAGCATCCTGCCGAAATTTCTCACGCCAATCTCATTCGGAGGGGGTGTGATAAGACTGCGCGTCAGATGTATGACGACGTGACCGATATTCCTTTCGCCGCAATCGTCGATCGCGGTCAGAAATGCCTCCGTATATCCGTCGCCGCGGCTGTCGTCATACCACAGGTAATCCGAATGTACCGACGGGAAATGCACTGTCGTGCATTGCAGTCCGAACCGGACAGCCGTATCGTACAGATCATAACGGGAGCCGTCGACAGACTCAAAATCGTCGCCCCACCAAAACATGACGGAGTCAAAACCGGCGGACCTTATCGCCCGCATTCTGTCGGCCGGAGGGATGTCGTAATAACCGAATCTGAAATTCTGCCCCAATAGCGTATTCATCATTTGTCGATAGTGTATAAGATTAACACATTGAATTGTTTCATTTTTATTGAATTTCACTGTATGTTACTATTATACAGTTTTACGCACTCTTTGCAAGGGCTTGCAAATGATTTTTTCCGTTTGCGGCAAAATTCGTTGATTTGCACATACGTACGGTTTGGTTTTTATGCAATAGTTACGGCACGGCGGCTCTTGATTAAGGGCCGGAAACATGATATAATCTTGCACGTACGTTTCGCTGAGCGCAGATGCAACGGCGCAACGGCAGAAAAGGAGGAGCGCAAATGAACGTAGTACAGGTAAGCAATTTGTGTAAGCAATACGACTCGTTCAGTCTGAAGAACGTGTCATTCGGTATTCAAGGCGATCGGCGACAGTCTGACAGGCAGAATCGCGGTCTTTGCCGTTTGTACGGCGATCTTTGCGTCGGTCACGGTGCCGGCATACCGTCGCGCAAGGATAAATTTCAACAGGATCGATCTGTGACGTACCGGAACGGAGGATGTCATGTGTACGGCAATAGCAAATATAAATGACGACATCATCTACGGGTTCAATCTCGATATTGATCCCGCAGTGTGGAATTTTTCGATCCGTAAGACGTCAGATTATTTTTCCGTCGGTATCACCGTCGGCAAAACGACTTATCTGACGCACGGCGTCACCCGCGACGGGCGGTTTGGAAACGTGCCGTATATGAACGGCGCGGTCTTTCCCGTGCCGAGGGGCGCACGGCGCGAAAGGATAGACCTCATCACCGACAGATACATACGCGGCAGGTATTCCTTTGATGATATCGTGAGGGTGACGGAAACGAAAACCGTCGTTTCTCCGCCGGCCGCCACGATGCATTCGCTTATCGGCGACGGAAACGGCAATATTCTCCTGATAGAGCCGGGCTATGGCGTCAGACGGATAACGGACAGCCACGCGGTGATCACGAATTTCCCCGTGCTGGCTGAGTTGAACGACTATTCAAACCGGTTTTACGGAAAGGACAGATATGATACCGCGGCCGCCGTTCTGAACGAACGCACCGCTGAGCTTTCGGTCGATGACGCCATCGGCCTGCTGTGCGATGTCAGACAGGACGGTAAGTGGGGTACCAAGGTATCGTTCGTATATTCGCGTAATGAAAACGCGGTGCATTATTTCACAGACGGTGACGTTACGACGATGCGGATACACCGATTCTGAAACCGTGCCGATCAAACGCACAAAAGGGGCTGTAAATAAATAGCCCAAAAAATCCGAAGCAACCGGTAAAGTTCGCTTCGGATTTCTTTTTTT
>JAKSPY010000030.1 GCA_024404445.1 Clostridia bacterium
TGCTTACTGCAAGTTCGTCATTCATAAAGTTGTCGATTTTCATATGACACGGGACCTGTAAAGCAAGCTGTTCAAACAAGGGACGTCCGTCAAAACTTGATCGGGAAGCAGAAGACGATTTCATCGCAGAAAACAAAGCCTGAATTTCTTTGTCGATGGTGAAAAAACACTTGACAAAATGGCAGTTTTGTGATATAATACGCTTGCGAACAAAAGTTCGCATTTGATCTGCGCAGGTCAAAATATTCAGCAGTCGGGCTCGTCCCGACAATAATAATATACGAACATTAGTTCTGATTGGAGGCAATATGTGGATATTTACAGATAGGCCCGAACGCGATTATGACAACTATATCCGCGATTTGCAAAGGCGTATCGAAAGGCATCCGAAATGCATCTGTTGCGGGGAGAACATCCCGCACGATCACGCATTCCGCATAGGCGACGACCTCGTTTGTGAGGATTGCATTGACGAGTATCTCATCGAAAACTGCATGGAGCATTTAGACGATGACGAATGACGTTCGGGGCTTGCCCCGAAATAATAATAAGCGAACAAATGTTCCCGATCGTGATATTCCCGACAATCTGCGCCTGTTGTACGACTACGGTCCGACGGCAATCGGCAATCTCATTTCTTTAGCCGAATCCGATCAGACTCCGTTGAAAGAAAAAATAGACCTGTACAAATACCTGTTTGAACAGATATACGGGAAATCGCCCTTGACTTCAAAGGGTGAATCGCAGTGCGGAGCCGTCGTTTTGAATTTTGAGGGTAAGCTGGACGAATGGAGCAATTGAATCCTCCGATTTTCGATAAGCTTCGTACCGAGGTGCCTTCAAAGCGTCAGATCGAATTTTTCCTTTCCGATAAGACGCACGTCGCATACGGAGGTGCGCGCGGAGGAGGCAAAAGCTGGGCGGCACGGCGAAAGCTCGTTTTGCTGGCAATGCGATATGATGATCTTAACATCCTGATGCTGCGGCGCACGTTGCCGGAATTACGCGAAAACCACATCATTCCGCTTATGCGCGATCTTGAGGGATATGCAAAATACATAGCCGACAGGCGCACCTTCGTATTTCCGTCCGGATCACGTATCGTTATGGGATACTGTGACAACGATGCTGATTGTTCGCGATATCAGGGGCAGGAATACGACGTGATCTGCTTTGAGGAGGCGACGAATTTCCGCGAGGAGTGGATACGATTTATTTCCTCTTGCCTGCGTACCGTGCGTACCGATTTCCGACCGAGGATATATTATACGTGCAATCCCGGAGGCGTCGGTCACGCGTATATCAAGCGGCTTTTTATAGACCGTAATTATCTTGACGGCGAGTGCGCGGAAGATTATGCGTTCATACCTGCGAGGGTATACGACAACAGCATACTGATGAATTCCGATCCGGCATACATAAAACGGCTTGAGGCTTTGCCCGCGTCGATACGCAAGGCACACCTTGAGGGTGATTGGAATGTATACAGCGGACAGGTGTTTGAGGAATTTCGCGATGATCCGTTGCATTACGCAGACAGGGAATATACTCACGTTATTGATCCCTTTACGCCGCCGGAGTCATGGCGCATATACAGATCGTTTGATTTCGGATACGCAAAACCTTTTGCCGTCACGTATTGGGCGTGCGATTGTGACGGCAGATTATTTGAGATACTTGAGCTGTACGGCTGTGTGCCGAATGAGCCCGACTGCGGTGTAAAATACGCCGTTGACGATATTTTTAAGGAGATCCGTCGATTGGAGGACGAGCATCCGTGGCTAATCGGTAAGCAGATATTCGGTGTGGCAGATCCCGCGATATGGCAGGCAACGACCGGCATATCGGTCAGTGACGTCGGGGAGAAATACGGGATTTATTTTGAGAAAGGGGAGAACGCCCGGATACCGTCGATACAGCAGATACATTATAGGTTGAAATTCGATGAAAACGGCATACCTATGATATATTTTTTTCGAAATTGCCGTGATATGATACGTACACTGCCGATGCTGATGTACGATCCCGCAAAGCCGGAGGACGTCGATACGCACTCCGAGGATCATCTGTTTGACACCATGCGTTATATCTGTGCCGCAAGTCCGATCAAAAGCGAGCTTCCTCCCAATCATAAGGCAAAGCTGTACGATCCGCTGTCGACAGATGATCTCCCCGACAAAAAAAGATTACTATATCTATAAGGACGGTAAAAATGATCACAGAAGTTCAAATTAAATCAGCCGCCGAGACACTGCGCGCATACAGGCAGGCAAAGGAGCCGCTTGACAGGCGCATAATCGACGAGGAGGACTGGTGGCGACTGCGCCATTGGGACAATTACCGCAACAAAACAGGTAAGAATGAGGTCATGCCGACGTCGGCGTGGACGTTCAACAGCGTGATCAATAAGCACGCCGACATGATGGACGTGGTGCCGTCGGCTGTCGTATTGCCGCGCGAATCGCGCGATAAGGCCGAGGCGGAAAAGCTGACCGGGATACTGCCGGTCGTATTGTCACGCAACGATTTTGAAAAGGTTTACAGCGACAACGCGTGGTATAAGCTGAAGCACGGCGTTTCGGCATACGGTGTGTTTTGGGATAACTCGATCAGCGGCATCGGCGATATCTCCATTAAGAATATTGACGTGCTGAACATTTTTTGGCAACCGGGTATCTGCGATATACAGGACAGTAAAAATCTGTTTATCGTGGCGCTTACGGATAACGACGAATTGAATGAGCAGTATCCCGAAACAGTCGGAAATCTCGGCAAATCGTTTGCCGACGTCAGTGAATATCATCTTAACGTCGCCGAGGATACATCCGAAAAAAGCCTTGTAGTCGAGTGGTATTATAAGAAAAACGGCAGAGTGCATCTGTGTAAATTTGTTGACGACATTATTCTGTTCGCATCGGAAAACCTGCCCGAATACCGAGACCGCGGTTTTTACGATCACGGGCTTTATCCCGTCGTTCTCGACGTTATGTATCCGGAGGCGGGCACCTGCTATGGCTTTGGAGTTATTTCCGTGTGCCGCGACCCGCAGATGTACATCGACAGGCTCGACGGCGCTGTGCTTGAAAATCTGAAATGGCAGACGCGGCCGCGCTGGTTTGCGAAGAAGAACTGCGGCATCAACACCGACGACTATTCCGATCTTGATCGGGATATCGTGTGGGTAGAGGGAGATATTTCCGACGAAAGGCTCAGACAGATCACGACTGCGGACGTATCGGAGCTTGTTTTCAGATGGAAGGAATCGAAGATCAACGAGCTTAAGGAAACGTCGTCCATCCTCATCCGGCCGCCGCCTAGGACGACCTCCGGCGCAACGTCGGGGCTCGCCCGCTCGACGTTACAGGAGGCGGGCAATAAGACGGTGCGCGATATCACATCGGGCAGTTATCGCGCCTTTTCCCACATTGTCACTATGGCAATTGAGCTGATACGTCAGTTTTATTCCGAGGGACGTACGTTCCGCATCATCGGCTCCGACGGTATGACGCAGGAGTACATAACGTACGATAATTCCGCACTGATATGCGGAGGCGACTGTCTGACAGAGCCTGTTTTCGATCTTGATATCAGCGCGGAAAAGCGTTCGCCGTACAGTCGTGCAACAGCCAACGAAACGGCTATGGAGCTGTACAAGCTCGGATTTTTCGATCCGGAAAACGCGCAGAAGGCGATGATAGCACTCGACATCATGGATTTTGACGGTGTTGACGAGGTCAAGCGCCGCGTGCAAAACGGAAACACGCTGAAAAATGAGCTTGATGCCCTCAATAAGACGGTAGCCGATTTGCGTGCTGCCATAGATGAGCTGATACGGCAGCGCGACGCCGTACCGTATGTTACGGAGGCACAGATATGATCCATGCAAGATTGAATCACTGCGGAAACCAATACTGTGCGACTGTTGACGGGCATTCCGGCTATGCGCCACGTGGCTCAGACATCGTTTGTGCCGCCGCGTCGATGCTGTGGAGTTCTCTCATCTGTTATTGTGAAAACACCGACAGCGTCAAGGCCGATATCGACGGCAACACGCTGAATATTTGCGGCAACCTCGGCAGTGCGTGGGATATGTTCACCGCGGGCTTTATCATGCTTGCGCTCAATTATCCTCAGTGCGTTGAGGTAACTGTTTAGGTTTTTATTCATCGATGAAAATAAATAACTGACTCACGGGAAAGACCGCGGGAGGAAAAATGCAAAACTTTATTTTTGATCTGCAATACTTTGCAGAGGCGGAAACAGCCGCGGATGCGGCACAATCGGGCGCGGAGATCAATGACGGTGACGCCGACCGGACACAGACGAATACATCACTGCATGAGGAATTTGAAAGGCTTATCGGCGGGGAATACAAATCCGAATTCGATTCCAGAGTTCAGTCAATCATCAACAGACGTTTCAAGGAGCAGAAAGCGTTGACCGATAAACTGAATGAATACGAATCCGGACTCAATGAGCTGTATGAACGCTATGGCGTTGACAGCATTGCGTCGCTGAATGCTGCTGTTTTTGCGGAATCCGACGTAAGTGCATCGACCGAGGATGCCGATGACGTGCCGTATTCTGCGCTGACAGATCACCGGATAGAAAAAACGGTGCGGTCGTGGCTGGATGCGGAGGCCGAAATGAAAAAGACGGATCCGGGCTTTTGTTTGGCGTATGAGATCGCCGACGAACGATTTCAGTCAATGCTGAAAAGCGGGCTTGCGGTGTCGGACGCCTACCGTATCACGCATTACGATGAGCTGATAGAGGCAGCCAGAAACGACGCCACGCGTCAGACGGTCGATACGATCCGTGCACGCGGTCAGCGTCCCGCGGAAAACGGCGCTTCCTCTCACAGGGGTGTCCACACTCAGGTGAATGTTTCATCGCTCACCGCGGCCCAGCGGCGCGACGCCGCGAAGCGGGCATCACACGGCGAGTCGATAGATTTTCGCAGATATTATTGAAAAGGAGAAATAATGAAAACAACAAAATTTGATATTCAGCGTTTTGCGGCAGGTGCCGTCGTCAATACGACAACAGGTACCGTCAATAATGCGACGGGTGAGCTCACATCGCCCACACAGGCAACAAAGGGAGGCTTTACGTATAACGGTCTGACACCGGAAATGAAGACGTATTACTCGGATTATCTCGTGGATGTTGCCTCGCCGGACCTCGTACACGAACAGTTCGGTCAGAAGGAGCCCATTCCGAAAAACGGCGGAAAGACGATCAATTTCCGCATTTACGATCCTCTGCCCAAGATCACCACACCTCTTGCCGAGGGCGTCACGCCCGACGGTCAGAAGGTAAACGTGGGCGACAAGAGTGTGACGGTTTCGCAGTTCGGCGGATATATGGAATACTCCGATATCGTCGCACTTTCCACGATCGACAATCATCTCGTACAGGCCACGGAGCTTATCGGAAATCAGGCCGGCAGATCAATCGACACTGTCGTCAGAGAGGTGCTGAATGCCGGTACCAACGTACAGTATGCCGACGGCTCTGTCGATGCGCGTTATCTGCTCACCTCCGGCAAAAAGCTGACGGTGGATATGGTGCGTCGCGCCGTCAGAACCCTGAAAAAGAACAATACCCCCAAGATCGACGGTTATTACATCGGTATCATTCACCCCGATGTCGCCTATGACCTTATGAACGATCAGGAGTGGAAGTATCCGCATCAGTATAAGGATACCGACACTCTTTACACGGGTGAGATCGGTAAGATCGCCGGCGTACGTTTCGTTGAAACGACAGAGGCAAAAATCTTCCACGCGCCCGACCTCGGTGACACGTCACGTACACTTACGGCAGGTGCCGCTGAGCTCGGCGCTTCTTCAATCACGGTCAGTGAGAATATCACGGGTCTTAAGGCGGGCAGAAAGCTGATCATAGGCAGTTATATCTATACTGTCGCATCGGTAAGCTCAAAGACCATCACGATCGACGGTACGCTTACAGCGGCTGTCACTGCCAATACTACCGTATATCCCGGTGAGGCCGGCGATGAAGGCAGGGATGTTTACTCCACGCTTATTCTCGGCTCCAACGCTTACGGCGTTACGGAGATCGAGGGCGGAGGTCTTGAGCATATTCTGAAGCCGCTCGGCTCCGGTGGTTCATGCGATCCCCTTAACCAGAGAGGTACCGTGGGTTGGAAGGCAACGCGCGCCGTTACAAGACTTGTTGAATCGTATATGGTGAGGGTGGAAACAGCCTCCACGTTCAACGATCTGCAGTCAAACTAAAACAGAGAGGTGATGATATATGGCAACAAACGCAGAGCTTCAGGCGGAGATCGCCGAATTGAAAAAGCGCCTGGCATTGACGGAGCAGGCAGCTCAACCGTCGTCGGAAGAAGAGAAGAAGGCGGCAGAGGCAGAAAAATATCTGAATGAGGAGGTCACTATACGCCTGTTCAAGGACGGAGAAAAGTATAAGGTCGATCTTGTACTTGTTTTGAACGGCGTAACGGTGGTGATAAAGCGCGGCATTCCGCAGAGAATCAAGCGTAAATACGCAAATCTGATAGAGCTGGCGCAGATACAGGATATCGTGGCGCTCGATGCGATAAAAAAGGCGGAGGACACGTATAAGGCTGACAATGACAGGTTTATTTGATGCCGTATATCCACGCCGAATAAATGAATCGGGGGCCTTTGCCCCCGAAATCCGGAGGTTATATGGAGATAATACATAAAATTACTTTGGATGTTTTGCGCGGCGGCGTTCAGGCGGTCATACCCATGACGTGCGGCGATACCAACAGCCATACGATCGTCGTGACCATGCGTTCCGGGGCCGATACGGTCAGCTTCGGCGCTGATGAATCGGCGGTGCTGACCGCAAAAAAGCCGGACGGCACGGAGCTGGTCAACAGTTGCACCGTCTATACGTCCGGAGGCGTTTATCCCGATACTGTCAGATATACGACAACGGCACAAACGCTGTCCTCCGCAGGTGCGGTCTGCTGTCGTGTGACGATCATCAATTCACGCGGTACCGTACTGTACTCACCGGAGTTCGCGATCAATGTCATAGATAACGCAGTTATAGACGTGGGCAGTCAGATACAGTCGATGTCCGAATATACGGCGCTTATCAATGCTAAGCTTGACGCCGAGGCGTGGGCGATAGGTACAAAGGGTGGCGCGTCTGTCGACGGTGCCTCGTCGCAGTACCATAATAATGCCAAGTATTACGCCGATCAGCTTGCCGACTTCGTCAGTACGATCAATGAGCACACCGACGCTGTGGCACCGTACGTTTTGCCGAACGGAAATTGGGCTGTCTACGATAAGGATACCTCTGAATTTGTCGACAGCGGAATACGATCGTATTTCACGGGCGAAATAACTGCCGGCAATGACGGCTATACGCCGGTGCGCGGTACCGATTATTGGACAGATGAAGACATCGCAGAAATAAAAGCGTACATCGACGACGCGATACTTGACGGGGAGTGGTGATATGGGCATAAACAGTAAAATGACAGCCATAGCAAACGCGATAAGGGCAAAAACATCAGGCACCGAGCCGCTGTCACTTGACGATATGGCGACTGCGATAGCGTCGATACAGACAGGCGGCTCATCTACCGATACAGTGAAATTTGACATCAGTCCCGTTATGATATCGGACGTAACGACTGTTACGGGACCGTCCATGACGGTGCCGTCGGAGTGTCTGGCTATATCTTCCCCTGTCGGAATTGCAGTATAACGAAAGGAGAAAAGATGTTTCTCAGAAATTATTATAATCTGTTGGCAGGTTGCTTCGGTGCTTCGTCGACAGGCGCATTCGGCACGGACAGCAGTGTAAAATGCAAGGCAACGTCCGGAACCGAGTATTCGGTGACGGGCATGATGCCCACGCTCATTCAAAACGAGATCACCGGTAATTCAAACGTAAGCTACTATCTCGGATCAAGTCAGACAGCGTCGTATAACGACTATTCGCTTTCGACCGTCAGCGGCGTCAGCGTCAATAATCATACCGTTTCGGATAAGGCATGGGATTCCGAAACGCATACGCTTTCGTGGAAGATCAATTTGCAGATAGTGAATACTACCACGTCCGAAAAGACGATAAACTGCATTGAGATAGTCAATCAGAATACCAAGGAGAGCAGTAAGTCCTTTTTGGTATATAAGGACGTTTTTCAGTCGGCCGTCACGATACCCGCAAGTGACACCGTGGTGTACGCGGTCAATATGTCCATGCAGTATCCGACGGAAAGCAACGGCATCACCCGAAATCTGTATAATGTCATGGCCATGCTGTCGGGATGCCCGTCAAATAAGGGAACGGTATCGTTGGCAGAGGGCAATATCGCGGTCATACGTAACGCAAATGCCGTTGCGTCGACCAGCAATATGTATCCGCAGGACGCTTTTCCGGGCAATTGGGCGGCGGGCGGAATCTGGCTCAGCACAGATAATACTGCGGCTCAGCCGGGAAATTGGAACGCCACGTCGATCAGCGGTCTGACATTGACAAAGCTGACGACCACCAGCACATACGACAGCACAAATCGCGTATGGACGACGGAGCTGACTTTTTCTGCCATGAATAAAACCGCCTCGTCAGTAACGGCAAAGTCAGTCGTCGGCATAATGCAGACGATCACGGCGGTCATATATCGCGGCGTTTTTGCCACTCCGCTCGTTCTGGCGTCGGGTGAAACGAAGAAATTTACCTTGAGCGTTTCATTTCAGATGCCGTCGGCACAGGGGGTGTGATATGAGGTACAGTGTTTGCGGTGAATACGCGATAAACGTATCGGAGGGAATAGAGCTTATTCCGTCGCAGGGATTGACGATCGAATGCGATTGCACGATGCCGCTTACGGTCACAGCCGGCGACGGCAGTCAGTTTTGTGCTGTTTTTGCCGACGGAAAGGTGCTGATACCGCGCGATTTCATTTCGGCGGCGGGCAGATTCACGGTCCAATTCGGATCATTCGGCGGCAGTGCGTTCTTGTGCTTTTATGATGACGGGATTCTTTATGCCTCCCGTTGTACGGACAGCCTTTCCGATGAGATCACACATATGTGGATGGCAATTGCCGGGATCATGAGCGTGGCGCAGACGGCAAACAACATAGCGTGCGCCGCCTCACTCGATGTCGAAAAATTCAGTAAAGGGTATATTACGGAATAGGAGAAAAAATGAAAAGAAAGACAATAAAAAGACTGATCTCGCTGTCGCTTGTCGTTTTGACGGTCGTGTGCCTGTCGGTCGGCGTATGCGGTGCCGATGAGAATACGGGCGACGGCAATACCGTGATCACCAACGGTATGCCGGAGGATAACGTGGCAAAAACGCTGTGGTCACAATTCTGGGATTCACTGTTCGGCGCGTTTTCGGGCACGAACGCACGCGATTCCGTGGTGACTGTTTGCTCAATACTCGCCGCTGTGGTCGCGGTCTTATTGAAAAACGTAATCGGTAAGGTGTCAGACGGCATCAACGGATTTACGGCTTCAAACGGAACGAAGATCAATGAGCTTATCGCCGGCGTCAACGAAAATGCCTCGGAAATACTTGAGCTGTCCGAACGTATCCGTTCACAACAGCTGGAGGCGGAAAAGGTAAAGGCCGGCGAATCTGAAAAAAATGAAATGATCAGACAAACCAATGATGCAGTATTGGCACTTGCCGATATGCTGATGACGACATACAATTCGTCATCGACAATACCGGAGGCCGCCAAGGAAGTGATCAGAACGAAATATCTCGGTGTGGTCAAGGCAACAGAGGCAAGTAAGTCATCTGATACTGCAACACAGTAAGGAGGTTAACGTGAGAAAATCGGGATTTCTGACGGCTGTGGGCACCGCAATGTGCGTCATACCCCCGCTTGTCGCGACGTTATGTCAGTTTCCCGTATGGGTAAACAGCACAGCCGCTACGGTGTCAGGGGTCGCACTGCTGTGCATATTCTTTTCGTGCCTGCCGTTTTTGAAACAACTGAGAGAGTATTTCAAAAGTCCGTCGGCCATAGTCGTGTGGATCGTGGTATTCGTGCTCATCATGGTGATGAGGAGCAGAATCGACCATGGGCTGATAGTATCGGCGGCCGGCCTTATCGGTGACTGCCTGGGGGGGATTTTGTTCGCCGCCGCGCGGGCCGTAAAAAGAGAGGACGGCATGACAGATGTCGATACGTCCGCTTGATCAATCCTCGGCACCCGTGAGTCCGGTCAGACAGATAAGCGAAAAGCTGTCGCAGGACAGCGACGTACGCACATCGTGGCTGACAAATCTCATGGTGGTGTTGCTGTGCACCGTGACCGGTGTACTGGCCTTCGGCGACGTGCGATTTTCGTTAAAATCGGCCGTTGACGTAACTCTGCTCACGGTATTCATATACTTAGTGACGACCGTGGTGCACCACGCAAAATACGACTCCGGAGTTATGAGAGGTAAAAACACCGTCGAATACAAAAACGCAAAAGAGAAGTATGAACAGGCGCGCCGTAAAATATTCGACAGCGGTATATCGCCTCAGATGCCGAAGCTGTGCGCGGAATACGTAGCGCACGAGCTTGACACATATCGGCACTCGTTGATAGATCAGACGTACGTCAAATGGGACGAATACTGCGAAAGATACAGAAAAATGTCGGCGTTGGAGATAAAATACGACGATGAACTGACGACTGAGGCAAAAACGCTGATCATCGCTGCCAACCGCGCAAAGCCTATCGAACTGACGGCTAATCAGCTGATGAATGCGGAGAATTCCGCGAAAAGAAAAACCAACATCCTCGGATTGTCGCCGCATGAGAAAGCAAAGCGTGATAAATATGCCAACAGCATCACACGTGCGCTGACGACGTTGCTCGGCTGTGCCGTGGCGGTATCGTTCGCGGCTGAACCCACATGGGCGAATTTTGCCCTGTGGTGCTCGCGTATGATGCCCGTGATCACCGGATTTATCGTCGGCGAAAGCAGCGGATTTGCGACGTCGGCGGTGGCGGCTCCCCTGTATCTGGAGGCGAAAGCGGAAAAACTGCACGCGCTTCTGGAATGGAGCAGGACGCGTACCGACGCCGATACGGACACCGATGAAAATGAAGAGGAAGGAGAAGAATATGACGATCAATGAGGCAATAGCGTCAATAGACGCTGTAAAGCCGAATGTTTATCCGTCGGGCATTAAGGTAGCGTGGCTGTCCGAGCTTGACGGCAGGGTATGCACAGACGTTATGATGTGCGCGCCTCCTCCGCGTTATTCCGATACGGAGGACGGCGACACCGGTCTGATTATCGGTGCGCCGTTTGAAAGCGTGTACACGGCATATCTCGACGCGATGATAGATTATCGCAACGGTGAATATGAAAAGTATGCGAATTCGCTCGCGGTTTTCAATGAGAAATGGGATTCGTATGCAAAATGGTACGAAAGGAGCGGAAAATATGCAGGATAAAATAGTGATCAACGGCAAAACCACCGATGAAATGATAAACGCCCTGTATGAATTCGTAATGCGTCTGACTGACGAAATCGACACTTTATCATATAAAGTTCAAAGGCTGAGCAAAAGGCTGGCCGTAATGGAGCACACGGAGGTGGCCGATGAAACTGCCGAAGCTTAAATATATCGGCGGCCGCGGATACGTCAGGTGCAATTCCTTCGGCGGGGTTTGCCGTAAGGTATCGACGCCGGAAAACAGACTGTTCGACTGTGAAAACGTATCCTCCGACGCTTATCCGCTGATAACGACGCGTAAGCCGAGGTATAAGGCCGTGTCCGTTTCGGACTGCGAGGGTATGTGCGCCGGAAAAAACGGCATAGCATACGTCTCCGACGGTCATTTCGTATACGGCGGTCAGACTAAGGGCACGGTCACATCGGGCGCAAAACAGCTTGTGCCGATGAACGAATACATAGCGGTATTCCCGGACGGACTGTGTTATGATCCCGTGTTGGATCAGCTGACGCCGATCGGATTCAATTACACCTTGCCCGGTATCTGCAACGGACAGACTTACCGTTCGATCAGATTTTTTCAGGCGTCGTACTTGCCGGATTGCGATTATATGTCCGCGTGCGGATACGATGTGACTGATGCGCAGGCACCGTCGTTCGTGAATCTGTTCCACGCGGGTCAGCGCGTGCATTTTTCACTTGTCAGTGGATCTGACAGCTACGTTTTTTCGGCTAAGGTACATGAAATACGCGGCAGTTATATTCTGCTGGACGAAATCGACGGCAACAGCGCGGTAAATCATCTTTGCACCGGTACGATAACGGCCGATATGCCGACACTTGACTACGTCTGTGAGTGCAATAACAGATTGTGGGGCTGTCACGGCTCCACGATTTGTGCGAGCGCACTCGGAAATCCGTACGCATGGTATGATTTTGACGGTATATCGACAGACTCATACACTGTCGACGTCGGCAGTTCCGGCGCGTTCACGGCGTGCTGTGCATATGCGTCGCATCCTCGCTTTTTCAAAAGCGGTGTGATGTACACGGTATTCGGCTCCGAGCCATCGGAATATACGTACACCGCGTCCGGTACGCTTGGCGTGGCGTCCGGCAGCAGTCTGTCCGCGGTCGAGGTCGGCGGAAGATTGATGTATTTATCGGATTCCGGCGTATGCTCATACGGTGGGAGCTTTCCGGATATCGTATCATACGATCTCGGCGTGAAGCTTTCGGACGGTATCGCCGCCACGGACGGAACGAAATATTATTTGTCAGCATACGGCGACGGAGTGCGCCGACTGTACGTCTATGATACCGAGCGCGGGACATGGCATATAGAAAACGATCCGGATACGTTGTATTTCGCACGGTATGACAAATACCTTTATTGCGCGACATCCGACGGGATATATGTGATTAACGCCTCATCCGCCGAAAACGGTTGGACTGCAGAAACGGGATTTACGGCGTTTGTCAGACTTGGCCCGACGGAATTCACTGCGCTGGATATGCGTTCGGTGACGAATATACTGATCAGAATGAAACTGATACACGGCACAACGGTCAGACTGAGCGTGTCGTACGATGGCGGCGATTTTGAATGCGTGCATATTCTCGATTTCGCGCCGGGCGGCGATATCGATATCCCGCTCATCCCGCGCCGATGCGAAAATTTTTGCATACGGATAGACGCAGACGGCGCATTCACGCTGAATTCCATAACGAAGGTTTACAGATAGGAGGCAAAAAGTATTGAACACAGACAGAGCTCTGAAAAGGTTGCAATCCAAAACAAAGATCAACCGGGAAGACGATAACGATGAGGGCAAAATACAATCCGAAACGCCGAAAAACGATACGGTCATGAAAAGGTTGGACAGGCATACGGCCATCCGACCCGCGCCATCGCAGGGAGGCACCGTAACGCAGTCTGCGGTAAAGGAGAATGACGGACTTGCGGAGGTCGCCGGGAATAACGGTGTTTCCGGTAATACGTCGGAAAGGCACGATTATATCCCCACGCCCATCAGACAGATGCCCGTAAAATCCGCTGATTCATATTATTCCGAACTGAAAAACGGAGCATATTATAAAAATGCCGAAAAACAGAGCAGACTCGTCGGCGAGGACGTGCTGGGTAAATATGCCGCGATGACAGGCGGCCTGCCGTCCACAGCGGCGGTGTATGCCGCGACCGATGCAGGCAGACAATATATCGGCGACGTGGAAAATGAGCTGTATAAGCTGGCGCAGTCAATGTATTCGTCTGACAAGAGGTCGGCACTTGACGCGGCGGAAAACGAGCAGAATCGTTACCGTGATATGATAGATAAGCTGATCGACAGCGGATATACGGTATACGATATCCCGTCGTCGTGGGTACGGGCGGCAGGATATGACAGTACATATATGAATCGTGCGACCGTCGGGAACGTTGCTGATAAGATAAACAGTACTGCGGGCATGAAATATCCCACGCGTCAGATGTTTTCCGCGGCGCTGGCGGCATATAATGACGGCGGCACCGATGCATTGATGGATTATCTGGCTACCGTGAAAAATTATTCATCGGCTCCGCTCATCGCGTACGCGCAGGAGTTCGGAAAGAACTGAAAATGAGATTTGACATTTTGCCGCTTTTATGATATAGTAGTACGGAAAGTATCGGAGGTGGTAGTAATGCATGACGAATTGACTTCCGTCGACATAAAAAAGATGCAGGAGGAGATCGAGTACCGCAAATTTACGCTTCAGCCTCAGCTGAAAGAGGCCTTGAAGCACGCACGGGAGCTTGGCGACCTCAGTGAAAACTTTGAATACCATTCAGCCAAAAGGGATCTGGGCAAAAATAACAGCCGCATCAGATACCTGCAACAGATGATCGATACGGCTGTCGTTATTGATGTCGGCTCAGAGGAGGGAACTGTCGGACTGTTTGATAAGGTGACGCTGTATGTTGAGGACGATGACGAGGAAATGACTATCACACTCGTCACGACGCTCAGACAGGACTCACTGAACAACCTTATCAGTAAGGAGTCACCGCTGGGTAAAGCGATAATCGGCAAAAAGGTCGGGGATCGCGTGTTTGTACAGGTGAACGACAAATTCGGATATTACGTCGTGATCCGTTCTACACAAAAGGGCGTGGATGACGATTCGCTCAGTATAAGCTCATTTTGAAATGATCGAAAAAATCGCAGGCCGATTGACCTGCGATTTTTATTGGCTCTTTGTCAATAGTTGGGGTTAAAAAACACTGATGCAATAAAGTGGCGTACCACAAAACGCATAGAAAAAGCGTCCGGAGCGGAGCGAAGGACGCTTTTTCTATGCGCCGGCGCCGTTCGAAGAAGGGTTACGAAAGTTCCGATTTGAAAACATATAGAGGATCCTGTTCCGGAATGTCTTGAAATTATGTAATCCGAAAGCATTTCGTTTCAGCACCTTGATCTTGTTGTTACAGCCCTCGGTAAAGCCGTTCGTCAGATTTTTTTCAGATATGCTCTGCTTTTTTATCTTTTTATTTCATATCTGTTGGCTTACCCCAACATTTAGTATAAAACC
>JAKSPY010000031.1 GCA_024404445.1 Clostridia bacterium
TTTTGTTTTGTTTGAGGTGAACGCGCGGAGAATCCTACATAATTATTGAGTATGGAGGGTAGATATGGACAATTCGGCTGTTATGAATAAACCGCAACGTAATATGGGGATTGAGCTTTTTCGCATTGTTTCGATGATGCTGGTCGTGATGTTGCACGTGTTGGGATGGGGCGGCGTGATCTCATCGACGGATCCGCTTACCGTCAACAACGGCATAGCGTGGTTTTTTGAAACGCTCGGTTATTGCTCTGTCGATTGCTATGCGCTGATCTCAGGGTATACGAACGTAAAATCAAATTTCAAATATCGCCGCATTTTCTATCTGTGGGCTGAGGTTTTGGCGATAACGCTGTCGACGACGGTGATCTGCGCGCTGTTCATACCCGGCATCACGGTCACACGCGACGAATGGCTGACGGCATTTTTCCCGATGGTGCGTCGGGAATATTGGTATTTTGACTCATATCTGATACTGTTTTTCTTTATTCCCGTGCTGAATCGCGGCATACAGTCGCTGACGAAGCGGCAACACATAACGCTGTGCGCATCGATGTTGCTCCTGGCGACGGTGATCGAGCGTCTGCCGGGCACGAGCAGATTCAATCTGGCGTCGGGCTTTTCGGCGCTGTGGCTGATGATACTCTATTTTGTCGGCGCGTATTTCCGGCTGTACGGTGTGCCGAAATTCGCGAGGTGGTATGTGTGTCTTTTCACGTTTTTCGTGTCGGCGTTCCTTGCATGGCTTTCGCGCACGGAAATATTGCTGATGCTTGCCGACGGACGCCTTCCCATCGACGGATTCTGGGCGGACAACGAGGATTATTTCATAAGTTATCTTTCGCCATTTGCCGTGATAATGGCGTTATCACTTCTGTGTATTTTCGCCCGAATTGAGATCAGGTCCGAAATCACGAAGCGGATTATTGCTACGGTGGCAAAGGCGACGTTCGGGGTATTCTGTGTTCACGTCGGCTCTATGTTTTGGTTTCATTTTTTGCCGGGCAGATTCGGGCATTTCGGTGAATTTTCGCCGATAAAGCTGACGGTGGCCGTAATAATTGCCGATATTGCAATCTTTGCCGTCTGCACCGTATATACGATCGCGGTGCAACATCTGCTCAGATTCGCGTATGTGCATCAGCTGATCGATCTGATATCGGCGGCTGTCGGAAAAATCGGTAAAAAGTCAGAGAATGACAATATCCGATGAATCTGCGTCGGCGGGGAGCTTTGAGGCTTGTTCATATGTATCATGCGATCATGCACGGATAGGATTCCTCGCAGACCCGGAATCAAAAATCGTTATTTCCGTTGACTTCCCGTGACAGTCTTGATATAATATAAGATGCCGATCTGCTTGTTAATATCAAAAATCAGAATACGTATTCCGTACGGTGTTGCAGATCGTGAGAGGAGAGTATTTATGGAAGCTTACAAAAATTTGAAAAAAGGTACGAAAATCGGGCTTATCATCTGCCAGATTCTTGTGTTCGTCGGTGTCGCGTTCAATATCGTTTCCTTGATAAACCATATTTCGAACGGAAATGACATTTTTGGGCCGATACTGCAGGATTTCATAAATCTGTTGATTTATGCTTTCATATTGATTTATGATTTCGTCGGCTATAAGAAGCCGCACGGCAATATGATGAGGGCGCTGTTTTTCGCATTCGGCATAAACATGATCATCGGGGTCATTATTCCGAAGCCGGAGTACGGTACCATTGAGATGATCGCTTCCTTTGTCAATTCTTTGGGCGCGTTGTTCGTTGCTTTTGTTGCAGGACGTCTGAACAGAATCGAGCAAAACAGGAAGCTTCTGATCATCGCCGGTGCTTTGATGGCGGTCGGCAGTGTGCTGGCTGTTGTTAACCTGTCTGCCGTCGGACGCGAGTTTGATATCCGCAGAGTTATAAATGTCTGTGAGCCGATCATTGCTCTTGCCGCACTCGGCGTCGGTTATGCCGCGCGCTATGAGGAGCACAAGGATGCCGGTCTGGATGACGGAAAATAAACAGTAAGTATATTTAACGAACACGACACCCCGGAGTTCTACCGCTTCCGGGGTGTTTTCAGCGTTGTATGGGAAATATCGCGGATCCGTATCGCCGTCAGCGCGAAAATTCGCGTAAATCGGACGTTTTATTCATTCATCGTTTACTTTTTGTTCTTGATTTTTTCCGTTACTGCGTATATAATTAATATGTATATTTATGTAAAGGTAGTAGTCATGGAGAATAATGTTCTGTTGATCATTAACCCGGTTTCGGGCGACGGCGCGGCGCGGCGCTGGCTGTACGATATGGTCGAGATACTGTCGGAACGGTTTTCGTTCGTCAACGTATATTTCTCGCGCGGCGTCGGTGACATCATACGAGTGGTCAAGGAAAACGCGGCGAATTATTCCGCGGTCATTTGCTCCGGCGGTGACGGAACACTGAACGAAATGTTGACCGGTGTGGAGCACAGCGGCGAAAGCCCGATGCTTGCGTATCTGCCGATGGGGACTGTCAACGATTTCGCCCACAGCCACGGGATATCGCTGAATATAAAGACGACGTTAAAGAATATCGTCGACGGCAGTGTATGTGATTACGATCTCGGTATGCTCGGCGGTCGGCCGTTCTCATACGTTGCGGCGTTCGGTGCTTTTACGCAGGTCGCGTATGAAACGCCGCAGGAATTGAAGGCGTCACTCGGCAGGCTTGCCTATATCTCCGAGGCCGCAAAGAGCATCGTGCATCTGAAACCGATACATCTGAAATACACTGCGGGCGACGCCACGGCAGAGGGCGACTTCATATACGGCATGGTGTCAAATTCGATCTCGGTCGGAGGCATACATTTCTTTGAGGGTGCCGACGACGAAATGCTGCGCGACGGGCTTCTTGAGGTCACGTTGGTGCGCTTCCCGAATAACCCGGTCGAGCTGACCGAGGCGATAAACGGATTGCTGAATCCGAAGTCCGAAAGTCAGTTGGTCATCAAAATGCGAGTGAGCGATATTCGGTTTGAATTTGATATGCCTACGCCGTGGACGGTGGACGGCGAATACGGCGGCACTTTCGCGATGACGAATATCAGGGTATTGCCGCACAGGATAAGGCTGATATGCGGAAAAACTTTTTCCGAAGAAAGGAAAAACAAATGATAAAAATTGAGCATCTGACTAAAAAATACGGCGAAAGATACGCCATCAACGACCTGAGCTTTGAGGTCAAGCGCGGCGAGATCGTCGGCTTTCTCGGGCCGAACGGTGCCGGTAAAACGACAACGATGAGCATACTGACGGGTTATCTGTCATCTACGTCCGGGCGCGCGGAGATCGACGGGCTGGATATTCTGGAGCATCCGTTCGCGGCAAAAAAGAAGATCGGCTATCTGCCGGAACAGCCGCCGCTGTACCTCGATATGACGGTATATGAATATCTGTCGTTCATCTACGATCTGAAAAAATGCACGCTCAATCGCGACGAGCATATCGGCGAGATCGCGAAAGTGGTAAAGATCGACAATTGCCTGAATCGTATCATCCGCAATCTGTCAAAGGGCTACCGTCAGCGTGTCGGTATAGCGGGCGCGCTTGTGTCGAATCCGGAGGTCGTGATATTCGATGAGCCGACAAACGGTCTGGACCCGAAGCAGATCATAGATATCCGCAATCTGATAAAGGAGCTGGGTAAGGACCACACCGTCATACTCAGCACGCACATCCTGTCAGAGGTCAAGATGATATGCGACAGGATCATAATCATAAACGAGGGCAGAATAGTCGCTGACCGCCGTACGGACGATATTGAGGGCGCGCTGGTCGGCAACCGCCGCATAATGCTACGTGCCGAGGGGCCGATCGCGACTGTTTCCAACTCGATCAGAAAGATCAACGGCGTCAACTCCGTCACCGTGGCTGTGGATTACGGCGACGGCACGGCATCGTACTTGGTCGAAAGCGATAACGCCGTGGACGTGCGTAAGCCCATATTCAACCTGCTGGCGCAGAATGCCTGGCCGATACTTGAGTTAGAGCCTGTCGGCGCTACGCTGGAAAGCATATTCATCTCCGTCATCGGCTCAAACTGAAAGGAAGTGTGTAAATGTCTGCGATATATAAACGCGAAATGCGGTATTTCTTTACGTCTGCCGTCGGTTACGTGTTCGTTGCCATATTCTTTGCCGTTTCGGCGGCGATCTTTATGACGCTGACGTTACAGCAGGGCGATAAAGCGGATTTCTCATCATATTTTTCATACATCATCATTTTGTGTATCGTCGTCGTTCCGCTGTTGACGATGAAGCTGGTCAGTGAGGAACGAAAGATGAAGACGGATCAGCTTTTGCTGACGGCGCCGGTCACGCTCACAGGCATCGTTATGGCAAAATTCCTTGCCGCGTACACGCTTTTCGGCGGTAGCTTCCTCGTTGCGTCGTCGTTCTATTACATTCCGTTGGCCATGTACGGATCTCCCGACTCGGCGACGTATTTCGGCAGTGTGATTGCAGTGCTTCTGCTGGGCGCGGCGTTCATCGCCGTCGGTGAGTTCATCTCGTCACTGACGGAAAATCAATTCCTCGCCGCCTTCGGCACTATCGCGGTGCTGGTGTTCTTCATATTCTCATCCGCCATAAACAGCTATATCAACGTGGAGTTCATCCGCCGTATTTTCTCGGCTGTCTGCGTCATGACGCGCTACACATATTTTTCATACGGCCTGTTCGATTGGGCATCGCTGGTGTATTTCATTTCTTTGACAGGTGTCTTCCTCTTTTTGACTGTCAGGGTATTTGAAAAGCGCCGTTGGTCATAAGGAGGCCGCAGATGAAAAACAACATTTTTAAGAGTAAGAAATTCAAATACGGCTCGTCAGCCACGGCATTCACCGCCGTCGTCGTCGTTGCCGTCGTGATAGTCAATATCATCATAACGTCACTTAGCTCTGTCTACGGATGGTATACCGATCTGACGACAGAGGACCTGTATCAGCTGTCCGACGCCTTTTGCGAAGAGCTGGACTCACTGTCTGAGACCGACGGCGGAAAGTCGTATTACAATTTCGTTTTGATGATGGACGAGGACAAGTTCAGCACTTACAGCGCGGAGACCATCCTCGTTTACAATACGATGAAGCAGATCGTTTCGCGCTGTGACAACGTCAGCATAAAGGCGATAAACTCCACGACCTACCCGGAGCAGGTCGAGAAATATAAGCTGGCATACGGCGATGAGATCGCACTCACCGACGTGGTCATTGAGCTTGCCGACGAGAATTTTGAGCCGGTTTCCGACGCGACATCAAAGAAATATCTGATCAGTTCATTCTTTACGGTCGACGATAACGGCAATTATTACAGCTATAACGCCGAGGCGCGCATACTGTCGGCATTCTGGCAGTTCAGCGGCAAAAACACGAATAAGCCCGTCGCCTTTTATTTGCAGGGGCACGGTGAGCCGACGCTCAATAATGTTTCGATGACGTGGGTGAACGTGTTGGAAACGGCCGGCTTTGACGTTCAGGCGATCAATCTTGCCAATGAGGATTTTTCCGATTATTACGATATCGAGGCGGCAGGCGACGCCAATAACTGCGTCGTCGTCATAAACGATCCGAAATTTGACCTTTACGTGCCGACGGCGACAGACCCGAACGCCGTTTCGGAGGTCAAAAAGATACGCGACTTTTTAGGTACGAATTACGGCAACCTCATCGTTTCCGTCGGTGCTGAAACACCGGAGCTGCCGGCGCTCAACGATCTGCTTTCCGAGTGGGGACTCGGTTACAGCGGCACGGTCGTGGATATGAAGCATTCCACTGCCGGATCGGCGGGTACGGGCGTTTACGCCGATTACGATCAGATGAAGACGGGCGGGTCAAACCTCGCGTCGTCGCTGTATGATGTGATATTCGGTAACGCTTCTGCAAGCGTAAAGACGATATTCAAATCCCCGGCGGGCGTCGTAGTCCACGACAATGACACGATGAGCGCACACGGGTATAACGGTATTTACGGTTCATATCCGATACTCTACCCGTATTCCACCGCAAAATATTCGGCGGAATGGGCAGATTCCGATGAGATGTGTCTATTGGGAATGGCGACCAGCGAATGGGACGTAAACGACAGCACGGCGACAAAGAGCTATGCCATCGTCGTCGGATCGACCGATTTTCTGTCGCTGGATTATTCCGATTCCTGCATGAACCGCAGGATAATGTATACGCTCCTTGCCATGATCTATGACGAGATGATCGCGTTCGACGATATCAGGATAGTCCCGTTTGAGAACGGTACGGCACTGACGGTGACACAGAATCAGGCGACGGCGTGGACAGTCATATCCATCGTGCTTATTCCCGTTGCCGCCGCAGCAGTCGGCATGGTCGTCGGGATAAGGAGACGCCGTCTATGAAATTTTTTGCTTATATCCGTCACCTGTTCACGAGGGGCGAAAAGACAACTATTGAAAAACAGGTCCGCGCCGGTATCGTGCTGATCGCGGTCGCGCTTGTCGGTGTTATCGTGTATTTCGCGTTCGTCGCGCCGCTGAAGGCCGAAACGGAGAATTACGTTCCGGAGCTGCTTGACGGTGAGGCGATATATAACGGCAACACGATACTGATGATGCCGATGGTGTCGCGTACACAGATCATGTCTGTGTGGATAGACAATAAAAAGGACAGCTTCACGCTGGTCGCACAGATGCCCGGAAAAGCGGGAACGCCGTTCTATATTGAGGGGTACGACGATCTGATACTCGACACGAATGCCGTAGCGGAGTGTGTGACGTATGCGGGAATGTTGGTCACGAATTCACCGAAGCCGGGCACACAGGATCGCGTCAACGAGCGCGCGACGTCCGATGATCTGTCGAATTACGGCCTCGCCCCGGAGCAGACCCCGTCGGCGGTCACGGTCAATCTGATCGACGGCACGTCGTACACGGTCCTCATCGGCGACAGGAATCCGACCGGCACCGGCTATTACGCGATGATCGCCGGCAGGGTGAATACCGTTACCGACGAAAACGGGACGGCGGATTACCTCGTCATATATTCACTGACAAACAATATTTCATCCGTACTCGCCGAGCGGGGCGGTGAGGGCTGTGTAACCTCGATGCTGTTGCCGGTCTTCTCATCGTCGTTGACGGATATGCCGGACTTCCGACTTTACCGACTGATCGACGGCGAAAATACGCTGATATTGCAGACGCACAAAAACGCCGAATCGTCATCGTCGATCGCGTCGGGCAGTACGTTCAAGCTCGATTATCCCGCCGGATACCTGCTGAACGAGGACGAATTCCAGAATAAGGTGCTGACGAATCTCCTTTCGATGTCGGCAGACGATATAGTGGCATACGGCGACAAGGTACACGACCCGGAGGTTTATTCGCTCTACGGGCTTGACCTCGATGCCGAGAGGCTCGCCGCCGGTACGGAAAAATGCCGCTCGAAGGTCGTGTTTGATTTCACCAATAACGGCGACGGATCATTTGAAAGCGGGATATACACCCTGTATTTCGGTGACGCTGTCTATGATGCGCTCGGCAACGGACAGTATTACGTTTACAGCCCGTACACCGATACGATAGGCCTCGTTTCAGCCAACGCGTACGACTTCACGACGTGGACGTCCGCAAACTTCATCAGCGCGCACGTTTTCTATGACTATATCACGTCCATCGACACGCTTGAACTGAAAAAGGGCGACAGCGGCGTCAGATATGACCTCAGCGGACGGTATGACTCATATCACGTGGACGTTACGGATACCGCGACGGGTAAGCCGTATATGCGCGACGGAAAGCCGCTGACGTTTGACGTGGAGGCAAAGCTGGTCACATACGGCAATTATCAGCAGGTGCAGTACACCGGCGAATTTGAGAATTTCCGCGATCTTTTCTATGTGCTTATCACGCGTGAGCTGGCGGTCGATAAGGACGCTGTCAATCTGACAGTTTCAGATGATCCGGCGATGTCGGTGGAGATATTGACGACCTCACGCGATCAGAATAACGTATTTTATAAATACGACGCATCCGGCAATCTCGTAACCGACGCAAACGGCAGAAACATTCAGCTGCGCTATGACGGCGGGTATATTGAGTGCCATAACGTCAAAAGCTATGTGACCATCAGCGGCGAACAGCGCACCGTCGAATATAAGACGGCGTACTATGATGAGCAGACGGGCAAATTCTTCTTAAAAGAAGAGGACCCGAACGACGGCGAATTCAAGCCGAAAAACTACCGTCTCAGCGAGAATAATGAGCTCATTGGCTGGACGTACCTTTCGACGAACACCGAGGCAACGTACACCTCCACACGCACTCACTATGACATTTATTACATTTATTACGACGGCACCGACCGCATAAATCAGACGTTTATGTACATCGTGCCGACGACGACGAAATACACGTATCACATCGCCACGGACGGCACGGTCACGCTTGCAGACGAGGTGACGACGGTATCCGACGGAATGATGATACGCTACGCGCAGATCGAAAAGCTTTTCTCTGACAGCGATAAGGTGCTGGCGGGGAAGGCGATCGACAAATTCGGCTTAAACTGATAATATCGTGATCGGCAGGGATTTTCTCTGCCGATTTTCTTTGAAAAACAAAAGCGTCTTCCAATCAAAGACAGATTTTGCGATCGTACCCCGCTGTCATTCTGAGGCATTTATGCCGAAGAATCTGATGGAATATTCGATCACAGACGGAACAGACGATCAAATCCGGAGCAGAATTCTCGCTTTGCTCGGAATGACGAAAAACAAAAAAACGCCGGTGTCGTGCATGACACCGGCGTCGCTTTATCTGTTTCAGGCGGTTTTGCCCATCAGCTGAAGGTAATTATCGAGGTACGAGAACTCAATCTTTGCGTGATATATATCCATGATCTCATTATAGAATCTGATCGCTGCGGGTCCATCGCCGCCACCCCATCTTGAGTCCCAAATGGCGTCTGTGATCTCATTTCTCAGCTGTTCGTTGTTTTCGGGGCGATCCCAAATCGGGTCCTCGTTTTTCTCAACGCGCTTGAGGATCATATAGCCGTCCGGGTGAAGCACAGCCTCACCGAACACCTCGCCGTCAGCACATGAATTCATTGCGTATTTCGTGTGTATCTCGTTCATCATCTGCGCATACAGGAACCAATATTCCGATTCGTTTGTATTGTCGCCGATGTTGACGTATTTCTTGAACTCGACATCCTTGAAAATTGTCGAACATACAGCAAAGAAGTCGTCGATATTCTGTTGCAGGCAGGACTCATCCTCAAAGCCTACGAGATCGGTCAGCAGAACCGATGAGATCGTCGAATAGACCTCTGACGTTTTGCCGTATTCCGAACACTTTGCGACCACCTCGGACTTTGCGTCGTCAAACGAAATCTCGCCCGACTTGATCTTTGCGATATAGTCCTCGGCCTCGGCCTTCGTGCTGTCCCATACTGCCTCGTCCTCATAGGAAGCGTCGGGAATGTCAAAGAAGATAATGTCAAATCTGACACTCGGCGGCGTTACATATGAACCCGCATACGCCTGCCAATAATCCACGATGTCTTCATCCGTGATCGGATTGATGATGCGCAGATACTCCTGCAATGAGTCGAGTATCATATTGAATTCAGCCAGCGAGTAAACGAAATCGTCCGATACCATCATCTGCTCTTTATAATGCTCATATCCGCCGTCTTTGGCATACGTTGCGTTGCACGACGCGATGAATTGTGATACAAACGTGTCGATCGCGATCTGACTGCGGGAGTACATCGACAGCTCCTCAAGGCGCTTTGCGGTCATCATGTTGACTGCATATCTCAGCGCGGCCTCGTCGGCGATGGAGTTGATCTCATAGCCCTCGTCAGACGCCGAGTCGACTCTTTCCGCGTATTGGCTGAGAACGTAATAGTTGATCCAATCCTCGATATCCTTCTCATAAACGGCGCCGCCGTCATAAGAAACAAGCACCTTGCCCTTATCCTCTGTTTTTTCGCACGAAACGGAGAAGACCGTCATACCGAACAGTATGGCAAGTGCCATGAGAATGCTGATAATCTTTTTCATTTTTTGCTCCTTTTTCGCCTGACGGCGAACGAATACTAAATAAAGAACTTAATGAGCAGGAACAGATACGCGGCGTAGAATACCACGAGCGTGATCCCCTGCCAGCGTTTTGTCTTTCCGAATATCACCGTCGGTATGACGGCGATCGCCGAACAGATCAGACACATCGGCATATCGAGATTCATCGACTGTGCATCGACCTCAAGCGAGCCGCCCGAAACGAGCGCGCACACGGGCAAGATCAGCGTCAGATCAATGATATTCGCACCTAAAATGTTGCCCATCGTCAGCGCGCCCTGCTTTTTGACAAGTGAGGTGATCGCCGTGACGAGCTCCGGCAGGGAGGTGCCTATCGCTATCATCGTGACGCCGACGATCGACGCCGGTACCTTCAGATAATCGACGGCAAGTATCTCACCGTAATCGCACAGCAGATCGGCACCGATGACGATGCCCGCCGCACCTAATACGAATTTCGATACGTTTACGACGATCTCCTTTTTATTTTCGGGGCGCCGTTTGGGCCCGGATGACGCGCCGGTCTCCGCCTTTGCCGATTTGATGTTCTCGGCAACGAAAACCGCGAGAATGCCTAAAAGTATAAGCCCGAAATACCAGTACAGTTTACCGCCGCCGATGACAGACAGCACGTACAGCGCGGCTATCGAGCCGATAAGCAAAAAACCCTTGAACCCGAACTGCTTACGGTTTACGAGCGCGGGCGCGAATATCAGCGACAGCGCGAAAACGAGTGCCGTGTTGGCAGTCACGGAGCCGACAGCATTGCCGACCGCGATACCGTATGAGCCCTTTGCCGTCGCGAAGATCGAAACAAGCAGCTCCGGTAGCGTTGTCGCCATGCTGACGACGGTCGCGCCTATGAGAAATTTCGGAATGCCGGAGATTTCGGCGAGCCATGTCGCCGCGTCCACAAACCAATCGCCGCCCTTTATTATCAGCAAAAGGCCGACGATGAACAGAACGATGGTCAATATCAATTGTGCCATAGCTTTTCCTTTAGTCGAATAAAGCCGCCGTCGGCGGCTTCACTGTTGTGATTATTTATCGGCCTCGTCGTCTGAGATGACGCAACTGAATTCCTTACCGCAAGAGGGGCACTTTATGCAATCAAAGTCCATATCCTCGTCGAGATATACGTCCTCACCGCAATGGGGGCACGCCACACAGCATTCCTCGTCGTCATCGCAACAATTCTTGCAGCACGTTTCGCACTCCTCGTCGCAATCCTCGCAGTCGAATTCATCATCGTCCTCTTCGTCGCCGTAGACCTCGTCCTCCAGCAGAGCAAGATCGTCGTCAAGCTCATCGGCATAACCCTCAAGATATTCGACGCGCTCTTCGGTGTCGGAGACCGTCATTGCCATGTCCTCCAGGACCTTGATGATCTCGGAGATGACCTTGCCTTCAGGCTTCGTTTCATCGAGCTTAAGACCCTCTGCAAGTCCTTTGATATATGCGACTTTCTCTGTGATCGTCATAATAACCCCTCCTGTAATATGATGTGTAGATTAAGCTTTACCGAGATATTCGCCTGTTCTCGTGTCGATTTTGATCTTCATACCGTTGTCGATGAAAAGCGGTACCTTGATCTCTGCGCCTGTCTCGACTGTGGCGGGCTTCGTCGTGCCCTGAGCCGTGTTGCCGCGTACGCCGGGCTCTGTGTGTGTGATCTCCAGCTCAACGAATGTGGGCGGCTCAACGCTGAACACGTTGCCCTTATATGATACAAGGCGGCACATCATCTCTTCCTTTACGAACTTGAAGTTCTCGGGAAGGTTGTCCTTTGATACGGGAACGGTCTCATATGTTTCCATATCCATGAAGTAGTAAAGGTCGCCGTCATTATAGCTGTACTGCATATCGTGACGCTCGATGATAGCCTCCGGGAATTTATCCGTGGGGCTGAAAGTCGTCTCAGTAACGCCGCCGGAAATGACGTTGCGGAGCTTCGTACGAACGAAAGCCGCGCCCTTACCGGGTTTAACGTGCTGGAATTCAACGACCTGCAAAACCTGACCGTCAAGCTCAAATGTTACGCCGTTCTTAAAATCGCCTGCAATTACCATAAAAAAATCCTCCAAAAATTAAGTCACAAATACTTACATTACATTTTACAATAAATCTTATAAAATATCAAGAGTTTTTTGAAAAAAACGGGCAATTTCCGGCCGCAATACATACATATTATTATGATACCGCAGATATGTTAACAAATCTGCGGCATTTTGAAAACAAATCGATAACGATCCGCGCGTCGGTCAGGCGACATCCTCATAGACGGTGCCGACAGAAATATTTGCCAGCATATTGTCGATATAGATGCCGTAGCCGCGCGTCGGATCGCCGATCAGCACGTGCGTCAGCGCCCCGATGAGCTTTCCGTTCTGCATGATGGGTGATCCGCTCATGCCCTGAACTATGCCGCCCGTCGATTCGATCAGCCGTTCATCGGTCACGGTCACGGTGAAATTTTTTGTCGGTGACGGTGCCGCGGATTTTTGTATCGTCACGGCGTATTCCTCACGTTCGCCGCTGAGGTACGACACGATATACGCCTTACCGTTTTCGATCTCATCGGGGGATGCCGTCTGCGCCGTTTCGGTCAGTATCGACGGGATCTCGGACAGAACGCCGTACACGCCGGCATCGTCGTTTTGCGTGACCTTTCCGATTCGCTGACCCGCAAAGCTGCCCTTGATCTGCCCCGGCTCGCCGGGCTTTCCGCGCAGGATGCCGTTCAGCCTGACCTGCTCGGCACTGCCGCCGATTATGGGCAACGGCACACCCGTTTCGCTGTCGCATACGCCGTGCCCCAGCCCGCCGAACATCAGGGTCTGTCCGTCGATGAACGTCAGCGTGCCGATGCCCGCCGCCGTGTCGCGTGCCAATATGCCCAACCTGTATTTACCGCCGTCGGTCCTCGTCGGCGTCAGCAATACGCGCCGTACCTTGTCGCCGCGCAAAAAACCAACCGCGATCTGCCCTCCGTCGCTGTCGTCCAGCGCGCGCTGCATATCCGATATACCGTATATCTCACTGCCGTTGATCGTTATGATTATATCGCCCTTTCTGATGCCGGCCTTTTCCGCGGGCGAGGTGTCGTCATCCGATTTGTATATATCTGCCACTATAACGCCACGGACGTTCAGCCTCATACCGAACTGTATCCCGCCGACGGTGACTGTTTTCGTTTCGGCTGTTTCGTTTGCGGCATATACTTTTGTCGGGCAGACCGCCGTCGCCGCCGACAACATTATTATTGACAGTATCAGTGCCGTTTTTCTGTTTTTCATCGTTTTTCCTTCCGTTTTGTCGCACTTTTTACAAACATAATTTGCTCCGCGGCAGACATAATATGTGTTGTAAAATTTCGCGGAACGACCAAAATAAAACGCCGGAAATAAAAAAAGCCCGACGCGGTCTTGATCGCCGCATATTGGAAAAAATGAACAAAAAATTGTAAAAATCGGTACTGATGTTGATTTTGCACAATAAATATTGTATAATCGTCAATAATCAGAATCCGGGAGGAACGATTATGTCAACACTTACAGATATTTCCGCAAAGGTACAGGCCGGAAAGGCAAAGGATATAAAGGTACTCGTGCCGCAGGCACTTGACGAGGGGATACCCGCAAAGGATATACTTGAGCAGGGACTGCTGGACGGAATGAACGTCATCGGCGTCAAATTCAAAAATAATGAGATTTTCGTGCCGGAAGTGCTTGTCGCTGCGCGCGCACTGAAGGCGGGTACCGAGATATTGAAGCCGTATCTCGCCGCGGCGAATGTTGAGTCCGTCGGCAAGGTCGTTTTGGGCACGGTCGAGGGCGACCAGCACGATATAGGCAAAAACCTTGTCAAAATGATGCTGGAGGGCAAGGGTCTGGAGGTCATCGACCTCGGCGTGGATGTGCCCGCACAGGCATTCATTGATACCGCGAAAAACGAGAACTGCGATATCATTTGCTGTTCCGCGCTGTTGACAACGACGATGAACCGCATGAAGGACGTCGTGGACCTTGCCTGTGAGCAGGGAATACGCGATAAGGTCAAGATAATGATTGGCGGCGCGCCCATAACCGAGGAATTCTGCCGTCAGGTCGGTGCGGATGCATATACGCCCGATGCCGCAACGTGTGCCGAGGTCGCGCGATCCTTCTTAAAATAACATAAAACCGTAAACATATCAGGGGCAGACGGTCGATCGACCTTCTGCCCCTGTCATTATGAGGCGGTTGCGCCGCACTGCGGCGAACGATGTGTTCCGCTTGCGCGGAACGTGATGTGCACCTTGTGCGTGAT
>JAKSPY010000032.1 GCA_024404445.1 Clostridia bacterium
CCGGTTACCAGCTCCAAAAACTCCCGAATGCGTATGCAGTCGGGAGTTTTTACTTATTACTTCATCACTCATCACTCTTCACTGATACGGCGCAGTCGGGAGGCCGGGGAAAGTAAGAAGTAGTAGTGAATAGTGAAGAGGTAAGGTGGCTTTTCGCCGGGGCGAAAAGCATTTTTTTATAACAGCCAACCGCCTTTTTCGTTTCTATCAAAAAAACTTTTGCTGAATAATTGTGCCGGGAAAGGGAGATTTTAACGCACTCTCGGTTCGTTGAGCCTTGCCACTGAGATGACAAAAGCTAATAATATCAGCCCTCCTGAGAGTATAGTTCAAAGCCATTGAATTATTCGTGTAGCTGTGCTATAATGATGTCATCCACAGAGGAGAACATCATTACGGAAATGATTGACGATAGAATCAAAGCAAAAAGAAAAGAACTCGGATTAACACAATCAGCACTTGCAGAAAAGTTGAATGTAACCGATCGCGCCGTTATCAAGCGGGAGCAGAATGAAGGAAACAATAACAACGCAGGAGGCAACCCACTATGACAAATAAAGAAATCAAGGCACTGCGGCGCCCGTTCGTTAAAAAGCTGTTCCGGAATAACAAGTTAAATCTGGCAATGACCGTGATCTCGGCTATGCTTGGCGCATTAACCGCGCTGGTAACCTCGTGGTTAATCAAAGAAATCACCGATTTGATTTCCGGAGATTGCCCGTACGGATTGAAAACGCTTTTGATAATTGCGGCGGGCGCATTGGGACTTCCCGCAATAGGATGGATTCTCGACCGCAGATTTCTCTCGGAGTTCCGCGCAAAGTCCATAAGGCAGTACAGAGAATACGTCTTCAGTCGCCTGATGGAAAAAGGGATTCAGTCTTTTTCGAGTGAAGGCAGTGCGCTGTATCTTTCCGCTCTTTCGAGTGACATAAACACGATTGAGAAAGAATTCATTGGTCAGCTGCAGAATGCGATTCAGGTTGGACTCTCATTTGTAGGCGCTTTGGTTCTCATGCTTTGGTGCAGTCCGCTTTTGACTCTGATTGCGGTCGGATTTTCTCTTCTGCCGATTATCGTTACCGTCGTACTCGGAAACAGCGGGGCAAGAGCAGAAAAGGTTGTTTCCGATATGAAAGAGAACTATACCGGCATACTGAAGGATGCACTGACGGGCTTTTCGGTGATCAAGAGCTTTAAAGCAGAGAAAAGCATTGCCGCTCTGCATGAAGGCACTAACAGCGTCGTGGCGGATGCGGCGAAAAAGCGCACAAGAGTTGATGTATCTGTAGTCTATGCCTCCGGAATTGCGGGAGGTCTCCTGCAACTCGGTGTGTTCTTCGTAGCCGCAGCAATGGCACTTTCCGGCAAGGGAATCACGGCGGGTACCGCCATTGTTTTTGTGCAGTTGCTCAATTATGTGTTGGCTCCGATTCAGGTTTTTCCGGCATTCTACGCGGGTACAAAGGCATCTTTTAAGCTGATCGACAAGCTGGCGCAGGCGCTGAACAAAAATGTTCCCGATGATGTCGAAAAGATTGCGCCATATCTTAACGAAGGGATTTCTGTCAAAAATCTCGGGTTTGCCTATGAGGAAGAAAAGCCGGTGTTGCGCGATGTCAGTCTGGACCTGCGCGCCGGTGGATGCTATGCATTGGTGGGAGCGTCCGGAAGCGGAAAGTCAACGCTTTTGAATCTTCTGATGTCTTCCTCGAAAAATTATCGGGGTGAGATTTTTTATGACGGGAAGGAACTCAAGGCTGTTTCCACGGATTCCCTGTATGACCTTGTATCCATTATACAGCAGAATGTGTTTGTCTTTAACAGCACCATCCGCGACAACATCACCATGTTCTCCCAATTCCCGGAGGAGGAAATAGAACGCGCTGTGAGTTTGTCCGGCCTGAAAAAGCTTATCGACGAAAAAGGCGAAAACTATTTTTGTGGTGAAAATGGCTCCGGACTATCAGGAGGTGAGCGGCAGAGAATATCCATCGCCAGAGCCTTGCTACGCAAGACACCGGTATTATTTGTGGATGAGGCCACCGCTTCACTGGATGCCAAGACCTCTTTTGAAGTGCTGGATGCAATTCTGAAGTTGGACGGTTACACACGTGTCATTGTCACCCACGATCTCGATGAGAATGTACTAAGCCGCTACACAGAAATTTTTGCGCTGAAAAACGGCGAGGTTTCAGAACGTGGGACGTTCGAAGAACTTATGAACCAAAAAGGATATTTCTATTCTCTGTTTACCGTCTCACAGAGGTGATCCTTGATTACTTATGCTAAAGTGTTCCGGTCTCGAAAGATGCATGACGGAAAAAATCGAGATTTTCTTCGTTTTTCCGGCTTTTTCGAAAATCGCATTTTCGCAAGAATAATAATATGCAAAATGCCGTTTTCGACTTTTGCCCGTAACCGGGCTGAATGATCAACTGTCAACTGACCGTTTTTCGACTGAAATCTGATATAACGGTATCCGAAAATCAAAATATATGGTGAAATTGCTTTATGAAAATTGAGATAATGGGGTACAGTGGCTCCGGAAAATCCACACTGTGTCGCAATCTTTCCGAAAAGTATGGTATTCCGGCTCTGCATTTGGATACTGTTCACTTCCTGCCGAATTGGAAAGTGCGCGAAGATTCCGAAAAGCAAAGGATCGTTGCATCTTTTTTGGACGATAATCCGGAAGGCTGGGTGATCGATGGCAATTATATCAAATTGAGTTATGATCGTCGCGTCGAAGAAGCCGATATCGTCATTCAAATGCTTTTTGGCCGTTTTAACTGTCTATGGCGTTGTACAAGGCGTTATCACGCATACAAAGGCAAAAGCCGCCCTGATATGGCGGTGGGTTGTAATGAAAAGATGGATTGGGAATTCGTTAAATGGATCCTTTGGAAGGGACGTACCAAGCAGGCTAAAGAAAGATACAAGAAACTTCAGAAAATGTATCCCGATAAGGTCATCGTGATCAAGAATCAAAAACAGCTGAATAAATACATGAAAGAAATGCATCTGTAAATGTGATCGGCTTGATCTGCCCGCTGTCTGATGCGTACTTTGCTGTTAGTTCTCTTGACATTACCGACAAAACGCGGTAAACTGATAAAAACAAATTATTCGGAGAAGATATGAAAAAGCTACTCATAATCGACGGAAACTCGATACTGAACAGGGCATTTTACGGTGTACGACTGCTGTCAACGGCTGACGGCTTATTCACCAACGCGATATACGGCACGGCGACCATCGTCGCGCGTCATATCGAATCTGTACAGCCGGATTATTTTGTCGTCGCGTTTGACAGACCTGAGCCGACGTTCCGCCATAAGTCGTATGACGATTATAAATCCAATCGCCACGGAATGCCGGACGAGCTGGCTGTTCAGCTTCCGTACGTCAAAGAGTGCCTGTCGCTGATGGGCGCACATTGTGTGGAGCAGGCGGGATATGAGGCCGACGACATAATCGGCACATACGCCGCGCACGCGACGGCCGCAGGAATACAGACGTACATCGTCACCGGCGACCGCGATTCTTTACAGCTTATATCCGATACGACGACCGTGCTTCTGGCGACGAACTCTGAGTCCGTGACTTTTGACAGGGATGCGTTTTTTGCGAAATACGGCGTGTGGCCGGAGCAATACGTTGACGTAAAGGCACTTATGGGCGACAGCTCGGACTGCATACCGGGAGTCAAGGGCATAGGCGAAAAAACGGCATTCAAGCTGATAGCCGATTACGGATCGCTTGACGGTATATATGGGCATATCAACGACGGTACGATAAAGGGTGCCATGCAAACGAAGCTGACAGAAGGACGCGACAGCGCGTATATGTCGCAATACCTTGCCAAAATAGAATGCGCCGCGCCGCTTGACGATCTTGATCTGACAAACGGATATACGGGCTATGACAGGGCAGGACTGAGAGAGCTGTTCCGTCGTCTTGAGTTTTTCGCGCTCATCAAAAAATTCGGGCTGGACTCCGCTGACGAAACGGAAAATCCGTCTGATGCGCCTGAGGTAAAAATGGCCGAAGGTATGCCGCACGGCGACTGTGCTCTGTATGCCGATGCTGATAATGAAAAATTCTATTTTTCCGATGGCGAAAACGTCTATACCGTCAGCGGATTTGATGATTTTTCGACGGCTGTTGACTCATGCGGAAAGCTTATCGTGTACGATATCAAGTCGATGCGGCACCTGTTTATCCGTAACGGCATGACACTGCCGCGCTGTGACGATGTTATGCTGATGGGGTACGTCGTGTCGGCATCGGAAAACGATTATTCGTTGGCTCGGCTGATAACACGCACGCTGGGCACCGAACCCGGCGATGCCCCGTCTATGGCACGTAACATATATCTTTTATCGCGGATTTACCGTGAAAAAATGGAAAAGACCGATGCTGTTGACCTGTATGAGAAAATTGAGCTTCCGTTGGCAGACGTGCTGTTTGAGATGGAGCACGAGGGCTTTATGGTCGACGTGCCGGAGATACTGAAATTCTCTGATAAGCTGTTGTCGATGCAGAATGACCTGCAAAACAGGATATATCTGTACTGCGGGGAGGAGTTCAACATAAATTCGCCCAAGCAGCTCGGCACTGTGCTGTTTGATAAGCTTCATCTGCCGACGGGCAAAAAAACGAAAAACGGGTATTCCACGAACGCCGCCGAGCTTGACTATCTGCGCCGCTTCAGCCCCGTGATAGACGACATCCTCGACTACCGTCAGGTGGGCAAACTGAACAGCACATATGCCGAGGGGCTCGTCCGCGCCGCAGACGAGAATATGCGCGTGCATACATCCTTCAAGCAGGCGCTGACAGCGACCGGCAGACTGTCGTCGACCGAGCCGAATTTGCAGAATATACCGATCAGAACGGAGCTCGGACGCGAATTCAGACGGTTTTGTAAGGCCAAAAACGACGACTACACGTTGATAGACGCCGACTATTCGCAAATTGAGCTTCGCCTTTTGGCGGCGTTGTCCGGCGATGAAACCATGATCGACTCATTCTTGAGTGGCAATGATATTCATACCGCGACCGCAATGCGCGTTTTTGGAGTGGGCGCCGATGAGGTCACGGTCGCCATGCGCAAAAAAGCTAAAGTGATAAATTTCGGTATCGTCTACGGCAAGGGCGACTTTTCGCTTTCCAACGATATGAACGTGTCGATCAAGGAGGCCGGCGCGTATATTGAAAGTTATTTCAAAACGTATCCGAGGGTGCGTGAATATCTGGATAAGACTGTCGAGAACGCAAAACGCGATCTGTACGTCACCACTCTTTTCGGCAGACGCAGATACATCCCGGAGCTGTCGGCGACAAAAAAGCTCGAACGGGCGGCGGGTGAAAGAATAGCCATGAACAGCCCGATACAGGGAACGGCCGCAGACATAATTAAGCTGGCGATGGTAAACGTATCGCGCCGTCTGAAAGAGGAAAATATCGACGCACGGCTGATATTGCAGGTGCATGATGAATTGATCATAGAAACGCACAAATCGTGCTGTGAAAAGGCAAAAGAGATCCTGCGATACGAAATGGAACACGCCGCGTCGCTGTCTGTGCCGCTGACTGTCAGCATGGCTGTCGGTCAGACGTGGTACGACGCAAACTGACGAATAAAATAATGAAAAAATCCGATACTATACGTGTCGGATTTTTTTGTCGGAGGAAATATGAAAGCACTTATTTCAACCTTACTTATCATATCGTCGTTGGCGTCTTCCGGGCAGGCGGGAGGCATAATCGGCACGCTCGTCGATTCTCTCAGTATGCGCGATGAGGTCAGAATATCAACGGTCACGTGCGAAAACGCATACGTGATCGGCTTGGAGAAAAAGGATTTTGACGTGATCGAAAATGCGCAGATCGCCAGATATATCATAGGCGCAGGACCGGAGATAACCGTTATTGAGGCTGTAACGTCTGAGGACGCGGACAGGCTGAGATCGAAGATCGAAAGTAATTATGAATTTGCCGCGTGCGACAGGGCTGATCAGGTCATAATCGCGTCGTCACATGGCACCGTGCTTATTGTCAAGGGCAAGGTCGGCGACACCGAGACCGTCCTGTCGTCATTCGGCTCTATACTCGGTCGCGGAAAAGTAAAAATAATCACAAATCCCGCAAAAAAACGCGGAGCCTCTTGAAAACGGGGCGCATTTGTGATATCATCATCTCATCGGTCAGACCGATAACAGAGTAGAGGTCAGCGCGTAAAGTGCCGAAAATACGGGGAGTTGATTTTCGGACGAAAACTGAGGTTGCGGTGCCGTCCTCGCATCCCACTGTTTATAGGAGAAAAATTCCTCTTGTAACGGGATTTCTGTTAGGGGAGGTGTTTTTTTGTGCGAAATCGCAGGGTTTTGCGGCTTGTTCTTACTGCCGCAATGGTCGCAGTCAGCGTCGTTTTGTGTCGCTATTTCGGATTTCCGACAAACGGGGTATACCGCATAGAGATCGGATTTTTGCCGATATTGGCGGTGGCAATGATGTACGGCCCGGTTTACGGCGGCGTGGCATACGGGCTTTCAGACCTTGTCGGCGCGTTTGTGACTACGGGCGTTAACCCTTTTATCACGGTATGCAAGGTCATTTTCGGCGCCGCGATGGGAGCGGTGTTCTATAAGAAGCCGAAGATAGGCGCGGCTCGATGCGCTTTGTTTTTCGTTATCTGCGGTATAACGGTCGATATTGTTCTGATGAGCCCGATATTCGTATATATGTTCGGCTATTCGTGGCAGTCGGCACTGTCGGCGCGTGCGATCGGTTTTGCTGTGAATGTGCCGGTCAGAATAGCCCTGACATTGCTCGTATCGCGTTACCTCGGCAGCTTTCTGATGAAATACGGCGATGGTACGGCCGTGGATTTCATGGCGTATGCCAACAGCGTACAGCACACGCCCCGGCTCGGGCTTGACCGTATGCGCGATTTGTGCGGTATGCTGGGTGATCCGCAAAACGACCTCAGATTCATCCACGTGGCGGGCACGAACGGGAAGGGTTCCATTTGCGCTTTTTGTGAGGCGATCCTGCGTGAAGCGGGATATAAGGTCGGCAAATTCACGTCGCCGAATCTCATCTGTGTCAACGAACGTATTTGTGTCGACGGGCGCGATATTTCCGACGCTGATTTCGACGATATCCTGAACAGGATCAAACCGTACGCGGAAAAGTGCCGCGAAAAGCATGGGGAATATCCGTCGCAGTTTGAGCTGTGGACAGCCGCGGCATTAGTGTATTTCAAGCGCAAGCAGTGCGATTACGTCGTTTGGGAAGTCGGTATGGGCGGCGAATTTGACGCGACGAATGTGATATCGGACAGTGTTCTGGCTGTCTTTGCTCACATTGACCTCGACCATATGGCATATCTCGGCGATACGGTCGAAAAGATAGCCGAAACCAAAAGCAGGATCATCAAGAAAAACAGCACTGTCGTCAGCGCGGTACAGTATGACACTGTTGCCGGGATATTGAGGCGAGAGGCTGAAAATAACGGTTGCAGATTCATTCAGACGACGCGCACCGAGCTGAAATCGCACGACGGGATATATGAGATATTCGATTACGGAGATATGACGGATATCCGTCTTTCGTTGGGAGGCGTATATCAGCCGACGAATGCGGCGGTGGCCATAGAGGCGGCAAAATGCCTCGGCATCGATGAGGTCACGATACGAAAGGGCCTCGCGTCCGCTGTTCACCGCGCGAGATTTGAAAAAATCGGCTGTGACCCGGACGTAATATATGACGGTGCACACAATCCCGACGGAATGAGGGTATTCAAGGCATCTGTCGACAGATATTACCGCGGTGCGCGCACGGTGGTTTTCGCCTGTATGCACGACAAGGACTTCATTCCGTCGCTGAAAACGCTGAATGACGGCAACAGCACTTTTATTTTTACGACTGTTGCAAATAACAGCCGTGCGATGCCGGCAGACGAACTTTGCCGTATAGCCGGAGAAAACGGCATCGCGGGTACTTACGCAAACGATTTGAAATCGGCGATCGTGGCGGCAAAGCAAAACGGTTTGCCCGTGTTCGTCTGCGGCTCGCTGTATCTGTATAAAGATTTGTGGTAAAAAAGGAGGGCGCGCCCTCCTTTTTGTTTACTCGATTATTATGTCGCCTGTCGACGTCGTTATCTTGCATTTGCCGCCGGATGTTGATCTCGGCACCCGGATGTTGCCGGTTGACGTTTCGGTCAGGAATATTTTGGGGCTGAGTATGTCGCCCTTGACCGTGCCTGTAGTGGTTTTTATGCTGATATTTGCGGCATCGAATCGGCGTAGCTTCACGTCGCCGGTGCTCCTTTCGACAGATATATCACCGCTGAAGCAGGCGTCAACAAGCGTTATGTCGCCCGTATTACCGCCGGATATCAGTTCTCCGCCCGTAAATCCGTCGACCGTTACGTCACCCGTCGTGACTGTGATATCGGTCATGCCGAAGCACACGGTATCGGTTATCCGGATCTTTCCCGTCGATGTCTTTATCCGGATATTCCCGGCCGTAATGCCGGATATGTCCGTTTCACCTGTGGAAAGCATAATCTTGATCGCACCCGGCACGTCGGAACGGATCGTAACGTCGCCGGTGCTGACGGAAATATCCACATCACCGAATGAAACATTGTCAGGTACGGTCACGTCACCGGCGGACCCGTCGATCAGAAGGGAAGTGTACGCTGCTTTCGGCAGATACACCGTGATTCGCTGACTGCCGGATGAAAAGCTTATGTTTTCGTACCATTTTTTAATGTTGTCGATATTTATGACGAGCGTGCCGTCATTCACGTTTACGTCACAGCTCGTGTTTTTGTCTGTGAAACACACGACGCGGCTTTCACTGTCGTCGGTATGTACGAACGCAATGTCCTCGCTGAATGACCGGATCGATATTTTATCAAAATCCTCGCTGACCGTATATGTTTTTTCCGTTCTTGTGTCAAGCACGGCAAGGCTTCCGTGATTGACAGTCATGACCGCGGCGACCGTGACAGCCCCGATAACAACGAGTAATGTTGCCGCAACAAGCCATATTTTCGCCGATCTGCTCATCTTTCAACCTCCTTTTTTATGAAGCATTTTTTGATCTGCAAGGCAAAAAGCGCAGTCAGATATATTATGCCTTTGGTTACGGCACGGCAACCGAAAAACATGAATATCGACACACCGGCACACAAAACGCCCGCGCCGATAAAAATCGTACCTGCGCCGGCCGCGCCGCCGACGATCACCACGATACCGTACAGCATTGCGCCGACCGAACCGACGATAAGCGATGCAAACACCGCCCACAACGATATGATCACCGACCATAAGACGCAGTACACCGAGATAACGACAGCGGAAAGCGAACACAATACCGCGATCCAGATCGGTGCCCCCAGCACGATCAGAATGATTTCCAATGCCGTCAGATGCCTTTTTGGCTTAATCTTTTCGCCGACGAGCTTAACTATCGGTGTGTCACCTATGATCTGCGTGGCGATGTCATCGACAGAACCGATTTTTGTCACGGCGTCCTCCTCCGTCAAACCGTCATCTGTCATATCGCTGATCATTTCATCATAAAAATTCAACCGCTCCTCAATATCGTTTTTCGGCAATCCGTTAAGCCGTGATCCGAGTTCGGATAAAAACTCCCGTCTATCCATTTGTCGTGTCCTCCTTTGTAACAAAACGGTAGATCGACATGATCTGCTGCCAATCGTCCATGAATTCCGCTATCCGATTCATGCCCATATCGGTTATCTTATAGTATTTTCGCAGTCTGCCGTTGTGCTCGGCTGCTCTGACCGTCAGCATATTTGCCGTTTCCAACCGTTTCAGCACGGTGTAAAGCGTGGATTCCGACATTTCTATGTACGGCGCCATATCCTTGATCATTTTATATCCGTAAGATTCATCGTTTTTTATCGCACTGAGTACGCAAACATCCATCAGTCCCCGCTTAAGTTGTACGTCCATACAATACTCCTCCTTGCGTAATACATCGTATCACGAAGTGTTCAATTTGTCAATACCAAAATGAAAAAACGGTCATGAATATTTCCGCAAAAGAGAATTGGCAGACGTGAACGTCTGCCAAAAATTCTGAATAAATTATCGAAATTACGCTTTTGATACCGATTTGACCGCGTTTTTCTTTACTATCGTCGGTATGATGACTGCGGCACTGACCGCCAGCGATAACGCGGCGGCTACAGGGATCGCCACCGTCATCGGGATGATCACCCGCTTATCGGAGACGGAGTTGACAATCTTTATCGAATCGTAAAAAAACCTGATTTTGTTCTCTACCATAATGCTACTCCAATTCTGCTTTCAGCTTGGCCAAGGCGCGCTGATATTTCTTCTTTACCGCTTCTGTCGATATACCGATTATTGAGGCGATCTCGCTGTGTTTTAATCCCGCATATACCTTTAACGTGACAATCTGTCTGTCATCATCGTCCAACGAATCCAGCGCGGATTTCACCTGCATTGACAATACTATCGAATTCTCGTCAAATCGGTCCTGCGGCAGGTCGCCGATATCGTCATCCGAATACTCATACCGTCGGTGCTTCAGCATATCCAGCGCGATATTGCGCGCCATTGTTACCACCCATGCTTTTGCACTCGTGCCGTGAGTGTACATTGACGCCTTTTCGATTATCCTCACGTAAGTTTCCTGCACCGCGTCGTCGGAAAGTGAGAAATCACGCAGGACCGAATATGCCACGGCGTATATCGTTCGTTGCAGATAGCGTTGGATGACCTGCAGATAATCGGTGTTTCCCGCGGCGATGCGGACAAGTGCCTTATCACATTCCGACGCTTCAAACAGCTTACTCAGGTCGATATCCATTTGCCTCACTTCCTTTCATATAACGATTCGTCACCGATCATGGGGACATGATCAGATGGTTTTTCTCAGCCCTTTCGGAAAATGATTTTTCGCCTGACCGTCCGATACCTTTGCACCGCCGATCGCGCATCCGTCTATCGTGACTGCCGCCCATCCGACCGCGGCGCCGTGTGCGTCTATTACGTTTCCGCCGATATATTTTGCCGCGTCGTTATCCGACGAATGCAGGTCGATCCTGTTTTTGAATTCAGCGCCGAACGCGGAAAAATACTGATGGTGCGGCACGATCCTGCCTTTTTGCACCTGCCCGATCTTTACCCCCGCCGCGTATACGGAATGAGGCGGAAGTATCGCACCGGACGGCATCAGCGAATATGTGTCGCCGTGTTTAATCAGCGCTCCGTCGGGTATGTATCCTATCGTTTCGGTCAAAAAAACATTTATGACCCTGAGCTCGTCGGCGGGGTATCTGTCGGGCTTTTGCGTGATCTCGCTGTCGGCAAAACTGCTGCTCGTACGCCGCATGACAGATAAAAACTGACCCTCTCCGCGTCCTGTGTGCGGATAAAACCGCCGTGCCTTTTCCATGCCGATACCGCAGACGGTCTGCGCCTTTACCTCATCCGGCGCGTCGATCAACTCAAAATCCGGATGTCTGCTGAGAAAATCGCTGACTATGCATTCGTCCTCCTCTGTGGAAAATGTACACGTAGAGTACAGCAGATACCCGCCGGGGGCCACGCACCGTGCGGCATTATCTAAAATCTGAGCTTGCCTTTCGGCACATTTCACGACGTTTTGAACGCTCCATTCGTTACGGGCGATGTCCAGCTTTCGCATCATGCCCTCGCCGGAGCACGGGGCATCGCAGATGACCGCATCGAACGCGCCCGCATACACTGATGCCACCGCGTCGGAATCGAGGTTAGTGACTATCGCGTTTTTATATCCCATGCGTTCGATATTGCCCATCAGAACTGCACAGCGCGACGGAGATATTTCGTTGGCAACAAGGTATCCCGTGCCGACCAGCCGTGAGAGTGCCTGTATGCTTTTGCCTCCGGGCGCGGCGCACATATCCAAAACGCGCATATCCTTTTTGATCGGCAGGGATGCCACCGGCGTCATTGCCGACGGCTCCTGAACGTAAAAACCTCCGGCAAAATGCAACGGAAGATTGCCTAATTTATCCTCTGTGCCGACATTTACGTACAGCGCGTTTTCGTCAAACGGTACATTTTCGGTCGCAAAGGGAAAAGCGCCGACAAAATCGGCGTTGCTGATCTTATTTGTGTTTATTCTGATGGCTTTTTCCGGTTGCGACGACATGGCGCGCAAATAATCCGCATAGCCGTCGCCCAAAAGCGCTTTCATTCTGTTTTCATATTCTGTCTGCAACATACCATCCTCCGCTGTTATGATATCACCCCGCGGCAAAAAATGCAATAGAAAAATGTATACGCATTGACATATAAAGCCGCGATATGATATAATGTACAAAACAGACACTCGGAGGGTATTATGGCAAAGAAATCCGGCGGCATATCGGCAAGCGATGTGCGACGTGTAAAAAAAGTTATGAAAAAGGCGAAAAAAAATCCGGGATTCCGGAATTTTCTGATTTTCATCGTGATCGTCGCGCTGATAATCGCGGCCGTGTACTTCCTGCACGTAAAGGGGTACATCACTTTGCCGTTTGTCGGCGACTCCACCGGCGACAGCGGTACGCGGACGACGGCGACGACGGTAGCAACCACACACGGCGGCGAGGTACATACGATCGAGTCGGATGAGCTGACGATAAATTTTCTTGAGCTGGGAAATTGGTATACGGGCGACTGCACGTTTATCAAGGCGGGCGACACGGATATCCTCATAGATGCCGGATCGCGTACCGGCAGTATAGAAACGATATCAAAATTCATTGACGGATACTGCACCGACGGAATATTGGAATACGTTATCGTCACGCACGCACACCAGGACCACTATGCCGGATTTGCAGGCACGGCCAGCATTCCGAGTATATTCGACAGGTATGAGTGTGAGGTCGTGATCGATTTCGCCCTGTCGAATAATCAGTCGTCGTCAATGTATAAAAAATACCAGACCAACCTCGCAAAGGAGGTCGAGTCCGGTGCCGTGCATTATACCGCCGCACAGTGTATCGAAAGCGGGAACGATACGTTTTCACTTGCCGACGGTATCGATCTGACGATACTTGACAGCTATTATTACTATAACAAATCCAGCGACGAAAACAACTATTCCGTTTGCTGTATGATAACGCAGGGAGAGCACAATTTCCTGTTTACGGGCGACCTTGAAAAAGAGGGCGAAGAGCATCTGGTGCAGATGAACGATCTGCCGGAGGTAGACGTATTCAAGGGCGGTCACCACGGATCGAAGACGTCGTCAAACGATTGTCTGCTTTCCGTAATCAGACCTGACGTCGTATGCGTCTGCTGTTGTTGCGGAAGCGACGAATACACCGATGTCAACGACAATCAGTTCCCGACGCAGGCGTTTATGGTCAGAGTGTCGAAATATACCGATCGTGTTTACGTCACGACGTTGAGCACCGACAATGACTCTAAGACCTATACGTCAATGAACGGCAATATCACGGTACATTCAAAACAGGGAACACAGATCACATTGTCGTTCTCCGGCAACGACATCAAGCTGAAGGACACGAGCTGGTTCAAGAAAAACAGGACGACGCCGCCCGATTGGGCATAACAGACAGTAAAACAGCCTTTCGACAAAAAGGCTCTTTGTCAATAGTTGGGGTTAAAAAACATTATGTTTTTTATTTCTACCTCTTGTATTCCAAGCAGTTTTTCGCTAAAACGTGAACAGAGCATATTT
>JAKSPY010000033.1 GCA_024404445.1 Clostridia bacterium
GATCGCAGTGCCGTGTAATACGGCCGAGTATTTCATAGACGGGCATCATTTTGACGCGACGATGCTTGATATCGTTTGCGAAACGGTGCGGTTCATGCAATCAAAATCCGTCAAAACAGTCGGAATATTATCTACTGACGGTACGATCGCGTCGGAAATTTATTCATCAAAATTTCACGGCTGCGCAGTAAATATTGTTTACCCAAGCATCGCCGAACAGCAAAAAATCACAGACGCTATATACAAAAACGTCAAATCGGGGCTTGGCGGTGAGTCTGGGATATCCGATATTTGTCATAGCCTGTTTTGGCGCGGTTGCGATGCCGTCATTCTCGGATGCACCGAATTGTCATTGTTGGATATGAGTAAATTTGATTTACTCGACAGAATATTTGATCCGATGGATATATTGGCGATCTCATCGATAAAGCAATGCGGATACGATTCAAAAGGGTTTGACAAAAAATACGATATGGTTTAACGGAGTGGATATGATCGTTTCCTTACAGCGTCTGTTAGTCAGCGCAGGATATAAATACGATAGGCCGGATGTACAGATTTCCGGCATATGTTACTCGTCGTCGGACGCCGCAGAGTCGTACATTTTTTTCGCTATTGTCGGTGTCAATTCCGACGGACACAATTATGTCGCAGACGCGTACGAAAAAGGTGTCAGAGTGTTCTTTGTCAGCCACAGCATCAGTCTGCCGGATGACGCGATCATAATCACTGTCAGCGACACACGTATTGCCCTGGCCGACATATCGGCTGCATTTTACGGTCACCCACAGAACAAACTGATCACCATAGGCGTGACTGGCACGAAGGGCAAATCCACAGTCGTTGAATTCATCAGACGAATACTGAATTGTTCCGGCAGAAAATGCGCGTCTGTCGGCACCCTCGGTTTCGACTGTGAGGGCGAGCATATTGATACTGTAAATTCCACGCCGCAAAGCGCGGATTTGTTCGGATATCTGTCGAAAATGGTCGACCGATCGGTAGAATACGCGGTCATTGAAGCATCATCGCAAGGCATACGTCAAAACAGGATCCGCGGTATTCATTTCGATTACGCCATTTTTACAATTCTTTCCGCCGATCACATAGGTCAGAATGAGCACAGTAGCTTTGCTGATTATAAATCGTCAAAAATCGATCTGCTCAAGGTTTGCGATACCGCGCTGATCAACGCAGATGACGGTAGCTGTTCCGAATTCGCAATAGCACCGAGAAATATATACTATTCTATAAATACTGACGCCGATCTCTCTGCCGGTAATATTGTAACAGCCCACACCGACAGCGGCTTCACCACGGAATGTGACATATCGGTCCACGGTAAAAAGCACGCGATATCGCTTTCGATTCCGGGGTATTCCGCCGTGTACGATATGTTGGCGGCGGCGGCAGTGTGTATGGATATCGGTGTTGACATCGAAACGATCAAAAAAGCCGTAAAGGACATCACCGTTCCAGGTCGTTTTGAATTTGTTCGCACTGATTCCGGAATTGATTGCGTCATCGACTACGCGCATAACGGCGCAAGTATGGTAAACGCCCTGATAACGCTGAAGCAATGCGGATATGATAAGGTGATAGCAGTATTCGGTTCTGTCGGTGGCAGAAGTCAGATCCGACGCAAAGAGCTGGGCGATGCGGTCGAAAAATATGCCGATTTTGCCGTAATAACATCGGACAACCCCGACCGCGAGGACGCGCAGATCATTTGTGAAGAGATCGCCGAATACATTCAGACCAAGCCATACAGAATTATTACCGACAGAGTCAAGGCGATCGACTATGCCGTTTCAATGGCAGAAAAAGGCGATGTCGTATTGCTGGCCGGTAAAGGTCATGAATGCTATCAGCTGGTCAACGGAGTAAAATATCCGTTCAACGAAAGAGAGTTTGTGTTAAATTAAATTTACCATAAAAGCAGGACAGCAGCCGCACACAATGTGCGGCTGCTGTCGTTTTTAACTCCGTATGCAATTGAGATCAAGGATTCAATATCCCAAATCCTCGTTTACGATGATGACCTTAACGCGTCCGGGAATTCTCTGAAATGCCATCACGGTATATCCTGAACACATACGTCGATCTGCCCTGCATCCGTCGGTCATTTTTCCGTCGATGCCGACGCAGTGTCCTGCCTTACTGCAATACGTATCGCATGAAAGTCTGACACCGTTTTTCGGCGCCGCAACGGATTTCACACGAGTGACGGCTGACGGCAGGTCCGGCACTATTTTATTTTTGCCGACGATCACAATAACGCTTTTCGGGCCGTACAAAAGCGCGGAAACGCGATTGCAGTATCCGTCGACATTATACAGCTCGCCGTCTGACGTTACGGCATTAGTGCTTGACATAAAGACGTCGCACGTCATAGACCGCTTTGTTATTTCGTCCTTTTGCTCATCGGTCAGATCAGGAGCGTTTCTGTCAAGGAAGCTCACTTTTCCGGAGGAAACGAGCGCATCCTTCATGCCGATTTGAGTAAGCGTCATTGACCCGCCGGAGGCCACCGTAGACCCGTCGGGGATAAGCGACAGCGCAAGCTCTTTTGCCTTTTCCCCGTTTTCGGCACAATATACGTCAAACCTGTTCAACTTGAGTGACGCAATGGTTTTATCAATCAATTCATTCATATTTTAAAGCTATCCTTTAATCCTACCGTTCTGTTGAATACCGACGTATCCCTTGAATCCACCGTGAAATATCCGGTGCGAACAAATTGGAATTTGTCGCCGACCTTGGCGTCCGCAAGTGACGGCTCCAGCTTGGCACCCGTAATTTTCAGCGCTGAATCCGGATTGTAGAAATCCATGTACGATACGTCATCGATGGACGTCTGCGTTTCCTCCGCATCATCCGTCGATTCCGCCGACGTGAGATCGTTCATATTCTCACGCGTGAACAGCTTATCGTACATCACGATGTCACGCGATATGGCGTGCTCGGCGCTGAGCCAATGGATAGTGCCCTTTATCTTTCTGCCGTCGGCGGGATTTCCGTTGCCGGTTTCAAGATCGGCAGTGCAATGTATCTCTGCGACGGTGTCATCGGGATTCTTTACGATTTCACCGCATTTGACTATATACGCGCCCATCAGACGCACCTCACCGTCGGGCTTCATACGGAAGAACTTCGGTGGCGGCACCTCGGCAAAATCATCCGAGTCAATATAAAGCTCACGGGTGAACGGTACCTTGCGTGTACCGGCGTTTACATCGTTGGGATTGTTCGACACGTCAAACCATTCCGTCTTACCCTCAGGATAATTATCGACAACGACCTTTATCGGGTGCAGTACGGCAATACGTCTTTGCGCGGTCATGTTCAGTTCTTCCCTGATGCAGTGCTCCAAAAGGCCCATATCTACCATGCTGTTGGATTTTGCCACGCCGATCCTGCCTATGAAATCCAATATCGATGCCGCGGTGTATCCACGGCGGCGAAGACCGCACAGCGTGGGCATACGCGGATCGTCCCAACCGTCAACGATCCCGTTTTCCACAAGGTAACGAAGCTTTCGCTTACTGAGTACGGTGTTGGTGATATTAAGACGTGCAAACTCTCTTTGTATCGGTTTTTTATCAAATCCCGCATTCTCTACAACCCAATTGTAAAGCGGTCTGTGATCCTCATACTCCAGCGAGCAAAGTGAGTGAGTGATGCCCTCGATCGCATCCTGAATGGGATGAGCAAAATCGTACATCGGGAAAATGCACCACTTTTTTCCCTGTCGGTGGTGGTCGATATAACGTATCCTGTAAAGCACCGGATCGCGCATATTGAAATTACCGGAGGCAAGATCGATCTTTGCACGTAAAGTATATTTACCCTCCGGGAATTCACCGTTTTTCATGCGACGGAAAAGATCCAGACTCTCCTCTACGGGTCTGTCGCGATATGGCGATTTTGCCGGGTGAGTCAGATCGCCGCGGCAAGACTTGAATTCATCGCGAGTCAGCTCACAAACGTATGCAAGACCTTTCTTTATAAACTCCTCCGCTATCTGATAAGTTCTTTCAAAATAGTCGGAGCCATAGAAAAACCTGTCGTCCCAATCAAAGCCCAACCAATGGATATCCTCTTTGATCGCATCGACGTATTCGGTATCCTCTTTGGCGGGGTTGGTATCGTCCATGCGCAGGTTGCATTTGCCACCGTATTTTGCGGCAGTGCCGAAATCGATGATCAGCGCCTTACAGTGTCCGATGTGCAGATACCCGTTGGGCTCTGGTGGGAAACGTGTATGGATCTCATCGGCGCGGTATTTGCCCGAATTTATGTCTTCATCGATAATATCGTAAATGAAGTTATTGTTTTCAGCCATCGTCATATCTCCTTATTTAAGCTTGTCTATCTGATTACCGATGCGTGCAAGCACCCTGCCCTTGCCGATTATCCGCATTACCTGATACAAATCCGGCGAATTCTGCTGTCCCGTCACGGCAACACGAATAAACGAGCTCACATCACCGACGTGTCCCTTATAGGCAACGGGATTGGCCTTATATTCTTTTGTTTCACGTGCGAATCCGAGCGATTCGGAAACATCCTTGATCTTTTCAAACCAAGCGGTCTGATCGTCATTTTCGTCATATACCGAGGCGTATTTTTCAAGTGCCGTACGCACCGTTGCTTTATCGAATGCCTCGGGATACTCACCGTCGGCGTTATAGTACTTATCGTAGAAGAATCCGGCATATCCCTTTACGTCGCTCCATACAGCGAGGTCCTTACGCGGCTTATTCCCGCCTCTGCCTATGGACAGCACTGCCTTTGAATAATCGGGGTCCTTTGAAAACTCGGCATAAAATTCAGGATCAAACTCCGACGCCCACCCGCTGACCTCGTCGTACACCTTTTCCGCAGTCATTCGTGAGATGATGTTCTTTGACACATCACACAGCTTTGCGATGTCAAACAGTGAGCCGGCGGCATTCATTTTCTTTGCCGAGAATTTGAAATCATCCAACGGTGCCGTCGGATTTGCGCGACGCCAATCCTCAAAGTTCGAATTCAGTATGGTCATGATATAATCGACCACGCTCTCCGTGGGATAGCCTTCTTTTTTATAGTACGACAAGGCAAGCTCCGGATCTTTGCGTTTTGACAGTTTGCGCTTCGACGTTCCGTCCATCTTCATAAGCGTGCCGATGTGAACGTATTTGGGAAGTTTGAATCCCAACGCCTTGAACAGCTGAATATGGAACGGCAGGCTGGCAAGCCATTCGTCACCGCGCACGACGTGAGTGGTCCGCATCAAATGGTCATCTACCGCGTGAGCGAAATGATAGGTCGGTATGCCATCGCTCTTCAACAGCACGTGATCGATATCGTTTTCGGTTATATCGACCTCACCCTTGATGAGATCGTTATACTTGAACTTATGCTCGATACTTCCCTCTGATCTGAATCGCAGTACCCAAGGTTTTCCGGCATTGAGCGCGTCAATGATATCGGATAGCGGTCTGTCACGCCACTTTGCCCATCTGCCGTAATATCCGAAATTGGCCTTTTCGGCCTCCTGCTCGTTGTGGAACTGCTCAAGCTCCTCCTCGGTGCAAAAACACGGATACGCCTTATTTTCCAACAGCAATTGTTTTGCATACACATGATAGATAAACGCACGTTGACTCTGCTTATACGGGCCATACTCACCCTTATCGCAGATCATTCCGTCAGCGTCAAGTGCCGCGCCCTCATCAAATTCGATGCCGTAATGCTTTAGCATCTCAATAAGCGTTTCGGACGCACCGGCGACCTCACGCTTGGCATCGGTATCCTCGACTCTCAGGAAAAGTACGCCTCCGCTTTGATGCGCGAGTCTTTCGGAGGTCAATCCCTGCATGACATTGCCGAGATGGACAAATCCCGTCGGGCTGGGTGCAAGTCTTGACACGATAGCGCCCTCCGGCAATTTGCGCGGCGGAAACATTTCCTCCATGTCCGCGGGTGTCTTGATGACATCCGGAAATAACAGGTCAGCTAATTGTTTAAGTTCGTTTTCTGTCATACTATATCTCCAAAATTTTATTTTCCGATTCAGTGTCCGGGGTACACCTTGTACTTTGAAACGTATTGGCTCAATTTTTCCAACGATCTGTCAAGCTCGTCGGCATCGCCCGTCGGCAGATCGGTCCTGCCATAGCAATCATGAGCGAAATAGGTATCCCCGGTAAACAGGCAATCCCCGATCAGATAGCAAACCGACCCGGCGGTGTGCCCCGGTGTTGAGATCACCACGACATTCGTGCCGCAGATCGTCAGTTTGTCGCCGTCATCCACCCCAACAGTCGGCACGCTGACCGAAACAGGCATCATGCCGCACGCCAAAGATGCATTCAACAGCGGATTGGTCAACATAGCTACGTCTGCGCGACCGATATACACGGGCACACCGTATTTATCGGCTATATCCTTTGCGGCACCGATATGATCGAAATGGCCGTGAGTCAGCAGTATCGCCTTGACAACGACATTTGCGAGGGCGGCATTTTCTATGATCAATCCCGGCGACGACGCGGGATCTATTACGATCGCGTCACGACCGGAATAAACCAGATAACACCTTGTCCCGATCGGTGCGAGCAACATTGACTTTACATGAATATCCTGCGTCATAATTACCTCATAATAAAAGATAACATATTATATCACGCCGGCGCTGAAATATCAAGATAATTTTGCCATGACTGCAATTTATGACGAACAACGTATTTTTCACAAAAACGCGACGCAATAATACAATGCCAAATCATCGGACAGTATTGAAAAAAATCCGCAAGCGTGATATAATCATGAAAAAGGCGAAAAGGAGTCGAGGCATGGATACAGCAAAAAAAATCAACATCCGCGGTCTGTGGTTTTTGCCGATAGCCAAAGAAAACATTTCGGCTTTGATAAAAGAATTGCTGTCAAATGATAAATGCTCCGTCATCTATACGCCCAACGCCGAAATAGCTTACGATGCCGCAAAAAATGATGAGTTATGTTCTTTGCTCAACAGGGCCGATATTCTGTTGCCCGACGGAGAAGGTATCATACTCGCGTCGAAAATACTGAAAAAACGGATAAGAGAAAAGATAGCCGGAGTGGAGTTCGGCGAGGCAATAGCTCAGGTCAGTGCGCAGACCGGGCACACAATGTATATACTCGGCGGACGCCCCGGCATCGCAAGGACAGCCGCAGACAATCTGATGAATAAGTATCCGGGATTGAAGATCGTGGGTACTCACGACGGATATTTTCAAAAGGACGGCGACGAAAACGACGGTGTTATCAAAGCAATAAATGACTGTCACCCCGACGTACTGTTCGTGTGTTTCGGCGCCCCAATGCAGGAAAAATGGACCGACGTAAATAAAATTTATCTTAACAGCATTAAGATAATTGCCTGTCTCGGCGGCAGTACCGACGTATACGCCGGTGTGGAAAAACGCGCGCCACGTATAATGATATCGATGAAAATCGAATGGCTGTACAGGCTGATCAAGCACCCGGACAGAATAAAAAGAATGACAAAATTGCCAAAGTATATATTCGCTACGTTTTTGTATAGATTTGGCATCGGAGGCAGTAAATGAAATTTACCAACAGACAGTATGTAGAGCTCATGTCATATAACAATCCGGAAAGGCCGATGTTTTCCGAATTATTCGGCCCATTGATCGGATTGGATGAGGAATGGCGCCGACAAGGCGCGACAGAAGATATGATACGCATGAAAGCGTTTGCCTTTGACTACGTTCCTTACTATCAGCTCGGCAATCTCGACTCCATACACAGAAAGCCCGATGTGATTCTTGAGGACAGCGAAAAATATCTCGTGCTGATCGACCATTACGGCAGAATAATGAAAATGTCAAAGGCGACATCTACAATACCGCTTCCGCAGACATATCCGGTAGAAACGATGGACGATTGGCTGAAGATAAAGCATATGTTTGAATATTCGGATGAGCGGATCACCGATGACGATATCGAAAAAGCAAAAAGACTGCAGGCCGGCGGTACGCTGATAAAATCAGAGATTCTCGGCGGTTTTGATATTTTGCGCGAGCTCATGGGCGAGGTTAATTGCTGTATCGCTTTCTATGAGGATGAAGAATTGATCGCGGACATTTTAGGTACCATTTCGGAGACGAATGTAAGGGTGCTGAGTAAAATCGCAAAGCATCTGACGATAGATCAGCTATCGATCCACGAAGATATGGCAGGAAAAACAGCTCCGCTTATCGGGCCGAATCTTGTTAAACAATATTTACTTCCCTATTACCGCGCGTCTTGGGATATAGTAAAGGAAAGCGGCACAAAGTTATTCTGTCAGGACAGCGACGGCAACATGAATCAGCTGATCGACGCCTTCATCGATTGCGGGGTAAATATATTTTACCCGTGCGAGCCTGCCGGTGACATGGACATTGTCGCCCTGCGCAAAAAATACGGCCATCAGATCGCATTTCGCGGCGGCATAGACAAGCACGTGTTAAGACGAACAAAAGATGAAATCAAAGCTGAGCTTGACTATAAAATGCAGCCGCTCATGGCTGATGAGGGCGGAATCGTATTCGGGCTTGACCACAGAATTCCAAACGGCACACCATTGGAAAACTACATATATTACGTCAGCTACGCCAGAGAAAAGCTGGGGCTTGAGCCTTATGAAAAGGCTGAAAAAGGCTGGGGACGAATGGCATTCTGACAAAACGCACGAAATCTTCGGTTTTCGCCGAAGATTTTGTTTTTTTCACTTTACAAACCGTGCAAATTGTAGTAAAATATTATTATTAAAGTTGTGTGAGGTAGAGGGTTTTGAGAAAAAAAGTCTTAATTATCGGTGACAGCTATATGAATATGCAGATGGACATACCCGCGTCATCTAGATCGTACGAAACAATCTACGGCGACAAGTACAGCTATCACACCGACGGGCTTGCGGCCATTTCCGCGATCACAGTCGGCAAACTCGGCGGCGAATGTGCGCTTCTGTCGCACATAGGCGACGACGCGAACGGTGATAAGCTGTACGACTACTACAAAAGGTGTCTTATCGATACCGCGTATCTGAAACGCATCAAAAATGTTCAGACCGGACTCGGATTTGCGGCCACAGACGGCTTAAGATCGCATAAGTATTACGTCAAAGGTGCCAACCTGACCATAACCAAAGGCGATATTGATGAGGCATTCGGTTGTTTTCCGGATCTTTTACTTGTTCCGCAGGATAACCTGTTAGTGATGGCGGGTGACAATTCCGGCGTCGTATCGGAGCATACCGAAAACGACACAGTCAGCAGAGCCAACGTATCCGTTGACGTCGAGGAAAGAGCATCATATAAGACCGTGTCAATGCCCATAACGAGCAGACCGGAGAGTCTTACGCTCTATGCAGTGAACAAGGCAATGGAGCGCGGTGTGAATATGGCTGTGGAATACAATGAATTCACAGGTCATCTTCCCCTTTCCGAGGTCACGGGGATCAAGATGCTGGTGATTTCCGACGAAATGTTGCAACGTCTGACAGGTATTGCCCCGACAACAATTGAAAAAACGCTCAGCGCACTTTTTGCATTTTCCAAAAAAGTCGCCGCACGTTATTATATCGTTCAGCAAGGCAACGACACCTCGTTCGTCTATGACGGAAAATATTTTGAGATCGCACAGGCGCCGTCCGTCATTACACATCTTTCGCATCAGACGTACACGCATATGCATAATACCTATATGGGTGCGATGGTATCAGAGTATCTCAATACAAAAGACATCGTTCATGCGTGTCAATTTGCCAATATCGTCAGTTTGATGACGCGTGCGCCCATGGGTATTTTCAATCATGTGCCCAACAGAGCCGAGCTTGAGGCATTTATGAAAGAGTGCGGCGTCGATCCCGTGACGTTGAAATGAGTAAGCCTCTGATGATTCTCGGCGTTGACTACGGGACAGCCCGAACGGGTCTTGCACGCAGTGACGGTCTCGGACTGTACGCGGTGGGTATAGGCAATATCAAAAGCTACGATCCCGAAAAGGCGGCGATTGCCGTGGCCGAGCAGGCTGAAGCCATTTCGGCTGATACAATAGTGATCGGGCGACCGCTCAATATGAACGGTACCGTGGGCGAAAAATCCCTCGCGTGTGAGCATTTCGGTGAGCTTGTAGCATCGCACACCAACATACCGATAGTATTCCAGGACGAACGCCTTTCAACCGTAGAAGCACACAGAATACTTACCGACTCAGGCATAAAAGCCAAAAACAGAAAGAATATCATAGATTCCCTGGCGGCAGAGATCATTCTGCAAAACTACATCGATTACATTAAAAATACATCAAAACAGTGAGGAACTAAAAATGGAACAGTCATTGAAAACGATGGACAAGCTGGTTGCCCTGTGCAAAAACCGCGGCTTTATTTACGCGGGTTCTGAAATTTACGGTGGGCTTGCCAACACCTGGGATTACGGTCCCCTCGGTGTTGAGATGAAAAACAACATCAAAAAAGCATGGTGGAAGAAATTCGTTCAGGAAAACAAGTATAATGTCGGCCTTGATTCAGCTATTCTTATGAATCCGCAGACATGGGTGGCTTCCGGTCATCTCGGCGGTTTTTCCGATCCTCTCATGGACTGCCGCGAATGCAAGGAGCGCTTCCGCGCAGACAAGCTGATTGAGGACTATTGTCAGACGACGGGTAAAACGCTTGAAAAGCCGATCGACGCATTTTCGCAACAGGAAATGAAGTCGTTCATCGATGACAACAATATTCCCTGCCCGACCTGCGGCAAGCACAATTTCACAGACATACGTCAGTTTAATTTGATGTTCAAGACATTTCAGGGAGTTACTGAGGATGCAAAGAACACGGTATATCTTCGTCCCGAAACGGCGCAGGGCATTTTCGTGAATTTTGTGAATGTTCAGCGTACGACACGCAAAAAACTGCCGTTCGGCATCGGTCAGATCGGCAAGTCATTCAGAAATGAGATCACTCCCGGCAACTTCATTTTCCGTGTGCGCGAATTTGAGCAGATGGAGCTTGAATTTTTCTGTGAGCCGGATACCGACCTCGAATGGTTTGCATATTGGCGTTCGTTCTGCAAAAATTGGCTTCTCAGCCTCGGCATGAGCGAGGAGCATCTCCGTCTGCGCGACCATGATCCGGAGGAGCTTTGCTTCTATTCAAAGGCCACGACAGACTTTGAATTTCTCTTCCCGTTCGGTTGGGGCGAGCTTTGGGGCGTAGCCGACAGAACAAATTACGACCTCACACAGCATCAAACAATATCCGGTAAGGATTTGACGTACTTTGATCCCGACAAAAACGAAAGATATATCCCGTACGTGGTTGAGCCCAGCCTCGGCGTCGAAAGATCGTTCCTTGCATTCCTGTCTGAAGCATACGACGAGGAAACGATCGGCGATGGCGACGTGCGCACAGTGCTTCATCTGCATCCGGCACTCGCACCGTTCAAGGCGGCGGTTCTTCCGCTTTCAAAAAAGCTCAGCGACAAAGCGGCTGAGATTCACGACACGCTGGCAAAGAGATTCCCGACTGATTTTGACGATGCCGGATCGATCGGCAAGAGATATCGCCGTGAGGACGAGATCGGCACGCCGTTCTGCATCACTTATGACTTTGACTCAGAAAATGACGGTTGCGTGACTGTCCGTGACAGAGATACCATGCAACAGGAAAGAATCAAAATAGAAGACCTCGTCAACTATATTGAGTCAAAAATGGAATTTTGATAATCAGGCGGCCCAATAAGCCGCCTGATTTTTTTAGTTTTTTTCCTCGATAGTTATTGACAATACCGCCGATTTATGATAATATATTACGCGTGCATGACATATGCAGGATTATCGAAGAGGTCATAACGAGGCGGTCTTGAAAACCGTTTGGGAGTAATCCCACGAGGGTTCGAATCCCCCATCCTGCGCCAAAAACGAAGCATCCTGCTTGACAGGGTGCTTTTCGTTTTTGATATGAGGGGATTCGAACGGGGCGGCAGTGATAATTGTTTTATCATCAAGCAGAACAAGAAAATCACTCCGCTTTTTCGCCCGGCAATGACAAATACATACCTTAAAAATGATGATTTGGCTTAGATAACAAGACACGGGGCGGTAAAACGGCAAAAGGAATTTACATTTTTAATTATTTACTCTTGTTATTTTGAAAAAATGTATTATAATTATTATAACGATATTTATCAGGAGGGACTTCAATGAATATTTGGATCATTTTAGCAATTTTATTCGGAATCAGTTTACTTATCTCTGCATTGGGCTTTAAAAAATTTTTATGGTTTATTACCGTTGGATACGGATTTTCCATCGTCGGTTGCGGAATAGCAATAATTACGATTTTCGCAATAAACGGCAATTTGAACATAACAGGACTTATCGCTTCAATACTGTTTATGATTTACGGTGTCAGACTCGGTGGATTTTTACTTATCAGAGATCTTAAAAGCGCTTCTTACAAAAAAGCGTTGTCTCAAGACGACAGGCAGCAAAAGAAATACAGCGTTGCTCTGTTATTTACTATATGGATCACAGTTGCTCTGTTATATACGGGGCAGACGTCGGGAGTGGCTTTCGTATTAAACCTTAAAAAATACAACGACTTTTTCAGCTTTAACGTATTTGAAATAATTGGCGTATGCATTATGGCTTTCGGTATGACTTTGGAAGGCCTTGCCGATTTACAAAAAAGCAAATACAAGAAAATCAATCCCAAATTACCTGCTATGAACGGCTTATATAAAGTACAAAGATGCCCTAACTATTGCGGAGAAGTTTTAATGTGGACGGGTGTGTTCGTGTTTTCTATGAGTGCAGTCAGCGAATTGACGTGGTGGATGTGGATAGTGATCGTTATCGCCTATCTCTCTATTACCTACATTATGCTCAACGGTGCAAAGCGAATAGAAAGAAAACATCAACATAATTACGGCGAAATACCGGAAGCGTCGGAATATATGAAAAAAACTCCTTTGATAATTTTGATCGTTTTTCCGATATACAGTTTGAAAAAAGTCAAGTTTATCATATAAAGCTTAATAATCAGGCTCAAATAAGTTTGCAAACTTTCTGCAAAAATCAGCACCGGTCAACCCTGTTTTCCGGTGCTTTGCTTTTATTTGTATACGGGTGATGATTTTCACTTACTCTCATTTGGAGAGTATTTTTCTGAAACTAATTTCGTCCGGTAAAGTGATCTGAGTCTGAATAAACTCCAGCATTTCTTTCAGTTTGTCATGGTCATTCATCAGCCCGAACAGAGCTCCGTAGTAATACGGACGTCCGAACAGCATTAGTTTATAAATCAAAGGCAGCACCGTCAATTCATCTTTATTTCGCGTATACTCTTGAAACCGTTTGGGAGTAATCCCACGAGGGTTCGAATCCCCCATCCTGCGCCAACAAAAAACCACCTTTTGTCTACCAGACAAAAGGTGGTTTTTTGAACGATGTGTTCCGCTGCGCGGAACGTGATGGCGTGATGCGTCCTT
>JAKSPY010000034.1 GCA_024404445.1 Clostridia bacterium
CCGTGAATGTCGACACAACACGGAAACAAATCTACCCCCACAGTACACGGGAACATATCGTCTCGATAAACTGCAATTTATCTTTTTGTGCGCCGTTCTATTCTTACGGATGAGATGAATGCATATATCAAAGCCCCAAGTATTAAAGGTATTTCAAGCAGCTGTATTTTGTAATTCTGAAGAAGAATGGATATGCCTATCACAAGAAAAACTGCACTAATCAAGGCAAACACAATTGCTGATTGCTTATAATGAGGACTTTTATCCAATTTCTCACGTTCCTCTTTGGATGCCCATATATACGCGTTGTTAAACAGGAAGCCTTTTTCTGCGAACTGACGAGCACTTATAAACACACTAATTCCAGCTAAAACAAAGGCAATTACTGCTACTGCTATTTCTGCAGCTGTCATACAATCCCTCCAACAAACTATATTTTATCGCTCTGACAATAGTCCTGTAGCCTCAACCTAGGCTCGAGACATCAATACTACCGTCTCCACATGACCCGTGCGGGGGAACATATCGACTGCGGTCAGACGTATTGCTTTATAGCCTATCTTATCAAACATCGCCGCGTCGCGTGCGGCCGTTGCACTGTTGCATGATATCATCACGATCGTTTTCGGACGCATTTTTGCGACAGCAGGGAAGACCTCGGCACCGCAACCCTTGCGCGGCGGGTCGAGTATGACGATGTCGGACGGCAGACCTCGTTCAGCAAGCTCTGCCGCCGCAATGCCCGCGTCGGCACAGATGAATTCCGCATTATCGATGCCGTTCTTTGCGGCGTTTGAGCGTGCGTTCTCAATGGCCGCGGGGACTATCTCTACCCCGACGATACGCTTTGCCGTGTGTGCCATTGACAGGCCTATCGTGCCCGCCCCGCAATACAGATCCAGCACGGTATCGGATTTCGTCGGGGCGGCCAGCTCGCGCGCTATTTCATATAATCGCTCCGCACCGTCGTGATTGACCTGATAAAACGACAACGGTGAAATGTCAAATTGCAGTCCGCACAGCGTATCGGTTATGTGGTCTTTGCCGTACAGCGTGATGCATTTGTCACCCAAAATCTCATTGTTGCGCTTTTTGTTCACTATCAGCATGACGCTGACGATACTGTCGCAGGCACCGCGCACCGCATCGACGAATTTATCCGCGTGCGGCAGAGTGTCGGCATTGATTATCAGCGCCGCCATGACCTCTCCGCTTTGCCTGCCGTCGCGTATGTACAGGTGGCGTACTATACCCGCACCCGTCGTTTCATCGTAGGCCGGGATATTGTATTCTGTGCAAAACCCGGATACGGCGTCTACTATTTCGGCGTAAAACTCCGGCTCCAGCATGCAACCGTCAGAGGTGATCACGCGGTGAGTCCTGTTGGCATAAAACCCGAATACTACCTTGCCGTTTGACTGCGCGGCAGGGTATTGTGCTTTATTTCTGTAACGTGTGACGCACGGCGACTCAATGCTTTCACATCTGATATCCAGACCGCCTATGCGCGCAAAATGCGCGTTTACCCAACCGATTTTTATGCACTGTTCGCTGTCGTAACCGATGTGGCGGAACATACATCCGCCGCATTTGCCGAATGATGAGCAGTCGCATTCGCATCGTATGTCGGACGGTGTGACGATGCTTTTGACCTTAGCGTAGGCGTATGACTTGCCGACCTTCAGAATGTGTGCGTCGACAGTATCGCCGGTCACGGCACCGGAAACGAAAACGACAAAACCGTCGTCGGTCTTGCCCACGCCCATGCCCTCGGATGTCAGATCCGAGATATGCAGTTTTATGACATCGTTCTTTTTCATAACACTACCCCACAATAATACGTGATAATAATACTATACCATGTGCGCGCGGAAAAATCAACAAAAAGCAGAAAAATCCCCGCCGAAGCGGGGAAAATCATGTCGATTATTTGTCTGTCGTTATCAGGCCGTATTCATCGTCGTGGCGTTTGTAAACTACGGATACCGAGCCGGTGTCCTGATCCTCATAGACGAAGAATGAATGCTCCAGAAGGTTCATCTGCAGGATAGCCTCCTCTGCCGTCATGGGCTTCAGGGCGAACGCTTTCTTTTTGATCGTGAATTCCTTCTGTTCTTCGATCTCTTCCTCCTCGGCGGGGGCTGTGAATGCACCCTCACGCAGACGTTTTTCCAGTCTCGTCTTGTTCTTTCTGATCTGTCTTTCTATTATCGAAACGGCGGAATCAATTGCGTGGCAGAACGACTGCGCCGTGACCTCACTGCGGAATATCGTTCCGTTTTGCGAGATCGTGATCTCCAATTTTTCGAGATCACGCTGGCGCGAAAGCTTGACATTTGCCTCGGTGCCGTCCTTAAAAAACTTATCGAGCTTGGTAAGCTTCTTTTCGATTATCGCTTTTGTCTGATCGTCAACCGTGACCTGTCTGCAAAGAATGTTGGTTTTCATGATGATTACCTGCCTTTCGTAAATGTTGAGGCAACCCACCTGCCATGGCGGGATACCCCGCACAGTCATCTGCGACTGCAATAATATTGTATCATGATAGTCGCCGTATTATGTGAACAAACTGTGAACAATGCTGAGAAAACAGAATAATTTTTGTTATTTCTTCTGATCTATGCAAAAATATGTGTATTCTCCGACGGTTTTCATCATTTTTTCTTCTCGGCCGTGACAGGTGAACAGCAGACTCTGCGCGCCGCCGGAGCCGAATTCCACCAGCATGGACAGCGAATTTTTCAGCCTCTCGTTATCCATTCTCATGAAGCTTTCGTCGAAAATGAACGGCGGTACGGATTGGCGGTACAGCACATCGATCAGCGCGAGGCGCAGACTGATATACGCTATGTCCGTTGTACCCGCACTGAGCATATCGACATTGTGTGCCTGTGTGTCAGCCGTGAACGTCATGCCGAATTCCGAATCGACGCCCAATGTCTGATATTTGCTGGCGGACAGGGAACTCATCAGCGCGCTGGCGTTCTTTGATATTTTCGGCGCCAGCCCGTCGCGTAGCTTGCTGCCGGCGGCGTTCATTGAATCTACCGCGAGCATATATGCGTCGAATTTTTCCGTCAGATCGGCGATGCGTCTGTCAAGTATCTCCTTTTGCTCGGCAAATTCTGCGGGGCGTGGAGTAATGGCCGTAAGCGCGGCCAGCTCTTTTTCTATATCGTGCAGTCTTTCTGTCTGCGACGCGATCGAATTGACGAGGAATTCATAGTCGCGTTTGCGCGCCGAATAATTGTAACCGTCAAGTGCCGACTCGTCGAATTCCATATTGCAGGCGGCCCTGATATACTCGTCATCGTATGAATTCAGCGAATCCTGTGCCGATGCGATGTCCGCGTCGTTTTTCGATTTGACGATCATCAGCTTTTCGAATTGGCTCTTCTGATCGCGGCATATCTTCAGTGCTGTTTCTATCGACGATGCCGTGCTTTTTTCGATCGTGAAGTTCGCGCTCTTCAATTCGGTGATGATATTGTTATTGATCTCGTCCAGATTGTCACTGGCCGTTGCCAAAGCACCCTCTGCGGCATCACGCTCGTCGGTAATGAACGTGATCAGCTCAACATCGTGCGCGGCAGCGCGCGTCATCATTTCAAAGTCCGTGTAATTGCGGCATCCGAATTTTTTGCAGATACGGCGCAGTACACTTGCCGGCCCCATGCCTGCCGCTTTGATCACGCAGAAGGACAGCGCGGCCAAAACCGTCGTGACGCCGAAAACTATCAGTAAAATCTTATTTATATTGCCCGTGTCGCCAATCTCCGGTATGAGTCCGGGCATGATCATCAGTATGAACGCGACCGCAAACAGGGCGCATACCCCGATGACTATCTTTGACGCGAATTTCAATTTGGTCAGCGTGGCATTGGCGGCCGCGGCCTTTTCTACCAGCTCATCACGGTTTGCGTTCTTTTTACCGAATTTCTCGAAAAGTGAAACCTTTTCGCTCATATCGTTGATCTTTTTGCGCACGCCGCTGAGGCGTATCGACGATTCCTCGACACGGACTGCCGCGGCGTCGAGCGACGAACGCAGCTTTTCCATTTTTTCGATGTAATCGTCGGAATATACGGGGGCGTTATTGAATTGCGCGGCAAAGCGGATATCGTCGATCTGAGCGTCGATCTGCTTCGCGTTTCTCAGCAACTCTTTGTATTTGAAATACGTCTTTTTTATGGCGTACTGCTCATAATTGTCCAGCTCGGATTTTATGGTCTTCGCTCTGGCCTGCGCGGAATTCATCTTTTCGGACAGCTGGCGTGCCGTGCCCTCCAATGAGATTATCTCGGTCGATGCTTTCATCGACTGCTCCATTTTGTCGGCTACGGCATCTCTTTCCGCTGTCAGGTCATAGATCAGTCCGGCTTTTCTGCTTTTGTGGTACAGGGCGACGCGCGCTTCATCAAGCGCTTTTATCGCCTTTTTTGTATTGATGCTCTCATCGCCGGAAAAAAGAATATTCTCGGCCGCCTCGCTCAACGTCTTGTCGCCTACGCGCGTGCCGTCGATCTGACGGATATACACCGTGTTGTCAAAAACGCAGTCCGGCACACCGAAAAAGTATTCGCCGGGGCACTCGTTTTTCAGTACTGTTTCGTTTGTCACCACGTTTCTGACGACGACCTTTTCCTTGAACTGATATTTTCCGTCCTGCGTTATGCAAACAAGATCGCGCTCCACGCGATAGCGTATGCCGTCGTCATTTTTCAGTGTGATCGCGCCGCGGCACGATGACGTGCTCCAGCTGATGTGACGGAATTTCTCGGTCTTGTCCGACGGCAGACCGTAGAATATGAATCTGATAAAATCGCATATCGTCGATTTTCCCGACTCATTCGCGCCGCGTATGATATTGACGCCGGAGCTGAGCTCAAGCGTCATATTGTCCAACTTACCAAAGCTGGCGATCTCCAATTTCTCTAATATCATTGTTGGTCCTCCTCGGCTGCAAATTCTTCGGGATGGTTATGTCTGTATGATTTCAGTATCGGTCGCTCCAATACTCTTTTGAATCTGATGAATGAACTCTCGCGGCATTTCAGCGGCGTGACGTGAATGGCAAAGGCACCGCTGTTTTTTGCGCACCACACGTCCGTGAACAGCTGATCGCCGACGACGGCGACTTCTCCCGGCCCAATGCCGAATTTTTCGCATGACAGCCTGACGCATTTTTTTGACGGCTTGCCGCTTTCGAAGGTGTAAAACACGTTCAGCTCGCGGCAAAACCTGTCCACCCGATTTTCGTGATTATTTGACGCGATCGTAATACCGAAGCCGCAATCGGAAAGCGATGATAAAAACGCTTTCACTTTATCCGTCGGATACTCGGTGCCGTATGTGACAAGCGTATTATCTATGTCAAAGACAAGCGCCTTTATACCTTTTCCGTTCAGATAGTCCGGTGTGATGCAATATACGTCCGGGAAGTGTACATCCGGTGTCAGAAATCTCATCCGCGGCTCCTTTCGATGTCGTTTGATCTTATACTATCCCCAATTGTGATAATATACAATACGCCTTTTACGTTTTGGCGAAAAATAATGAAAAAAGTCGGGTTTTGCCCCGACTAAGCAGTATGTGATGAACGGTACGTGCGTTTTCGCCTGCGTGCCTTTGTGCGTCCGGCACCGATTATGCCGCCGAACGCCGCGAGTATGACAAACGCAGGGGCACATATCGCCGCCGTGAATGACGATATCTCGGTTTTGATGATTATCCCGACAAGGAATATCACCGACAGCGCCGCGACGCCGAATACGATACCGCAGACAGGCCGGTGCGCACTGTCCGTTTTTGATGAAACGATGCCGCCGAATACTGCCGTCAGCATAAGCGACAGCGTGGCGCCGACTGTGGCAGCGCTGTCGGGATCGTCGGCTCCGACTGCCACAGCACATGAAATGAAGACGGCGACCGCCGCAAATGCCGCGGCAAACAATACCGCGATCAATACGGCACGCCACATTCCCGATGATCTGCTTTTATCTGATTTTCTCATATTTACCCTCCGCCGCGTATTACTGTGTGATAATATGACGCGACAGGAAATAATATGACAAATCGGCATCTTTCGATGCCGATCCGATGAGATTATTTGTTGTCTGTTTCTTCTTTGTCTTTGGATACGCCGGTTGCCTCTGCGGCGCGGACGTCGATGCTCTTGATCGCGGAAACGAGCATTCTGATCTTGCAACGCTCCTTTGACGTTTCCAGCACGAAGGTATCGTCTTTCACGCTGACGACTCTGCCGATTATGCCGCCGATCGTCGTGACCTCGTCACCGACCGAAAGGCTGTTGCGCATCTCCGCCTGTTCCTTTTCCTGCTTTTTCTGCGGGCGTATTACGAGGAAATACATCGCGACCGCAAAAACCGCGATCATGATAATTGTCGACCATATGCCGAGGCCGCCGGCCGACGCATTTGTTGCAGCATCAAGAAATACTTTGTTCATGGTTGAATAGTTCTCCGTTTTTCAGTTTTTCTTTGATTATACATTAAGACGGGAGAAAATTCAATAACAATTTGTAAATTCCGCACATATTTCCTGAAAAGTGCGGAGATGTACCTGCTATGCGGTCACGGCTCCGTCGGCTATTGCCTGCGACGATGCCTGTTCCGTATTCGCATCATCGCCCAATCCGAAACTGACCGTTATCGCATTGTTGACCTTTTGCATCATTCCGTCGTCGATATGTCCCATCTTTTCTTTCAGACGTTTTTTGTCGATCGTTCTGATCTGCTCCAAAAGAATGACGGAATCCTTTGCGAGCCCGAACGTACGTGCATAAATATCAATGTGTGTCGGTAATTTAGCCTTTGTCAACTGACTCGTTATCGCCGCCGCTATGACCGTCGGGCTGTATCTGTTTCCGACGTCGTTCTGAACGATCAGCACGGGGCGAAGTCCGCCCTGTTCAGAGCCGATGACCGGACTCAGATCCGCGTAAAAAATATCACCGCGTTTTATCGTCAATGTTTTGCACCTTCTTTTTGTTTTGTCAAACATATTCTTCCGCCGTGATGCAAGGCTTAGTCATATTTTTCAAATAAAGTGTATGCCAAAATATGACATGCGGCGCGAACGGGGCACAGGTTATCAAAAAAATCGTTTTTATTTGTTATGTTTAGACAAATTGTATCCGACGCGGAATAAAATCCCACGATTTTTCATATTATGATATCGGATAGCCGGCGCTGTGATCAGATATGAAAAATACTATTGCAATCAAAGAAAATTCATGATATAATAAAACTGTATAAAATAGGTGCATTGGATTTTTCGACGTATGAAAAAGATACTTTTGACCGGTTTCGGACCGTTTGGCGAAAATACAGTGAATCCGTCGTGGCTGGCCGTTGAGGCAACAGGCGAGGTCGACGGGTACGATATACGGCGCGTCAGACTTCCGGTCGAATGGGGCAAGGCACGCGATATTTTATACGCGTCCATTGATGACTTCAAACCCGATATGTGCCTTATGATCGGGTTGGCGGCATCATCGGATCGTATACGTATTGAACGCATCGGGGTCAACCTCTGCGGCGCCATACGTGATAACATGGGTCTTTATCCGGATATGCAGGGTGACGTTCCTCGTGAATGCAGGGCGGCCGACTGCGATGTCGACGCGCTTTTCAGCACATTTGACTACGCGGCGGTGAAAAGGTCTTTGGATGCCGTCGGCATACCTGCGGCATATTCGTATTCGGCAGGGACGTATCTTTGCAATTATGTCTTGTTCAGCGCACTTTTGAAGGCGCGTCTGGATAACAGAAATATGAAAGCAGGCTTTATTCACGTTCCGTGCGTTGCGGGACACGTGAATGATAATCAACCGTCATTGCCGCTTGACACGATAACTCTCGCTGTCATGACGGCGATGGTACACAGTATGGGGGATAACTGAATATGAAAAAGCATATAAAACCGATTGCATGGATTGCACTTGCGTTGTCGGCTTTGGTGCTTGTTTCCTGCTCGCCGACCGCCAAAATCAAGCAGACCGTCAAGCAGCATTTGACAGAGCAGTACGGCGAGGAACGGGAGTTTGAGCTGATCGACTACGAGCAAAGCCGGACGACAAGCGGACGATACGTTGTCAACATGAAATGCACGACCGACGACACATTGTTCACAATGTACGTTTCATCGACGATGATTTCCGACAGCTACGGGGTTCGGCTTGTCAACGAGAAAATGGAAGGATCGTTGTTTGATAATGTCCTGACCGACGGCACGCCTGCCGATCAGATCGGGTCGATAGAATGGCTGAGCCTGTATAAGGACGGCGCAGAGAATTTCATTTTCCGTGAGATCGATCCGGACGCTGAGTACGGAATTGACGACATCAAAAAGATCAATGAAATCACGCTGCGCGATCAGCCCACGGTGTCTGCCGCTGCCGGAGTGATCTATGAGGTCTTCAGGGCGTTTGATAAAGCCGACATTGAGCTTGATGATTCTTTGTTTACTTTTTTGATTGACGGTCTGGCTTACAAAATGACGTGCGACAGCGCGACTGTTCTGGCAAATACCAAGAGCGAGTTCGTGCAAAAGGCAATAATCGCACGCGACGACATTGTTGCAGGTAGCTTCCTGCTGACGGGTATCGAATTGAAGTTCGTGAATGAATAATGATATAAAGCGCGCCGCGAGGCGCGCTTTATTATGTTGATTTAAAATAGATAAACATAAAAATCTCCGCACTGAAATGCGGAGATTTTTGATTTATGTATTTCGATATGTTGATGTCAAAATCAGCTTCTGTTCTTTCTCAGGATCGTCATGATGTCGTCAAAATCGCTATCGGAAATCAACGGCTCGGGCTCTGAAGCCGAGATGGGCTGAGAGGCAATATTCTCAGATACCTTGGGCATTTCGGAGGTCGTCTTCGCAGAAGCGGAGAATGACGACGTATTGAAAGAAGATGTATTCGTCATGCGCGGCATAGCCGTTGTAGCGGCGATCTTTGACATCTGGGGGTTCGCACTGTCAAAGCCTGTGGCGATGACTGTGACCTTGATCGTATCCTCAAGGGAGTTATCGAATGTCGCACCCCAAATGATGTTGGCATCGGGATGAGCCTCGGCGGATATCATGGAAGAAGCCGTTTCGACCTCATCAAGGCTGATATCGGGAGAAGCGGTGATGTTGATCAGAATACCTCTTGCACCCGCGATGGATGTCTCAAGAAGGGGGCTGGAGATGGCGGATTTAGCTGCAGCCTCTGCCTTATCTCTGCCTTTGCCTTCGCCCACGCCCATGTGCGCGTAGCCTGCATCCTTCATTACCGACGTTACATCGGCGAAGTCGAGGTTGACGATTCCGGGTGTGTTGATAAGGTCGGAGATACTCTGAACGCCGTGACGAAGAACGTCGTCCGCAGCGTCAAACGCATTGGCAAGTGTGATGCGATTCTCGGATACCTGTTTCAGTCTCTCGTTGGGGATGATGACCAGGGAGTCAACGTAATCGCGAAGCGCAACGATGCCGGCCTCGTCCTGAATCATACGCTTTCTGCCCTCAAATGCGAACGGCTTCGTAACGATACCGATCGTGAGGATGCCCATCTCTTTAGCGCATTTTGCGACGATGGGGGCCGCACCTGTACCTGTACCGCCGCCCATACCTGTCGTGATGAAGATCATATCGGAGCCGCGGATGATATTCTGGATGTCCTCAATGCTCTCTTCTGCGGCCTGCTGACCGACGGAAGGATCGGAACCCGCACCGTGACCTTTTGTGATCTTTTCGCCGATGGAAATCTTGTTGAGCGCGCTGGAAGCAAGAAGTGCCTGCTTGTCGCAGTTGACGGAAACGAAATCAACGCCCTGAATGTTTGACTCAATCATACGGTTGACGGCATTACCGCCGCCACCGCCGACGCCGATGACCTTAATCTTCACGCCACTGTCAAAGTTGGATGAGAATTCAAAACCCATTTTTTCCTCCTGTTATTGCTGAATCAGCCCACATATCGGTGCTGAGTTCGATCTTTTAATTTTTATACGCTAATATAATAATATATTTTTTGCAAAAATTCAAGATGTTTTTATAAAAAAATCTCTGTATTACGCACAAAAATCAAGATTTTTTTGCATTTTTCCGCGAAAACCGCAGATCGATAACAGAATTTTGCACAAAATAACAAAAATCGGGACGGCTGGCAACCGTCCCGACCTGAGTCATTCTATGCGTCTTTTGATATCGTCGTATATTGCCTGTGCGGCATTTCCGGGGGCAAAATCCGACAATCGGCGCTTGATATCCTCGCGCTTTCCCTCGTTGCTCAAAAGTGATAATATCGCGACCGATAATGATTCCGGGGTCAGATCCTTTTCCTCCAGCAATATCGCCGCGCCGTGATCAGCCAGCGTTTTTGCGTTCACGTATTGGTGATTGTCGGCGACGTAAGGGGAAGGAATCACTATTGCGGGCTTCCGGTAGGCTGCTAATTCCGACAGCGTCATTGCCCCCGCGCGGCATATTACCACGTCCGCGCGCTTAAGCCACGCGGGCATATCGTAGATATAACTGCGCATATCAAAGCGGTCATTTTTGTCTATGCCGCACTTTGCAGCCGCCTCGCAGGCACTGTCGAATTTCTTCACGCCGGCCGAGTGCAGGATGTAAACGCTGTCATCCTTCAGGATCCCGGATGCACATCCGATGATCGAATCTGTCAGCTTTTCCGCACCCAGACTTCCGCCGAACGACAATATGACCTTGCCGATCCCGCCTGGCAATACGGGGGCACTGCCCGATGTGTTTTCTGCACTGAAATGTAAAAGAGGATTACCAACGCGCACGATTTCGGCTGAATTTTTCAGGTATGACGCGGTTATTTCGTAATTCGTGTAAATTACATTTACCTTGTTTTTCAGCATATCCACGGCTTTGCCCGGCTTGGCGTTTGACTCATGAATGAAAGACGGTATGCCGAGTGAGTGCGCTGCACTGATCAATGGCCATGACAGATAGCCGCCCGTCGCGATTACCGCGTCCGGTCGAAAAGCTTTTATCAGACGGCGTGCTTTTGGCGGAGAAGAGAAATAATAGTAAATTGTGCTTACGTTCCTCAACGACAGCTTCCGTTGAAATCCGCGCATTTCTATGTGATTCAGCTTATATCCTGCTTTTGATACGAGGTCATTTTCCATTCCGCGCTTCGTGCCGATGAATTCGATCACGGAGTCCGATTCGTTTTCCCTTATCTTATCTGCTATTGCTATTGCCGGGTTGATATGACCGGCCGTGCCGCCGCCTGCCATCAGTATTCTCATCATAACTCCTTAATACGTGAAAAACGTGATATGGATAACACAATACCCATCTCTGCCATTTGCATAACGAGTGCAGAGCCGCCGTAACTGAAAAACGGCAGTGCGATTCCCGTCGTAGGTATTGATGCCGTAACGACCGCGATATTTAGTATTGCCTGTAGTCCGACCTTTGCTGTCAGTCCTGCCGCCAGCATGGACGAAAAGGTGTCCGGCGCTCTTTTTGCAATTATGAACCCGCGTATCATGAGATAGACGAATAATCCGATCAGGGTCGACGCGCCGATAAATCCCAATTCCTCGCACACGACAGAGAATATGAAATCGTTGTGAGGCTCCGGCAGCCACAGATGCTTTTGATAACTGTTTCCGAGGCCGACGCCGAAAAATCCGCCGGATCCGATCGCCAGCAGACTTTGATACGGCTGCCATCCGCCGCCCAAAAGATCGCTTTCGGGATTAAGCCAGACGTCGATACGCTTCTTAGCGTAATCGGTGAAAAGTATAACGCTGAGTATGGCTGCCGAGAATGTTCCGCCGATGCCGAGAAGCCACTTCATGCTGGCGCCGGATATGAATATCATACATGCGCCGATCATGAACAGAATGATAGTGCCGGACATATGCCGCTCCAATATCGTCAGTGCGCATACGGTTATGGTTATCACAGCCGGGATCATGATCCCGTATTTGAATTTTTTTATTCTGTCCGAGTTTCTCGCAACGTAGTCTGACAATATAAGTACGAGTGAAAATTTGGCGATCTCAGATGGTTGAAATTGTAATGGACCTATGCCGAGCCACCGCGTCGCGCCTTTTGCCGTTACGCCGATGCCGGGCACCAGCACGAGCATAAGGAACAGCAGGCTTGCGACAAATACGGGCAAAGCGAAACGGCGGAATATTTTGTAATCTATGTGCGATATCACTGTCATTACCGCTATTCCGAGTACGCAGAAAAAGAACTGCCGCTTGACAAAGAAGAAGCTGTCGTCAAAGTGCTGTAATGCGTAAACGTATCCCGATGAGAAAATCATCACCGAGCCGAAGCAGACCAGCAGAATGACCGTTATCAGCATCGGCAGGTCCACGCCTTGTTTTACACGGCTTACTACGGAACGGTCCGGGTGCAAATAGCGCGAAAGCAGGCTTTTCTTCACATTATTATATATATCGTTTTTTTCGTCGATCGTTTGTTGGCTTTCGGTGCTCATTTTGTCACCCCCTTTTCACGTTTTGTCAATTCAGCATCAACAGCAGTACGGACGCGGCGATCGTTATTGCAACTGCGATTATCACGATAGTCGTTTCGTTCATACCGCATTTTTCCAAATGGTGATGAAACGGCGCCATTTTGAATAAGCGTTTGCCGTGCGTCAGCTTAAAATATCCGACCTGCAGAATCACGGAGACCGTTTCGATTATATATACTATGCCGCATATCACTATTAACAGGGGACTGTCGGTGAGAAACGCAAGCCCGACAACAATGCCGCCCAAAAACAGTGAACCTGTGTCACCCATGAAAATTTTGGCAGGGTGGGCGTTATATATTAGAAATCCGAGGCATCCGCCGAATGTCGCCGATCCCAACAGCATCGGTGAGGTATATTCAAGCATTGAGCCGTACAGCGTAAAATAACCGGACACGACGGCTGTGACCGATGCCGCAAGTCCGTCAATACCGTCAGTCAGATTTACGCTGTTGACGATACCGCAGATAAAAATGATCGCAAAAGCGTAATAGAATACGCCGAGGTCAAACGAAATATCGCAAAACGGTATTTTAACTGTCGTGTCGTTGTATCCCTTTATCGCCATAACGGAAACGTATCCCGCCGCTATCACCAACTGCAACGTAAATTTCTGTACGGCTGTCAGCCCCTGATTTTCACGTTTTTTTAATTTTGCGATGTCGTCGATCATTCCGACCACACCGAACCGCACGCTGATGCTCATTGCCGTCCACCTACGTCCCACCTCG
>JAKSPY010000035.1 GCA_024404445.1 Clostridia bacterium
GTTGCTGGTACCGTTGATAATAATGTCCTTCTTCTCATTTGGCTTGAAATGGATATGCGGAAGACGCACGGCACGGTTTACATTCATCGACGTACCGATAATAATTTTCACGCTGATGATACTGTCCGGCGGCATTTTCAGCGTCAGCGGCGGTAGCCTGAAGCCCGCTTTGCTGTATGTATGCTTTATCAGCGCGTATTTTACAATGAAATGGTTGTCGCGTTCGTCTGATTTTATCGTGCGTGCGATGCAGGCAATCGCATTCGGCGCGGCGATAGTATCGTTTATAGGGATATGTGAGTACTTCATAGGTGATCCGTCGGATATATGGCAGGACAGTAACCTGTTCGCGTCACTGAAGGGGCGCGCAGGTGCGACATTTGACAATCCAAACGTGTTGGGCGAGTATCTGATAATGACAATGCCGATATCGTTGGCACTCGGTCTGACGCAAAAATCCGTTGTAGCGAAAACGAGCGCGTATATCAGCGTCAGCCTTTCCGCGGTCTGTCTGATATGCACATGGTCGCGCGGCGCGTGGCTGGGAATAATGCTGGCAGGTGCGGCCGTCCTGTTGCTGTACACCAAAAAATGGCTCGTCGGCGGCATTATCGCACTTCCGGTTGCCGGCTGTGCACTGACGTATCTCAACACCACGTTTACAAACAGACTGTTCTCCATAGCCAACCTCAACGACTCATCCACGTCGTACAGGATCGGAATATGGAAAAGCACATTGTCAATGCTGAAGGACACGTTCTGGTACGGTATCGGTGTGGGCACAGACGCCTTCACATCGGTATTTCCCTGCTACGCAATGTCCGGGATCACGTCAGCATACCACGCACACAGTCTGTATTTGCAGATCATCACCGAAACAGGCATATTCTCACTGATCACGTTCGTGATCATAGCATTCGTATTCATTCAGCAGTCAATATCTTTTGAGGCAAAGTCAAACGCCAAATCCAACAAGACGGTTTGCCTCGGTATACTGTGCGGTGCCGTCGCACTGCTGTTACAGGGGCTGACAGATCACGTATTCTATAATTACAGGATCTTCCTTATGTTCTGGCTGATCATCGGCCTCGGCGTCGCACATCTTGAGGTTGCAAAGGAAAGCGCCGAGGAAAATGAGATCATGGTATATGATGCCAGATAAGGCATCGACCGACGGTGGACGGGATATCCGCCGGGAAACGGAGAAATAAATGAAGTCAACTCAGACACGCTTCAATCTGATCGACGTGATCATCATTCTGCTCATCCTTCTGATCATTGCTGCGGCTGTCATTTTCGTCGTCACACAGAACGATGAGGCCGCTGACAGCGGTGACGTGCACATAGAGTACACCGTGCGGATAGATGGCATCAAAAACGAGTATCTGACGTCGATAAAGGTCGGCGACACCGTCGTGGACTCGGCGACCGGCAAGAAATTGGGCACGATCATCGCGATTCGCACAGAAAAAACAAAAGCATACAATACCAATAAGGTCGTTAACGAAAACGGCAGACAGACGATACCCGTATCATATCACAACAACGTCAGCGACGTATACGTAACGCTTGAAACATCCGGCAAGTACGGCGTGAACGACATTCCTACCGTTTCAGACAGAAAGATCCTGATCGGCTCGGAAATTTATTTTAAGGTCGAGTCCTTTGCCGCAGTCGGTTTCATCACGGCATTCACGGATACGCCGATCGATAAGTGAGGTCAGTATGAAAGATAACAACGTCAAAATAAAATCGGATACCAGACTCAACGCCATCGACATCCTCATCATCGTATTGGTTGTCGCCTGCATAGCTGCAATTTGCGTCAGATTCTATTTTACCAATAACGTAGACCCCCGCAGCGAAAGCGTGACGATACAGTTTTCCGTCGACGGCATTTCCGACGTGAACGCCGCGGAATACAAAAACGGTCAAAAGGTATACCTTTCATCAAACGACGTCGAAATAGGCTATTTCGATACCGTAAAGTCAGAATATATGATGATAGACGCGATCGACGATGACGGGCACACCGTACGTGTTACTCACCCGGACAAGATGACAGTTACGGGTAGCATCGTGCTGATGGGCAAGTGGACTGACAACGGGTTTGCGGTAAACGGAAACGAGATCATCCGCCTCGGCAGTAAGTTAAACCTGTACACAAGCAGAAACACTTTCACATTGACAGTTGACGGAATACCGCAGAATCCAACGGCAAAGCCGTCGGAAAACGACCAATAATCGTACAATAGACAAAATATTATTAAAAAACTATTGATTTTGGCAAATAATTTTGTTATAATACCCGTATGATATTTCAGTGTGTAGGAGCAAAAGATGATTTCCAGAGAAATTACGATAGTAAAAAGTTTTGACGCCGGCAGCTCATCGAGTCTTAATCACAGACCGATTTCTCAGTTCGTCGGTATTGCAACAAAATATACGGATTGCCGCATTTGGATCACTCACGAGGATCGCCGGCTGAATGCGAAGAGTTACCTCGGTGTCTGCTCTATCGGTATCAGCAAGGGCATGACGGTCACATTGACCGCCGACGGCACGGACGAAACAGAGAGCCTTAATGAGCTTGAGGCTTTCCTCACAGAAAAAGACTGATATTTTCGTCACATTAAGCGGCAGAGCTGTATCTATGGTTTCTGCCGCTTTTTATTATCGGAGGAATATGGTTAATCCGGAATTTGCAGATCATCTGCGCGAAAAGTCCGCCGGTCTGCCCCTGTCGCCCGGCGTTTACATCATGCATGACAAGAACGGTAAGGTCATTTACGTCGGTAAATCAAGGAAGCTGAAAAACCGTGTTTCACAGTATTTTCACGATGACACCAAGGGCGCGAAAACAGACGCGATGACGTATTCCGTAGCGGATTTCGAGTACATTCTGTGCGATACGGAAATTGAGGCGCTGTCGCTGGAAAACAGTCTGATAAAGCTGTATAAGCCGAGATATAACATCAAACTGAAGGACGACAAATCGTATCCGTACCTCAAGGCGACCGTGGATGAGGAATACCCTCGATTCGTAATGACGCGCAGGCGCGAGGGCGGCAGGTCGCTGTATTTCGGTCCCTATACATCGACGTCGACCGTTTACGGCATAATATCAGCAATGCAAAAGACATTCGGTATTCCCTCCTGCCACCGCACGTTCCCGCGCGACAAGGGTAAAATAAAAAATTGCATCTATATGCAGATAGGCTGTTGTGCGCCGTGCCGCGAGAATGTCACGGCGGAGGAATACAGAGAGGCATTCATGCAGGCTGTGTCATTTCTTTCCGGCAACACCGACGATATCGTTGAGATGCTTACGGAGAAAATGAAGCAGGCATCACAAATGCTGGCATTTGAAACGGCGGCTTTATACAGAAACAGGATCCAATCCATACGCCGTCTGGCTGAAAAACAAAAGGTAGTCGACGCGCCTGATATCGAGCGCGACATCGTCGCGTGGCAGTCCGCGGAGCCCATACCGTCAGCGTGCGTATTCTATATACGCGGCGGCAAGCTGATCGAGTCGGAAACATTCTTTTTCGGCGCAAATGAAATAATGGACTCATCTGCCGTCACGTCGTTCATCTACGGCCTTTATACGAACCGCGAGTACATTCCCAAAGAAGTGTTTTTGTCTGACGATCTGACGGAGGACGATATGCTGACACTATCGGAATGGCTGAACACGAAAACCGCATACAAGGTCACACTGCACACCCCAAAGCGCGGCGCGGCACGTAAAACGTGCGATCTGGCGCGTTCAAACGCAATACAAAAGGCGCAGGAACGATTCAAGGAAGAGGGTAAAAGCGATAAAACGCTCGTGCGGCTCGCTTCCATTGCCGGTCTGGAGGTCGTTCCGGAGCGAATAGAGGCATACGACATATCGAATATCGGAAACGAAAATATCACCGGCGGCATGGTCGTGTTTGAAAACGGAAAGCCCCAAAAAAGCGAGTATCGCCTTTTCGGCATCAAGGATTCGCAATCGCAGGATGATTACGGCGCAATGCGCGAAACACTACGCCGTCGTTTTCGCCATCTGTCCGATGACGGTGCGAGGGCACCTGATCTCATTCTGATAGACGGAGGCGCACAGCACGTGACGGTCGCGTATGAGGTCCTCGCCGAATACGGGCTGAACATTCCCGCGCTCGGCATGGTAAAGGACAAGCACCACAAAACGCGCGCGCTCGTCGGCTGTGACGGTGAAATATCAATAGCCATCGAGCAAAACGTATTCGTGCTGATATATTCGATACAAGAGGAGGTCCACCGGTTCACGGTCGGGAAAGTCACAAAGGCAAAGCGCAAGAACGAAAGCACATCGGTTTTGCGTGAGATAGACGGCATAGGCGAGGCAAAGGCGCGCGCACTGTTGGTACGATTCGGCGGTTTGCGCGGCGTAAAGAACGCGACACCCGCACAGCTGATTGAGGTCACAGGCATCACGCCGGCACTCGCCGAAAAGATCGCGGCATATTTTGAAAAAGGAGAAAAAACATGAGGGTCATCACAGGAACGGCAAGGGGTATGAAATTGAATACCCTGCCCGGCGAAGACGTCACGCGCCCGACGCCGGAGGTAGTAAAAGAGGCGGTATTCTCATCCATACAGTTTGATATCGAGGGCAGGACGATACTTGATATATTCGCCGGCAGCGGTCAGATGGGTATAGAGGCGCTCAGCCGCGGTGCGGAAAAGGCGACGTTCGTCGATTCCTCACGCGATGCCACCGGCATAATCGCGGAAAATCTGAAAAAGACAGGTCTGTATCAGAGGTCGAACGTACTGACAATGGATTGGAATCAGTATCTGCGCTCCGCAAACGGCAGATATAAATTTGACTACGTATTTATCGATCCGCCGTACGCCCTTGGCATCCCCGACAAGGTTGCGTGCGCCGTGTACGATGCCGATCTGCTGAAAAGCACAAGTCTGGTCATCTGCGAGGACGAGCACCCGATAAAAGATAACGTCATGATAGACGCGAGATTCGAAACCGTAAAAGCAGTCAGATACGGCAGAGTGCATCTGACGTACCTGAGGCCGAAGGAGCTTAACGATGAAGAATAATATTGCAGTGATAGCGGGCACTTTTGACCCCGTCACCGTCGGTCATATGGATATCGTCAGACGTGCCGCGTCACTGTTTGACACGATTTACGTCGGTATATTCGACAACGCGAAAAAGGCGACGATGTTTGATTCATACGTGCGCGTGTCAGCCATGAAAAAGGCGTGCGAGGGACTTACTAACGTCAAGGTGGAATGCGCGACCGATACGACGCTTGCCGATTTCGCAAAATCCCACGGTGCATCTGCGATCGTTAAAGGCATAAGAAACGGCACCGACGCAGACTATGAGATCTCACTGTCGCAGATAAACGCCGAAATATCCGGCATAGAAACCGTAATGTTGGCGGCGTCACCCGCGCTGTCATTCATCAGCTCAACATTCGTCCGCGAGATGATAAAATACGGTAAGCCGTATGAAAAGTACATTCCCGACGGCGTAGACGCGCTGTTAAAACAGCATTGACACTATAACCGATATTACAAAACGGTGCAATTCAGCCGGCGTTACATGGGAAATTCAGCCAATGAAACGCTTGGCGACGATATATCCGCGTCGCGGATATGATGGACAAATATCATTTCGTATCGCTGAGCTCCGTGACGGCGATACATCATCTTCGGGTTACGCGAAAGAATGTCATGTTTTAATCATTCGGAAATCCGGATATCACGGTTGCGGCAATTCTCTCAACCTGCCGCAAAAACATCAAAATTGCCGCAATGGCAGAAAGTCGACAGACTTTCTGCCATTGTTTTTTGCTTTGCGGAAAATCCCCTATGACTGTAACAAATTATCATACGGCCTTTTTGCGCGTTTTTTGTGAATCAAAATATTTTCCTGAAATATTATTATAAGTTTTTTCAAAAAAAGTATTGCCTTTTTGTTTTTTTTCGTTTATAATGAGATAGCAAGTGGTGCAAAGTGGTGCAAAGTGGTGATTTTTCCACTTTTCCACAGAGTTTCCCACATCGAAAGGCGGTGATACGATGTTTTTGGGTGAGTATGAGCATACCCTTGATGCCAAGGGCAGACTTTTCATTCCCGCCAAATTCCGCGATGAGCTGGGCGACAGCTTCATAATGACGCGCGGCATCGATAACTGCCTGGTTATCTACTCTGCCGCCGAATGGCAGAAATACACAGATAAGATCAATGAGATACCCGCTTCACAGGCGCGCAGGATACGCCGGTTCGTATATGCAAACGCACAGGACTGTGAGCCGGATACGCACGGGCGCGTAGTAGTATCGCAGTCACTTCGCGAATACGCTTCTATCGAAAAGGACGTCGTTTTCACAGGCGCCGGATCGTATATCGAGGTATGGTCGGCTGACGCCTGGGCTAAAGAACGCGAGAACGAAACGTCTGATGAAATAGCGGCTCTTATGGAAACATTAGGGTGCTGATATGGAGAACGCAACTTTTTCCCACGTTTCGGTAATGCTGTACGAATGTATAGAGTCGTTGAATATCAGACCCGACGGCATTTACGTTGACTGCACGACAGGCGGCGGAGGCCACTCTTTTGAAATAGTCAAAAGGCTCGGCAACGGCGGCAGGCTGATCTGCATAGACCGCGACGACGCCGCACTTTCCGCGGCGGGCGAAAGATTAAGGGATTACAGGGACAAGGTCACATTTGTCAAAAACGATTATAGCCGCATCGACGACGTTTTAGCGTCGTGCGGCGTGGAAAAGATCGACGGCGCTCTCGCCGATCTCGGCGTTTCGTCATATCAGCTCGATACGCCGGAGCGCGGCTTTTCATATAACTGTGACGCGCCGTTGGATATGAGAATGGATACGTCGGCGCCGTTTTCAGCGTATAACGTGGTAAACGAGTATTCCGAGACAGATCTCAAACGCATTATTTATGAGTACGGTGAGGACGATTTGGCGCCCAGAATCGCATCGGCAATAGTCAATGCACGGCAGTCAGCGCCGATAAAAACGACGGGACAGTTGGTAGACATAATCAAAAGCGTATACCCTGCCAAGCTCTTGGCCGTCGGTCATCATCCCGCGAAAAAGACGTTTCAGGCCATACGCATCGAGGTAAACGGTGAGATCAGGTCCATCCAACCGACGATCGAGGCGATCACGTCCCATCTCAATCCCGGCGGCAGGATCGCGGTCATCACGTTCCATTCGTTGGAGGACAGAGCCGTAAAACAGACGTTTGCCGCATTAGCGACAGGTTGCACCTGCCCACCGTCATTCCCCGTCTGCGTTTGCGGTAAAAAGCCCAAATTGAAAATAATAACGAAAAAGCCCATACTTCCGTCTGATGACGAACTGAAAGTAAATCACAGATCGCACAGCGCCAAACTGCGCGTTGCGCAAAAGGAGATACTATGACGACAGAAACCACGATACACGATATTCTGTACGCCGCAGACGACGGCATCGATTACAGAACGGTACATATCAGAAGAAAGCGTGAATTCCCCACATTTACGATGCTGGGCGTGGTATCCGTCACGATAATACTGATATTTTGTGTATATTCGATGGTACAGCTGTTTGGCCTGAAAACCAATATCCACGATCTGCAATCACAGACTGAGGAATGCAGAACCGAAATAGAACGCCTGGAGGGCAAGCTGATCGAGCAGGACGGCGGTATTTTCTACGAGAAAAAATAATGTCTGACCGAATAGCATAAAAAACGTATCGGCAAATATACATATTAGTGCTGCGGTACACCCGCGCACCGAGGGCGGGAGTGCAAAAATGCTCTGCGCTCTTTTCATTTTTCGGAGGAATAATGGCAGAAAACGAAAAGAAACCGTCAGGCGCGTCACTTTTGGGACGGGCTGACACGTCAATAACGTCACGTATTGCCGTACTGCTGTGCATTTGCGGCGTTATTGCCGTCGCGTTGGTCGGCAGGTTGGCATACCTGCAAATAATAAAAAATGAATATTATCGCACAAAGGTCATAGATCAGATAGTATACGAAACATCGGTCAAGGCCTCACGCGGTGCCATATACGACAGAAACGGTATTTTGCTCGCCGGCAATCACACGACAGAGCGGATATTCATTTCCCCGTGCGATATAGCTTCCGACGGTCAAAGAGAAATATTGTGCCGTGGACTGTCAGAAATACTGAGCGTGGATTACGACGCGCTTTATGAAAAATCACAAAAGACATACAGAAAAGATGAAACGGTAAAAAGCGCGGTCGATGAGCATACAGCAGACCGGGTGCGTGAGTTTGCCTTGGCAAACGATCTGAACAACGTCATCCATTTCGCCGCGATGTCGTCGCGCATTTACCCGTATTCCACTCTCGCCAGCGCCGTTATCGGCTTTGCCGGTACCGACAGAGGTCTATACGGTCTGGAATATGAGTACAATGATATCCTGTCGGGCATCAGCGGAAAGATAGTAACGGCACAAAACGTAAGCGGCAACGAAATGCCGTACAGCTATGAAACGTATATTGACGCAAAAAACGGCGCAAACCTCATGACGTCGATCGACGAGGTGATACAGAGCACGTTGGAAAAATATTTGCAAATCGCCGCCGAGGAAGCGGGATGTCAGTCGAGGGCAACGACGATAGCCATGAATCCGTCGACAGGCGAAATCTACGGCATGGCGGTATATCCGTCGTACGATCTGAACGATCCGTATACCCTTGCAGACTATTACACCGATGCCTTACAAGCCGTCGCGGATGAATACGGAGAAGACTCCGACGAATACGCGCAAAAAAAGCGCGCAATGCAGTTGGAAATGTGGAACAACAAGGCGATAACGGAAACGTATGAGCCCGGCTCCACTTCAAAGATTTTCACAACGTCGATAGCGATCGAGGAGGGGCTGGCAAAGATCGATGAGCTTTTCACCTGCACCGGCTCATATACGGTCAGCGGTTGGAAGATAAAATGTCACAAAACGACCGGACACGGTACGCTGACGTTTGCGCAGGCACTGCAAAAATCATGCAATCCCGTTATGATGCGCCTGTCGCAAAGGATCGGGATATCGACGTATTATAAATATTTTCGCGGCTTCGGTCTTGATAAGGTCACGGGCATCGACCTGCCCGGCGAGGCAAAGGCGGTAGTAAAAAGCGAAAGCGATATGAAGGAGCTCGACCTCGCAGTATACTCATTCGGTCAGAGATATAACGTCACTGCCCTGTCGCAGTTGCGTGCGGTATGCGCCGTAGCAAACGGCGGAACGCTTGTCACACCGCACATCGTGAACAGCATTGTCGATGACGATGGCAATACACTGTACGAGTTTGCCGACGGCGACGTGCGTCAGGTCATCAGCGAATCCACGGCTGAAACGATCAGTCAGATACTCGCCGACGGTGTTTCCGGCGACGGCGGCGCAAAAAACGCATACGTGGCGGGTTATTCAGTCGCCGCCAAAACCGGAACGTCGGAAAAAGGCACGGTCGGCAACAAAAGGATAGTTTCAACAGTCGCATACGCGCCGTCGGACGACGCAAAGATCGCACTCATCATGGTCATAGATGAGCCGACAAGGGGGCTGATATACGGCAGTCAGCTGGTTGCACCGTATATTTCAAAAATTCTGTCAGAGGTATTGCCGTACCTCGGCGTTGAGGCGGAATACACGGAAAAGGATTATCAGGCGCTGACGACATCGCTCCCGAATTTTCGCGGAATGTCGACCGATGAAGCGCAAAGCAGACTGAAGGATATTGGTATAAAATATGAGCTTATCGGCAACGGCACAAGCGTGATCTCACAGGTACCGATAAGCGGAAGTGCGGTATCCAAAGCCGACGGCAAGGTGATACTGTATACTGAAAACGCCGAGCCGCAACTGACCGCAATCGTGCCCGACGTCACGGGCAAGACAGCGGAGACGGCAAACAAAATACTGACTGACGCGGGCTTCAACATCGGGATATACGGCCGGACGAACGGCACCACCGTATTCACTCAATCGTCGAAAGCCGGCACGGAGGAAAAAATCGGCACGGTCATAAATATCACGCTGACCGACTCAACGGTTTTGGAATAGGCAGGAAGTCAAAAGGAATAAATCACCGTGGAGGGTATATGTTCCTTTTTGATCTGATAAAAAAAGACGAGGCCGTCACGTCGGCCGACACCGTGAATGTCAGCGTATCCGGTGTAAAATGCGATTCAAGGCTCATTTGTCCGAACGACGTGTTTTTTCTGATTTCCGACGACAGCTCATACGTCGCGGAGGCAGTGAACCGCGGCGCATCGGCGATCGTCGTTTCAGACGGCGTCTGCACCGTATGCGACGTACCCGTGGTCAAGGTGCCAAACGTGAGAATGGCGTACGCCGTTGCGTGCCAAAGGTCATTCGGAGATCCGTCGAAAAAGATGCATCTGATAGGCGTCACCGGCACAAACGGAAAAACCTCGGTCTGCATGACCGTCAGACACATTCTGGAGTGTGCGGGGCACAACGTGGGTGCCATCAGCACGATCGGCAATTATATCGGTCCGATAAAATATGAAACATCATACACTACCCCGCCGCCGGACGTTTTGGCACAACTGTTTGACCGCATGGCAAAGGCAGGTACGGAATATGTGGTGATGGAAACGTCAAGCCACGCGCTGGATCAGTACAGAACGGCAGGACTTGAATTTGACGTAGGAATTTTTACGAATCTGACGCGCGACCATCTTGACTATCACGGCACGATCGACGCCTGTGCGACGTCAAAATCGCGTCTGTTTGAAAGTAGCCGCATATCTGTGATCAACTGTGACGACGAGCACGCCTCAGTCATGACAAACGCGGCATCGGGTGAGATCATCCGCTGTTCTCAGACAGACGTCAAGGCTGATTATCACGCCGGCAACGGAATAACGAATGATTTCGGATGTGAATACGATTTATCATATAAATCCGGCAAAACACATATAAAAACACCGTTGATCGGGAATTTTAACATACAGAACACCATGTTGGCTTTTGCGTGCGCAAGGTCGGTCGGTACAGATGAAAAAACGATCGTAAACGCGCTTGCCTCAATAAACCCGGTGCAAGGCAGAATGGAAACAATCAGAGTCGGTGATGCGACAGTCGTCATCGATTACGCCCACACGCCCGACGCATTACAGAAGGTGCTTGAATTTCTGAATAAAATCTGTCGACGGTACTTGATCACGGTCTTCGGTTGTGGTGGCGACCGCGACCGCGGGAAGCGGGCAGTCATGGGAAAAATAGCGGAAAAATACTCTGACGCGGTCATACTGACGGAAGACAATTCCCGCAGTGAAAGCACAATGGATATTATCGACGACATATTATCGGGATTTGACGACAAAAATCACGCGATAGTGATACCGAACAGATACAGGGCGATAATATATACGCTATGTACCGCAGGCGACGGAGATATTGTGCTGTTGGCCGGAAAAGGACACGAGGACTATATAATCGACTCAACCGGAAAAAAGCCGTTCAGCGAACGACAAATAATCAATGAATATATAAAAAGGACGAAATAATGAGATTTTCAGATAAAACCGGCGGTATACCGCTGTACGAACTGATAAACGCCATAGGCGGAGTACCCGCGCACGGCCTTGACCTGAACAGAACGGTCTACGGTTACAGCACCGATTCGCGCAGGATCGGCGAAAATGAGATATTCATAGGCATACACGGTGAAAAAGCAAACGGTTGCGATTATGTCGGCGATGCAGTAAAAAACGGCGCGATCTGCGCGATAACTGATAAACCGACGTCCGATGAACTGCCGACGGTGCTTGTCAAGGATACCGCAAGTGCCATCGCGGAGATCGGCAGATATTTTCGCAGACGTTATGACGTTATGACGGTGGCAGTCACCGGCAGTGTTGGCAAAACAACGACAAAGGAATACACTTCGTGCGTTCTGTCACGTAAATTTACCGTCTGCAAGACCGACGGGAACATGAATAACGAGCTCGGCGTACCGATGACGCTGATGAAGCTGGGGCCGGAGCACGGTGCCGCAGTCATAGAAATGGGAATGAGTCAGCGCGGAGAAATATCTAAACTTGTAAATATTTCTATGCCGAATATCGCGATAATCACGAACGTGGGCTCATCTCATCTGGAATTTCTGCACACCAGAGAAAACATATGTAAAGCAAAATACGAGATACTTGACGGCATTACCCCGGACGGTACACTGCTGATAAACGGCGACGACGAATTGCTGGTCAGGAATAATCCGAACAAAACACGTACAGTCACTGTCGGAATATCTTCACCCGACGTCGACGTACGTGCCGTAAACGTGCGTGAATGCGAAAACGGCATGATATTTGATGCCGTTTCATCAGAATACGTAATAAGCGACATGCACATACCGTCACCCGGACGGCATACAGTCTACGCCGCGTTATTTGCGATAGTATGCGGAAAGCTGGTCGGATTATCCGATTGCGAAATACGTGCAGGGCTGGCCGATTACAGGCCGGTTGCACTTCATCAGAGCATATCGCAGATCGACGGTTGCACAATAATATCCGACTGTTATAACGCCAGCCCCGAATCGATGCGCGCGTCAATGAACGTAATGCGTCAGATCGCGCGCGGCAGACGCATAGCCGTGCTGGGCAAGATGCTGGAGATCGGGGCAGATACGCTGAAATTGCACCGAGATACGGGTGCGTATACGAAACCGGCACTTGTAGACGAATTGTGGATCTTCGGTGACGGCGACGAGGAAAATGAGCTGGAAAAAGGCGCGAAAAGCGCGGGCGTTACAACGGTACGATTGGGCAGCGACGTCGATCACGCTGTCAAATATATCAAAGAAAACAAAAAAACCGGCGATACCCTGCTGTTCAAGGCAAGCAGATTAGTTAAGCTGGAAAGACTGACGGATGGATTATAATGTTTATTTACTGTATGGCCTGTATAATCTCGGTCATGATCATAACCGCCGTACTTCTGCGGATCTTCATACCGAAATTAAAAAGCATGAAGCTCGGTCAGCCGATATACGAGATCGGCCCGCGCTGGCATAAGTCAAAGGAAGGCACACCGACAATGGGCGGTGTATTCTTCATCATCGCGGAATGCGTCGTTCTGATCGTCATAGCGATCGTTATCGAAGACAAGTCCGAGTTGGGACGTATGTGGACGGCAATG
>JAKSPY010000036.1 GCA_024404445.1 Clostridia bacterium
TCGCTATTACCACTATCGTCCCGTATATCAGTAGGGTTTTCAGTCCGGATTTCATCATTTCCTCCGTGTTGATTCAGTATTATATATTCTTTTCCGTATTGCCGTGATTATTCCGTCCGATCTTTGCTTTTGCTCATTTATGCGATCTTATGACTGTACATAACATATGCGATTATATCAGAAAACTTTAACCCAAATATTCTTAAACTGTGAACAAATTCGCAAAAAAGTGTAAAATCGTCCGTCACACCGGGCAAGAAACGCTTTCGTCCCTGCCGAGCGGTATCCTTTTGCCGCCGACGATCAGCGTACCGCCGTCGCGGTGTGCCGTCACTGTGAATCGACCGTCGTGCAGACTGACCTCCACGTCGCCCTGCGCAGTCGGCACCGCGCCGTCAAAATCGGTGAAGCCGAGCGTGTTTGGGCTGACCTCAAACGTACCGTATCCGACGGAGGTCGGGTGAACGCCCATGACGTATCGGCCGATCAGATATATCGGGCTGGCGCTCCACGCGTGGCACAGGCTCATTCCGTATGGTCTGCCGTACATTTCATAGTGCTCAGAGCCTTTTCGGGATGGGTCGAACTGCTCCCAGAACGTCGTTGCTCCCTGCCTCAGCATTCCGCCCCAATAATTCATCAGCATATCGCGGATGTACCCGAATTCGCCCAGCTTTGCCATCGAATCCAATTCAAAAAACTCAAAATATGGCGTGGTTATAGGTGCGATGTCGGCATTATTTATGACCTTTTTCCTGATGATCGCCGATTTTCTTTCGTCGGCGACGCCGTACAGTATCGCGAATATATTTGCGTGACGCGTGACGACATTCTGCCTGTCTTCACGGCCGATACAATCGACGTAAGCGCCCAACCGTTCGTTCCAAAACAGCGAATTCACCGTGTCGGCCACTGCGTCCGCGCGCGCACGGAATGCGCGGGCGCCGTCGTACCCGCACGCCTCATATATTTTTGCCGTCGCGTCGTACGCGGCGTAAAGCAGGACCTGCTCCGCGCATACACAGCCGGTTTTTGCCGTGTCTGCCCAATCAATGAATACCCAATCTCCTCTTTTGCCGATGAAAAGGCCCCTGTCGTCGAGGCGTGAATCGATCAGACGGATGATGCCGTCGAGCTTTGTGCAGGCAAAACGCAAAAAGTCGATATCTCCGGAATTGAAATAATATTCGTAAAGCCCGATTATCCAGAACAGCGTGTAATCGGGTATCGTATTTGTGAATTGCGTCATCGGGTCGCCGCCGCGCAGGGCGAGAGTGGTGCGTCTGACTATGTCAAAATCGTTAAAAAGATAATAATTGCAGAAATAGCTTTGATACGCGTCGCCGCCCCATACCCAACGGTCGCGTTTTATGCCGTCGAGGAAAAACTCACGGCTGTTCAGATGAAGGGTATAGGCGCACACATCGTATATTTTATTCACCGTCGCATCGTTGCAGATAAATCTGCCCTTGTGTTCCAGCGGCAGATATTCGTAATCCAGCGTCACCGTCACGCTTTCCGATCCGACGAATACGTATCTCAGCGCACGGGCGCGATATGACGCCCCGTCACGTGAAGTATCGAATTTATCGGTTATGATCGCGTGCGCGGCATCCGTCGCCTCCTCGCGTGATTCGCCGTAGATGACGTCGACCGTGCCGCACGACATCTTTTCGTTTTTGACGTGCAGTAAGCCGAAGGTCTCCCGTCCGAAGTCGAACAGCGTCCCGCCGTTCAGCTTCTCCGCGCTGACAGGCGTCAGCGTTTCGTAACGGAAGACGAAAACCGACGGGTCGTCGTCACGGTCAAGATACATATCGTTGCAGCCGACGTTCAGATCGTCGGCACCGTATCCCGCCGACATCCAGCTTTCATCCGAGGCGAAGGTTTCACCCTCTGCGTATGCCGCGGGCAGGCCCGTCTGATTGTACACGAAGATCTTTACGAAATTTCTTCCCTTTTTCAGCTCTATATCGGTGTCGGCGTCGTAGACTGCGTCGTTCACCCGCACGGAGCAGGCGCAGTTTGCGTGCACGCGCAGTTTTTCCGGCACGTCGAGTTCGGCGATCTTATATAACAGCGCATTCGGTCTGATGCCGTCGGTGCGCCACATGGGCGCGCTGTAATGTCCTTTGTCCTCGCGGCGGTTATTCAGCAGTGACGCGTGATATATCTCAAAGTCGCCGCGATTCCATATCCATTTAGCCATTTTCGACCTCCAGAACTTTTTTCAGATATTGTCCGGTGTATGATGCGTCTATCTGCGCGACCTGTTCCGGTGTGCCGGTGGCAACGACAGTGCCTCCGCCGTCGCCGCCCTCCGGACCGAGGTCGATTATATAATCGGCGGTTTTGATCACATCAAGGTTATGCTCGATCACCAACACCGTGTTGCCGTTTTCGCACAGACGGTTGAGCACCTCCAACAGCTTTTTCACGTCGGCGCTGTGCAGTCCCGTCGTAGGCTCATCGAGGATATAGATCGTTTTACCCGTGCCGCGGCGCGAAAGCTCCGTCGCCAGCTTTACCCTCTGCGCCTCGCCGCCGGAAAGCGTCGTGGACGACTGACCGATCTTTATATATTCCAGCCCGACGTCGTATAACGTCTGTAACTTGCGCTTCAGCTTCGGCAGTGCGGAGAAGAATTCCAGCCCCTCCTCCACCGTCATATCCAAAACGTCGTATATGCTTTTGCCGTTATACTTGCAGTCCAGAGTGTCGCGATTGTACCTTTTGCCGCCGCACTCGTCGCACGTGACGTAAACGTCGGGCAAAAAGTGCATTTCTATACGCTTGACGCCGTCGCCCTCACACGCCTCACATCTGCCGCCGCGCGTGTTGAATGAGAATCTGCCGGGAGTATAGCCCCTTGCCTTCGCCTGCGGAGTGATCGCGAACAGCTCACGGATATCGCCGAAAAGCCCCGTGTATGTTGCGGGGTTGGAACGCGGAGTGCGCCCTATCGGACTCTGATCTATGGAGATGACCTTATCCAGATATTCCGTGCCGATGATCCGGTCGTGTTTTCCGGGGTGGGTGTACGCACGGTTGAGCGTCTTTTCCAGCGCGGCACGAAGTATCGCGTTGACCAGCGACGACTTGCCCGATCCCGAAACGCCCGTCACGCATATGAATTTGCCGAGAGGGAAGTCCACCGTGACGTTTTTCAGATTGTTTTCACGTGCGCCGACGACAGTCAGCACGTGGCCGTTGCCCTCGCGGCGCGTTTTCGGCACGGGGATCGATAAACGGCGCGACAGATACGCGCCCGTGATCGAATCCGGGTTTTGCATTATCTCATACGGGGTGCCGCACGCGACTATGTTGCCGCCGTGTACGCCGGCGCCCGGACCGATATCGACGATGTAATCCGATGACATCATCGTTTCCTCGTCGTGCTCCACCACTATGACGCTGTTTCCGGTGTCGCGCAGTTTTTTCAGCGTGGCGATCAGCTTTGAGTTATCCCTTTGATGCAGTCCGATGCTCGGCTCATCGAGTATATACATGACGCCGACGAGCGCGGAGCCGATCTGCGTCGCCAGCCGTATCCTCTGCGCCTCGCCGCCCGACAGCGTGCCGGCCTTGCGCGACAGCGTCAGATAATCCAGCCCGACGCTTTTCAAAAAGCCGAGCCTCTGACGTATCTCCTTCACTATCTCCGCGGCGATCAGCTGTTGCTGACGGCTGAGCTTCAGCCCGTCGATGAAATCTATCGCGGCGTTGACGTTCATGGAGCAGAATTCGTCTATATTCTTGCCTCCGACCGTGACGGCCAGAACGATATCCGACAGGCGCCTGCCGTGACATTTCGGGCACGGCGTGAATTCCATGAATTCCTGATAATATTCCGTGTTCGGCATTTGCTGGACGCGGTTTTCGATGGTCGCGTACAGACCGCGCCACATTGCGCCGCCCGTTTCCGACTCCGCGCCGGCAAAATATCGTATGATGTGATATCTTTCGGTGCCGGTGCCGTTGACCAGCGCGGATATCGCATCATCGGAATATTCGCTTATCGGCGTGTCGAGTGTGAATCCGTGACGCGCACCGACAGCCGCGAGCAACGGCCCCGACCATGAATCCTCGTCCAGCGACTTGAATCCGTTGACCACTATCGCGCCCTGACGCAGTGACAGCGATCTGTCGGGTATGATGCGGTCGAACGACAGGACCTGCATTTCGCCGAGGCCGGAGCATTTGTCGCACGCGCCGAACGGCGAATTGAACGAGAACATTCTCGGTGACAGCTCACCTATGCTGATGCCGTGCTCATCGCAGGCGTAATTTTGCGAAAACTGCATCTGCTCATCGGTTTCGGCGTTTATGACCGATACCATGCCTCCGCCGATCTTCAGCGCGGTTTCGACAGAGTCGGATATGCGGCGGCGGATGCCGTCCTTCATCACCAATCTGTCGACTATGATATCTATCGTGTGCTTCAGATTCTTATCCAATTGAGGCAGTTCGTCGGTCGAATAGATGCTGCCGTCTATGCGCAGTCTGACAAATCCGCCGCGCTTTGCGTCGTCAAACACCTTTTCGTGCATTCCTTTTTTGCCGCGCACCGCCGGTGCGGCGATCATGAATTTCGTGCTCTGCGGCAGCTCCATGATCCTGTCGATTATGTCGTCGGTCGTCTGCGCCGCGATCTCCTTGCCGCATATCGGGCAGTGAGGTATGCCGATACGCGCATACAAAAGGCGCAGATAATCGTATATCTCCGTGACCGTGCCGACAGTGGAGCGCGGATTTTTTGATGTCGTTTTCTGATCTATCGAAATAGCGGGCGACAGTCCATCAATGAAATCGACGTTCGGCTTATCCAGCTGACCGAGAAACATCCTCGCATACGAGGAAAGCGATTCTACGAATCGGCGATGCCCCTCGGCATACAGCGTATCAAAGGCAAGCGACGACTTACCCGATCCCGACAATCCCGTAATTATGACAAGCGAATTACGCGGTATCGTGACGTCAATGTTTTTCAGATTGTGCTGACGAGCACCCTTTATGACTATTTTGTCTGCTATCATTATTGTTTTCCCTTTTTGTTGCCCTGCAATTTTGTGATCCTGTCCCTTATCTGAGCAGCACGCTCAAAGTCAAGCGCATCTGCCGCACGGTACATTTCGTCGGTGAGCTGTTTGATATACGCTTGCCTTTCGGCAGGCGACATATGCTTGACGGCCGCGCCCTCGTCCTTTTTTGCTATCTGGATGACGTCGCGCACGTCCTTTATGACGGTGTGCGGCACTATGCCGTTATCGGCATTGTATTTCAGCTGGATCGCGCGGCGGCGTGCGGTTTCATCTATCGCGCGCTTCATAGAGCCCGTTACCGTGTCGGCGTACATTATCACCGTGCCGCCGACGTTGCGCGCCGCACGTCCGATGGTCTGTATCAGCGAGGTTTCGGAGCGCAGAAAGCCCTCCTTATCCGCGTCGAGTATCGCGACCAGCGATACCTCCGGCAGGTCAAGCCCCTCGCGCAGCAAATTGATGCCCACCAGAACGTCATAAACGCCGAGACGCAGATCACGGATAAGCTCTTGCCTTTCCATCGTTTCGATATTGTGATGGATATAGCGTACCTTGAGCATATTCATCTCAAAATATTCGCACAGGTCCTCTGCCATTTTTACTGTTAGGGTCGTGACCAGCACGCGCTCGCCATTTGCCGCACGTGTGCGTATTTCGCCCATGAGGTCGTCGACTTGACCCTTTACCGGGCGTATCTCGACTATCGGATCGGGCAGTCCCGTCGGGCGGATGATCTGCTCCGCGTGCGACGACGAATGTGACGTTTCGTATTCGCCGGGAGTCGCGCTGACGAACACGACCTGATTCAGCTTTTTTTCGAATTCGTCAAAGAAAAGCGGTCTGTTATCGTACGCCGACGGCAAACGGAAGCCGTATTCGACCAGATTTGTCTTTCTCGCACGGTCGCCGCCGCTCATTCCGCGTACCTGCGGGATCGTGACGTGCGATTCGTCGATGAACATAAGGTAGTCGTCCGGGAAGTAGTCAAGCAGGGTGTACGGCACTGATCCGGGCTTGCGTCCCGACAGCACCCGGCTGTAATTCTCAACGCCGGAGCAATATCCGACCTCACGCAGCATTTCGATGTCGTATCGTGTTCGCTCGGTTATGCGCTGTTCCTCGATCAGCTTGTTTTCCGCGTGGAAAAACGCGGCGCGCTCGTCCAACTCGCGCTCGATCTCGCTTATTGCCTGCTCGCGCTTTTCCTCCGACGTCGCGTAGTGCGTGGCGGGGAATATCGGCGTGTATTTCAGACGCTGTTTGACCTCGCCCGTCACGGTGTCTATCTCGGTCAGTCTGTCTATTTCGTCGCCGAAAAATTCGGCGCGTATCGCGGTTTTACCGGAAGCGGGGATAATATCCAGCGTGTCGCCGTTCACACGGAATTTACCTCTGTCAAGCGCCATATCGTTTCTGGAATAATTGATCGCCACCAGCCTGTCGATCAGCTCATCGCGATCGACGGTCATCCCCTCGCGCAGGGCGACGACCAGATTATTGTATTCATTTGGGTCGCCGAGTGAGAAAATGCACGATACGCTGGATACGATTATCACGTCGCGCCGTTCAAACAGCGCCGACGTCGCGCTGTGACGCAAACGGTCTATCTCGTCGTTTATCATCGCGTCCTTTTCGATATACAGGTCCTTGCCGGGGACGTACGCCTCGGGCTGATAATAATCGTAATATGAAACGAAAAATTCGACGGCGTTATTCGGAAAGAACTCTCTGAACTCAGAGCACAGCTGTGCCGCCAGCGTTTTGTTGTGCGCCAGAACAAGCGTCGGCTTATTTACCCCGGCGATGATATTTGCCATCGTGAAGGTCTTACCGGAGCCGGTCGCACCGACGAGGTACTGCATTTTTTCGCCGGACAAAATGCCGCGCGTCAGCTTTTCTATCGCCTCCGGCTGGTCGCCGGTCGGCTTGAATGACGATCTCAGATCAAATGCTTGCACGGTATGCCTCCATCGTCATTATGTTCATGAATGATTTGTTTGTGATTATATAGTGACCGATGAGCTTTATGTCGATGATGCCGAACAGCTTTTCGACGTTTGACGTGGTGCGCAGGTCGTCAGACGACGGCAGATATGATCCGTTCGGATGGTTGTGCGCGAGCGCGACGAATTTCGCGTCTTTTTTTACGGCGCGGTCGACGAGTAATTTTGACGCGAACGTGGCGGAATTTATCGATCCGTATTTGATCGTGCGGCACTCGACCAGCTTCATTTCCTTATCGAACAGCATCTGCGTCACGAATTCAACGGGCGACGATGCATAACGTCCGACGAGGTAATCGCCTATCATCTTGTCACCGTCGAATTTCGTGCCCAGCATACAGTCGTAACGGCAGTATTTTTCGGCGATCGACGGTATCAGCTTTATCAGTGTCGCTGTGTGCTCCTTGATGCCCGGAACGGTTATAAGCTCCTCATACGGCGCCTCTAAAACGCCGGACAGTGTGCCGAAACGGTTTATCAGCAGGTGCGCCAGCTCATTTGTGTCCTTCTGCGGTATCGAATAGAACAGCAAAAGCTCCAGCACGTTATGCGGCTCAAACGAGTCAAGGCCGACTTTATTGAAGCGTTCTTTCACCCTTTCGCGATGATTGACGTGAAGGTTTTTGTTTTCTTCCATTGCGCTGTCCTTTCGATTTGCATAAATATACACAATAATTATATCACTGTTATATACCTAATTCAATACAAATCATCGATAAAATGACGCGAAGGCTCTCCGCTTTTATGCGGTCGATCCCCGATCCCGCGGACGGACGCTTTTCGCATTTGCAAAAAAGAGGCAAGGAGCGGTTGGCTCCTTGCCTGCTGAAATACGTTTCATTATTCTTACAGCTTCTTTTTTCGCTTTTTTCGGGGCTGTTTATTTACAGCCCCATCGGGTTTATTTCATCAATGATTTTTCCGCCTCAAACAGGTCCTTATCGGCAATGCCGGGTGCGGTCATCGCGGCGGCATCGAGGATGATATCAAGCTTCTCTTTCGACAGAATGCCCGATTCGAGCACGAGCTGACGAACGGGTATCTTTTTTGCCAGCGAGGCCTTAGCGAAATCGGCCGCCTTTTTATACCCGATGTACGGGCACAGCGCCGTGACTACACCGACGGAATGATTGACGTGATCGAGGCACTGTTCTCTGTTTGCGCGGATGCCGATAACGCAATTTACGCGGAATGTATGTACGGCCGCCGTCAGAATTTTCAGCGACTCAAACAGGCATTGGAATACGACGGGCTCAAACGCGTTCAATTCCAGCTGACCGGCCTCGACCGCCATGGCTATCGTGACATCGTTGCCCGCGACCTTGAAACACGTCTGATTGAGTATCTCCGGTATTACGGGGTTGACCTTACCGGGCATGATGGACGATCCGTTTTGCATTGCGGGCAGAATGATCTCGGAAAATCCCGTGCGGGGACCCGACGACATAAGTCTGAGGTCGTTTGCCATCTTTGACAGTGCCATGGCACAGCTTTTGATCAAGCCGGATACCGCCGCGAAGCAATCGATATTCTGCGTCGAATCTATAAGGTCGCCCGCCTGTATGAAATCAATGCCCGTGATCTCGGCGATCTGCGGTACTATGCGCTTAAAATACGTTATGTCCGCGTTGATACCGGTGCCTATCGCGGTACCGCCCATATTCAGCTCAAGTAGTTCTTCCTTTGATCCCTTCAGTCTGTCTATCGCGCGGTGAACGGCATCGGCATAGGCGTAAAACTCCTGTCCGAGCGTGATCGGAACGGCGTCCTGCATCTGCGTACGTCCCATTTTGATGACGTCCATGAATTCCGTCGCCTTATCCAGCAGTGCGACAGCCAGCTCATGCAGTTCATTCGTGAGGGCGTCTATCAGTACGATCGCCGTGATCTTACCCGCGGACGGGATGACATCGTTCGTCGACTGACCGAAATTGACGTGATCGTTCGGGTGAACGACGGAATAGTCGCCCTTCTGTCCGCCGAGAATCTCTATCGCACGGTTGGCGATGACCTCATTGACGTTCATATTCATCGACGTACCGGCACCGCCCTGCAAGGGATCGACGATAAACTGATCACGCAGCTTGCCGTCAAGTATCTCATCGCACGCGGCGATGATCGCGTCGGCGACGCGCGGCTCCAGAGTGTCGGCCTGTCTGTTCACGATGGCGGCCGCCTTTTTGATATACGCAAGGCTACTGATGAACTCGGGTGCGAGGCGTTGTCCCGTGATCGGGAAATTCTCTGCCGCACGCATCGACTGCACGCCGTAATACGCTTCTGCGGGGACTTCTCTTTTGCCTATGGAATCCTCTTCATATCTGACAGTAACCATATTTTCTCCTCAATTTTCCGACGAAAAGCGTCGCCGTATTTTTGTCTGAACATCATATCACAAAGAAAAAATCTTGTCAATCACCTCTGATATTTATACGGAAAAATCAAAAAAGCCCTCACATTTTATCGCACGCACGTGAAAAACGAAAAAATATTCGGCACTTTTTCCGCCGACACGCGCAGACCGGAAATAAAAAAACGGAAGAGACGTTTTCTCCTCCGTTCGGATATTATTTTGCGATCAGCCTTGCCACGGCGCGGTAAAAGCGTTGCATTTTTTCGGGATCGGGCGAATTCGTCTGACCGATCGCGACGGGCTTATTCGTGCCGTGATAATCACTGCCCGCCGTGATGAGCAGATTGTACTTCGCCGCCAGCGACAGCATGATCTCTTTCTGCTCCTCGGTATATTTTGAGTAATAGCACTCCGCGCCCATCAGTCCGTAGCCCTTGAGCTTTTCGATGCGTGCGGTGATCTGCTCCTCTGTCAGCTCATCAGAGCCGTCGCCGAGTATGCCGTGCGCCAGCACCGGGACGCCGTCCGCTCTGATTATCGCGTCGATGGCGGCCTCCGGTGAAAGGTATATTTCCTTTCCGTGATATCCCGACATGATCTCAAATGCCTGATCTATCGTTTCGACATAGCCCTTATGCATCATCAGCGACGCTATATGCGGCTTGCCCGGATTTTTCAGCGTAAGAAGCGCCGACACCTCATAATCTGTGAATGAATAGCCCAATTCCTTAAGGTAGTCTATCCTTCTCGTCAGTTTTGACATTCTGGCGTTGTGCGTCAACATGACCGCGTCACGTATCGACGGCTTCGCGACGTCATAGCTGTATCCCAAAATGTGATATTTCCCGTCGCTGTCCTTACACGACAGCTCCACGCCGCCGACAAAATACGGATCGCCGGGCTTCAGCCAGCTTCGCAATTTTTCACATCCTGCGTACGTGTCGTGATCGGTCAGCGAAAATATGTCCACGCCTGCTTTTTTTACGTTTTCCAAAAGAGCGTCCGGCGTGTCGGTCCCATCGGAATAAACGGAGTGCATATGCAGGTCGGGGTTAGTAAACGTAAACTGCCCCATATCAGATGAGTGAATCCACTTTGTTCACCAGATCGCACAGCTTGTCGGTGAATGTCTTGACGAGCTCCGGTTCGTTGCCACGGCGGATGGTCCTGCGCAGAAGCCTTACCAGACCGACGACAGCCGCCTTGTTTTCCTTATCCGCGAGGTACGCCTCGTCGGTCGAGCCGTAGTACAGCTCAAGTGTCTTTTTCCACAGACGGATCGCCGTCATATGATCGATACCCAAAAAGTCCTTTACGCCCTCAGGGTTATTGAGGTGGAAGCCGATATAGGCGTTATACATGGACGCCAGCTCCAGCACGGGATGGCCGACAGCGAGCGTATCCATATCTATCAGTATGACCTCACCGTTTTGCAGCATGATGTTTTTCGTATGATAGTCGCCGTGGAGCATATGGTCGTCGTACGGTATGGCCTCGACCATAGCGTACAGCTTTTCATATATGTCGGCGGGAAGATAATCCTTTAAGAATTTCGTCCAACCTATGGCAACCTCGCGCTGATCGGGCAATTGGCCGCGCGGTACGAGCGTACCGTGGATCAGCTTCATCAGATCGACGTACATAACTGCGTACTCGTCCACGTTCTCCGGATTTGTGGCAAGCAGCTTCGAGAACGATTTTGCATTCAGCATCTCAAACATTGAGGCATAGTGGTCGCCGACCTTTACCACGTCGTACGAAATGGCAGTCGGTATGCCGAGTATGAGCGCCTTTTTGGCTACGTCGCGCTCGTGCTCAATGTCGGCAAGCGAATCGGGATTGAGATATACCTTGACGACCGTATCGGGATCGATGCGGTATACCTTACCGTTTGCGCCCTGTCCGATGACCTCACAGCCATCGACGTTTATCGTGCGGTATGCGCGGCTGATCTTCATCATATCGGTGAAGCCCGTCATATCGAATATGTCATATACCTCAGTCGACGCGTTCACGATCGCGAGGTCTGCATGCTTTTTGCGCAGACGAAGCATGATACGTAGTCCCACGCTGGAGATATATTCAAGCTTTTCCACGTCGATGACAAGCGAATCCTCCGTGTCAAGCTCGACTATTTGTGTTTCGGCTACGGTGGCATTCGTGGAATCCAGCCTGCCCTCCAGATATATCGTATTCACGCCGTTATTGAGTTTTGATGTTACGTTGATCATGTTCTCTCTCCCATTTGCTGTTATGTAATTTCACGCGGCATTATTATGTGCCACAATAGAATACCATTTTATACTATATCACAATATTTTCCGTATGGCAATATCACCTTGAAAAAATTTTTGCGATATTTTCGATTTTTCGGCCGTCGCGACGGCGGAGTTATAATTTTTTCACGAATACGGTGCGTTTGTTGTTGATAATCGCGCCGACCGGTGTATAATGGATATAGGCAATACATACGGAGGTGGATCATGAGGAAAGAACCGTCATGGCTGAAAAACGCAATATTCTATGAGATATATCCGCAATCATTTTACGATACGGACGGCGACGGCATAGGCGACCTGAAAGGCGTGATCAAAAAGCTGGATTACGTAAAAAGTCTCGGCGTGAACGCGATATGGCTGAACCCGTTTTACGACAGTCCGTTTGCCGACGCGGGATACGATATCACCGATTTCTATCGTGTGGCGCCGCGTTACGGCACAAACGACGATTTTGCGGAGCTGTGCCGTGAGGCACACGATCGCGGCATAAAAGTCATATGCGATCTGGTCGCCTGTCATTCGTCCGTCGAATGCGAATGGTTCAAAAAATCGTCGCAGAGCGAAAAAAACGAATTCACCGACAGATATGTCTGGTGCGACGACGACAACTCACAGTATGAAAAGCTGTATCGCCGCGAATATGAGCGCAACGACAGATATCTGGCCAGCTTTTACGACATTCAACCCGCGTTCAATTACGGATTTTATGAGGTCAGGGAGCCGTGGCAGCTGCCGATAGACGCGCCGCAGTGCCTTGCCAACCGACGCGCACTGCGCGACATCATCGACTATTGGATAGGGCTGGGATGCGACGGATATCGCGTTGACATGGCGGGCTACGTCGTCAAAAACGATCCCGAATACATAGGCACAAAACAGTTCTGGAATGAATTCCGCGATTATTTCGACGAAAAGTATCCCGAATGTGTGCTGTTACCCGAATGGTCGCGTCCGCATTTCTCGCTGGACGCGGGCTTTCACCTCGATATGTTTCTGTCGGGCGGATCGCTGTTCCGGTATGAGCTGAACGAAAAAGGCAAGCACAGCTATTTCAGACGCGAGGGAAAAGGCAACAGGAAATTTTTCACCGACGATTACGTAAAATGGCTGGAAAAGGCGAACGGCAAGGGCTACGTTTCGCTGATCACCGGCGACCACGATATGCACCGGCTGACCGATGGCAGGGACAACGAAGAAATGAAGACGATATTCGCGTTTCTGATGACGTTGCCGGGCACACCGATGATATATTACGGTGAAGAGATCGGAATGAGAAACGTCTTCAATACCGAGACCGAGGGCTCAAACGGGCGAGGCTGTGCGCGTACGCCGATGCAGTGGGAAGACCCCGCCGTATCAAAAAACTTCGGATTTTCCACGGCCGATACGACGTATCTGCGGCAGGATCAATCCGCCGACGCGCCGTATGTTGACGGCGAGGAAAATGACGAAAGCTCACTTTTGAATACCGTGCGCACGCTGACAGGCCTGCGTCACCGGACGCGCGCCCTGTGGGCAGACG
>JAKSPY010000037.1 GCA_024404445.1 Clostridia bacterium
AATAGCCCAAAAAATCCGAAGCAACCGGTAAAGTTCGCTTCGGATTTCTTTTTTTCGCTATTTTCGGGGCTGTTTATTTACAGCCCCTTTTTATGTAACGGTTTATCAGTGAGTAAGGAAGAACATGGCAGCGAACAGAAGTGTGATGACAACTGTCGAAACCTTGATCGTCTTTCTGTCCTCTTTGTCGAATATCATGATGATAAGTCTTGTGATAAGACCGAATGCGATACCGTAGGAAATGTTATACGTGAAGGGCATCATAACTATCGTCATGAAAGAGGGAAGAGCAACTGACGGCTTGTCCCACTTGAGGTCCTTGACGCAAACGATCATAAGGATACCGACGTAGATAAGAGCGGCGGAGTATGCGCAAGCCGGAACGAGTGATGCGATGGGTGAAAGGAACATTGCGATCACGAACATAGCGGCTGTGACCATAGAGGAAAGACCTGTTCTGCCGCCGGCACCGACACCCGCGGATGACTCAACGAATGTTGTGACTGTGCTTGTACCGCAGATAGCGCCTGTGATTGTTGCGATAGCGTCTGCGAGCATTGAGCGGTTCATGTTGGGAACGATCGTCTCCTCGCCGTTCTCATCCTTTTCAAGCATATTGCCCGTCTTGCAAGCGCCGAACAGTGTGCCCATTGTATCGAACATATCGACCATGCAGAATGCAAGTGTCGTTGTAGCGAATGTGATGATGAGTGTAGATACCGAGTGTGTTTCAAGGTAAGCGGAGAAATCGAAACCGTCTGTGAATACCTTAAGGAATGACATTGAACCGAAATCCTTGAATGCCTCAAGCGGGTTCATGTTGCCGAGTGAGAAGCTCGTGTAGAACTCCGGAACCGTCAGGCCGAGTAAATAATAAAGGGCAGCACCGCCGATGATGGCCCAAAGCATAGCGCCTCTGACTTTTCTCTTGATCATGATAGCGATGGCAATAAGCGTAATGATCGTAACGAGCATGGGCATAACGTCAGCCCATGTAGCGGCACCGAGAAGGTTGAAGGATGCGAGCGTGACACCTGTGGATGAATCCGCAACGACGATACCGGCATCCTGCAGACCGATGAACGCGATGAACATACCGATACCTGCGGGGATGGCAGCCTTGACTGTCCTCGGGATAGCGTCAAAGATGAGCTTACGAAGACCTGTGACCGTAAGGACCACAAAAAGAAGACCGTCAAACAGAACGAACAGGAGGGCATTGGCATAGGAGAAACCGAGGCCGAAGCAAACCGTGTAAACGAAGAATGCGTTCAGACCCATACCGGGAGCCTGTGCAAGCGGAAGATTCGCAAGCAAGCCGATGAGAACCGTGCCGACGATGGCGGAGATAGCCGTAGATACGTAAATGGCACCATAGCTGACCACGCCGAGATCCGAGAACATACCGGGATTGACGAACAGGATATATGCCATGGCCATGAATGTCGTAAGGCCGGCAATGATCTCAGTTCTGACAGTGGTATTCTTCTCGTTCAACTTAAAAAAGTTTTTCATAGAACAGATCCACCTCTCAAAAAAATAAAATCAAGGCTTACGTTGCCGAACTATAAGTGTGCGCCGTAAACCTCGTAACACACTCATCATATAACACAAATGCACGAAAGTCAACACAATTTTACCCGTTTGTGAATATTTCGTGAATTCGACGAAAAGATGTCAAAATATGCAATTTTTTTTGACAAAACTCCCATGCGTCCGGGACCTTATTTCCGCGTCCGTGCGATTTTTCGCCGGATATCGCGGTAAAATTGAAAATAGCCTTTACTTTTCCGGCGTTTGTGTTATAATCGATGTAGCGGATATTTTGCGGAGGCGTGTCGTGTTCGGAAAGAAAGAAAAACCGGTGGAAAAGAAAATAATATCGGGGCAGACCTACGGGCAGGAGCGCGCATTGTACTCACTGCGCGATACCGTGGTAAGGTCGTGCACATTTGACGGTGCGGAGGACGGCGAAAGCGCCCTGAAGGAGGCGCGCGGGGTAGACGTATTGGATTGCCTGTTCGCGCTGAGGTATCCGCTGTGGCATACTGAGGATTTCACACTCGCATCGTCGGAAATGAAAGAAACCTGCCGTGCGCCGCTGTGGTACTCAAAAAACGGCGTCATCAGCAATTGTAAGATCGACGGCGTCAAATGTCTGCGTGAATGCGACGCGATCACCGTGCGTCAGTGCGGCATCGTTTCGCCGGAGTTCGGTTGGCGTTGCCGCGACGTCAAAATCTACGACAGCGACGTGGACTCACAGTATTTTATGTTTGAAAGCCGCAACGTCACTATGGACCATACTCATATGGTCGGAAAATACTCCTTCCAATATATTGAGAATATGACGATAGAGAACAGCGATCTCGATACAAAGGACGCCTTTTGGCACACTAAGAACGTGACGGTCAGAAATTCCGTCATCAAGGGTGAGTACCTCGGCTGGTACTCCGACGGATTGACTCTCATCGGGTGTAAGATAATCGGCACACAGCCGCTGTGCTATTGCAATAATCTGACGCTGATAAACTGCGAAATGGAGGATACCGACCTGTCATTTGAATATTCCGACGTACGCGCCGAGATCATCGGCAACATAATGTCAGTCAAAAATCCTGCTTCCGGCAGTATCGTCGCCGACTCGATCGGTGAGATAATACTTGAAAATTCGGTCAGGGAGCTGAATTGCAAAATAACGACGAGATAAACAAGGATATAAAAAATGCAGTCCGTGCGGGCTGCATTTTTTCGTTTTCCGTTTCCTGTCATTCCGAGGCGCTTTTGCGCCGATGAATCTTGCAGAATGTCTGATCACGGACAGGTCAGACGGTCATTATTGTTCCTTTTCCTCCGTCTTTTGCCCGTCCGGCTCAGCTTCCTCATCGGGAATATCGTTTTCCGTCGGGACGATGTCCTTTGTCGGTATCGGCGCGGTGTTATTGCATGACGAAATGTAAAGATTCATTTCATCCGGCTTGCGTCCGGCGACGCTCTCGGTCGGCTCAAATTCCAGCGGATCGATCGCGACCTCGGTCTTTACCCTCGGAAAATTTCCCGGATAAATGATGAACAGCAGTGTGGCGGTCATGAACATGAGCAGGGCGCCCGTCATGATGCCGTATTGAGCCGATTCATCGGAGATCAGATCCATGACGAAGCTGAATGAGTTGAATCCCATATGAACGGCGATGGCGCCCCACAGACTGCGCGACTTGACGTATACGAAGCACAACAGCAGACCGAGCAAAAACGCGTAGGTCCCCTGAATGAAATTGCCGTGCGCCACGCCGAACATAAGTGCCGAGATCACCGCGGCTATATAGATATTCATTCCGCGTGCCAAACGCGAGAAGATCAGCCCGCGGAAGAAAAATTCCTCGACCAGCGGCGCGACGATCACGGTGGCGATCACCGCGACGATGCCGTAATCCTGCGTGATCTGATCCATGCCCTCGTTATACGTTTCCCACATACTGTCGGTAAACGGTATGATATTCATCAGAAAGCTTACGACTACCGTGCCGCCGAAGCCGATGAATGCCGCCAGAATGACGAACATCGGATCTGTCTGATGAAGGCCGATCTCCATGCTGACCCTCTTTTTGCGTATGACGAATATCAGGACAGCGACCGCGACCGCCAGAAAGTTGCCGATTATCGCGATCAGACTTGAATTGTTCATCACGGTGTTGAGGACTTCATCGTATCCTATCCCCGTGATCGTCAGGCAGAACGTATATACCACAGTAACGAGCACCTGCCCCGAGAAGAACAGCGCCAGATACAGCAGGGCAAAAACAGAATTCTTAAATACCTTCATCAGTATCACCTCGTAATCATTATCATCGGTATTATACCATTCATCTGCGTCTTTGTCAATGACCGTCGTCCGGCATATTATATAGCAGACGGCATATTTTGATAAGGACGGCATATACTTGACAGAGATTTCTTTTGTGGGCGGCGATCGCCGTCAGCTGTTTGCGGCATCGCATCTGCTGAAACACGGATATAAAATCAAAACGTTCGCGCTCGGCGGCGACGATACGGAAACACTTCTTTCGCAGGCACTGTGCGGCGCCGACGCTGTCGTTTTGCCGTTGCCGTCGTTCGTCGGAGGGTGCCTGAACGCACCGCTTCACGGTCAGAGGATCGCAATGTGCGACGTTACGAGGCTGATTCGTGCGGGCACCGTGATAGGCGGCAATCTGCCGGATACGTTTTGCGGGCAGATATGCCCCGACGTGCGCACCGTGGATATGATGCGACGCGACGATTTTGCGGTCCTTAATTCGGTGCCGTCAGCCGAGGGGGCGATCTGCGTGCTGATCGGCGTCATGGATATCACGATCCATTCGTCACGCATGGCTGTGATCGGTTATGGCAGGCTGGGCAGGGCGCTGGGAATACGTCTGCGTCTGCTCGGTGCCGACGTATTTGCGTTTTCACGCGGGGCCGCATCGCGCGCCTGTGCCGTTTCGGACGGTGTGCGCGCGTATGAATTGTCGGCACGTCCGGAATATATCGGCGAATTTGATGCCATAATCAATACCGTGCCGCAATGCGTGATGGACGCCGGACTGATCGGCCTTATTAGCCGCGATACCGCGCTGATAGAGCTTGCTTCGGCACCCGGCGGATTTGACAGGGCCGCGGCGTCTGCCTGCGGCCTGACGATAACCGATGCCCCGTCGTTGCCCGGTCGGATGTCTCCGCGCACGGCGGGTACGATCATCGCCGAAACCGTAATCAACATAATAAGACAGGAGAAAACATAAAATAATGATAGGATACGCATTTTGCGGATCGTTTTGCACGATGCAAAGGTCGATAAAGGTACTGCGTTCGCTGTGTGCGGAGGGCAATCGCGTTTTGCCGATCGTGTCGGACAGCGTTTACACCACCGATACACGCTTCGGGACGGCAGAGGAGAACGTGAAGAAGATCGAGCAGATCTGCGGTATGCCCGTCGTCCATTCGATAGTGGGCGCCGAGCCGATAGGGAACACGTTGCGTCTGGATATGCTGGTCATTTCCCCGTGCACCGGCAATACGCTGGCAAAGATCGCGGGCGGCATCACCGACTCCACGGTCACGATGGCGGCCAAGGCACAGCTTCGTTCAGACAGACCCGTCGTTATCGCGCTGGCAACGAACGACGCGCTGTCGGCAAATCTGGAAAACATCGGCGTTTTACTTAAACGCAAAAACGTGTTTTTCGTTCCTCTCGGACAGGATGATCCGAAAAACAAGCCGCACTCACTTGTGTGCGACTTTGACATGATACCGGTCACGATGATGTCGGCGTTTGCGGGACGGCAGATACAGCCGATACTGACCTCACCGGCATTGACGGTATGAAATATCGCCGCACGGACGACCGTGCGGCGATGCTTTTTATTCACTGAATTGACCGAGAAAGCGGCGAAGCCTTTCGTTATCGCAATTATTGAAAAGCTCGTCGGGTGCGCCCTCGGCGGCGACAGTACCGCCGTTCATGAATACGACCCTGCTCGAAATTTTGCGGGCAAAGCTCATTTCGTGCGTCACGATGACCATCGTCATCTTTTCGGCGGCGAGGTCCTTTATATAGCGCAGAATACCTGCCGTCAGTTCGGGATCCAACGCCGAGGTCGGCTCATCAAAAAACAGTATTTCCGGATCGCATATCAGTGCGCGCGCTATCGATACGCGCTGTTGCTGACCGCCGGAAAGCTGAAACGGGTACGCGTCGGCCTTGTCGCTCAGATCCAGCCTTTTCAACAGCGCCCGCGCCTTTTCGTATGCGTATTCTTTGTTTGTCTTCATTACCGATATCGGCGCGGCGGTGATGTTTTTCATGACGGTCATATGCGGAAACAGGTTATGATTCTGAAATACGAGCCCGAATCCCGAGCAGATGCGCTTCAGCTCGCGACTCGGCGCGTATACCGCCTTTGAATCCACGGTCCTGACCATGTATTCGCCGTTGTACGCGACAGATCCGGAATCGATATCCGTCAGATGCGTCGCACAGCGTAAAAGCGTGGACTTTCCGCTGCCGGATGATCCGATGACGGATACGACCTCCCCGCGCCCGACAGTCAGCGAAATGTCATTCAGCACCGTTTTGCCGCCGTATGATTTGAATATATTTTTTATTGCCAATACCTCGTCCATCAGTGCCTCACTTGATCTCATAATATCCGAACGCCTTTTCCGCTTTTTCCATTCCGAAGGCGACCGCGTAATTGAATATATAGTATAAAATGCCGGCGAAAAGGTACGGCAGCATAGACGTTTCCTTTGACGCGATCTGTTTCGCGCGCGTGAACATTTCGACTAAGCCTATCGCAAATGCCAGCGACGTATCCTTTACGAGCGTGATCGTTTCGTTCGTTATCGACGGCAATACTCTTTTTATCACCTGCGGCAGAATGACGGTAAAAAATGTCTGCACTTTTCCGAATCCGAGGATCTGTGCCGCCTCATACTGACCGACCGGGACGGATTCGATACCGGAACGGTATATCTCCGCAAAATATGCCGCGTAATTGACGATAAAGGCTATCAGAACCGCGTAGATGTCGTATGCGTCGGTGCACCGTATGCCGAACAGCAGATACGGGCCGTATCTGACGACCAGCAGCTGTAACATCAGCGGAGTGCCGCGCATTATCGAAATGTAGATTTTTGTCACCCATCTGATGATCGGTTTTTTGCTCATGCGGCAGAATGAAACGCCCAGACCGACCGGCAGGGAAGCGATGAGCGTCACAAAGAAAATCAACAGTGTGTTGCCCATTCCCTCCAGCAACAGTCTGAACATCGTCGGAATGCTCATTATATTTTACCACTTGATCGCGCCATCGATGCCGAATCGCTCTGCCAGACGGTCAAACGTACCGTCATCCATCAGCTCTTTCAGCGTTTTTGACACGGCATCGCGCAGCTCGGTGTTCCCCGCCAAAAACCCAATGCCGTACTGCTCCGTTGCCAGAATCTCATCCAGCATGATGAAGCCGGTGCGGGACGCGATCTGATATTTTGCCACGCCGATATCCATTGCTATCGCATCGACGGCGCCGGATTCCAGCGCGATGAACGCCGTATTGTATTCGGGGTAACGCTTCAGCTCCTTCAGTGAGGCTGTCAGCGCGAGCATCTCCGGGTTTTCCCCGTCGGTCATAACGCTTTCGGCGGATGAATCCGACTGAACAGCCAGCGTTTTGCCCGCAAGATCGGATATCGAGCTGATGCCGGATGCCGACGATGTGACTATGACCTGACTGTTATCGACGTATGCCGCCGACCACGTGTAGTCGTCCTCGCGTCCCGTCATCGTGAAGCCGTTCCAAATGCAGTTGATTGAGCCTGATTCCAACTGAAAATCTTTAGTGTCCCAATCGATCGCCTTAAGCTCTATGCTCCAGCCGTTGCGCATGGCGACCTCTTTTGCCAACTCAATATCGAATCCCGTGTATTCACCGTTGTCGTCGATATAGCCGTACGGCGGGAAATCCGCGTCAAACCCGACGATAAAATCGGCGGTTTGCGCACACGACGCGGCGCCGATGACAGTTAAACCGAGTAATAACGCGAGTGAAATCACACGAATGATGCTCTTTTTCATAAATATGCTCCTATACTTTATCACTTTATCGCTGTAAAGTGATGACATGATATCATATCCTGCGCGATTTGTCAATAGTCAGGGTGTCATTTTCGGCAAATTTTTTCAGTGTGTGCATATAATGACAGTGACGGTAACGACCGTCGGGAGGAAAAAATGGAAAGTCGTATAATAGTAATAGGAACAAATACAACGGCGATAAAAGCAAGGCGTATTCTGTCGTCGGACGGTATAGCGGCGCGCACCGTCAGGGTGTCGCGTTCATCGGAGGGCTGTAGGTACGGCGTGGAGGTCTATTCACGTGATCTTGACCGCGCACTGATGGTACTGCACCTCGGCGGAGTGGAATACAGCGGAGTGATATAGGCGCGGGTACTGCCGTGCCGGTCAGGAGGCACAATGATATATTTTGACAATGCGGCGACGTCATACCCGAAATCCGACGCCGTTATCGCGGCGGTCAGCGAGCACATAGTCAGAAGCGGCGGGAATCCGGGCAGAAGCGGTCATCGGCTTGCCTCGGCGGCGGCGGAGGCGGTATTCGATGCCCGTGAGGCGGTCGGCGGAATGATGAATATCACCGGACCGCAAAACGTGATCTTCACGTCCGGCGCGACAGCCGCACTGAATCTCGCACTGCTCGGCACGGCGCGGTACGGCGACCACATCATCTGTACGAATCTGGAGCATAACAGCGTTTTGCGTCCGCTGTACTTTTTGCGTCGCAATCGCAGCGTCGGCGTGAGCTATGTCGATGCGCTGTGCCCGGATGATGAGCTTATCGCGCGCATAACGCGGGCGATCACGAGAAGGACGCGAATGATAGTCACCCTGCACGCGTCAAACGTATGTCCGCGGGTGTTGCCGATCTCACGTATAGGTGAGGTGGCACACAGGCACGGCCTGATCTACGTGGTGGACGCGGCGCAAAGCGCGGGGGTTTTCCCGATCGACACGTTGCGCGACGGCGCGGATATCGTATGCATCCCGTCGCATAAGGGGATCGGAGGAATTCAGGGCGCGGGCGTGGCGGCATTTGCCGACGGATTTGATTTTGCGCGTCTGAACGGCGTAACGTACGGCGGCAACGGTGTGAACACCGTGTACGGCGAAATGGGCAATACGCCGCCGGAGTCGTATGAGGCGGGCACACTGCCCGTGCCGGCGATCGTTTCGATGACTGCGGGGATCGCCGATATCGGAAATATGGGGTTGACCGCCGTTGCCGCACATGAAAATATGTTGCGTATGCGACTGTGCAATGGCCTGAACAGGCTGGGTGCGAGGATATACGGTGAAGGTCTCGGTCGCGGCGGCACGATAATGTTCAATGCGGACGGGATAGGCGGCAGTGATCTGGCCGACCGTCTGGCGTCGGTCGACATATGCGTGCGCGCCGGTATGCACTGCGCGCCGCTGGCACATGATGCTTTACAGACGGGAGGCGACGCGGTGCGCGTCAGCTTCTCGCACGCGAACACAGCCGACGAGGTCGATGAATTCATATCCGCTTTATCGGAAATTCTGAAAAAGCAATGATACGGGCTTATGACGCGGGCGGAAACGTCATCGCGCGCCGGCAAAATATCACGAAATAAAACATCTGCCGACAGGAGATCAGACTCTCTTTTCGGCAGATGCTTTTTGTTGCACATATTTCACCCGGCAAAGCCCGGTGTGCTTATTGTTTGATCGACGTTCGGGACGATCTGCGATACCGTCCGTCGCGGAGGTTACGTGCCGCAGTCCCGTTTTTGTATTTTTTGTGTCACCTTTTGAGTTTTCCGGTCGTTTTCAATACGTAACGTCGGTGATCTCGCAGACATATATACGGTGATAATCGCCGCCTTTGTAATCGCGTTCGATCACTTTCCCTCCGTCGATGAAGCCGTTCGGATCGATATCGGTGTGATACAGTACGTCGGCTTTTACGGTGATCTTTGCCTCGTCAAAGGTGACGTATCCGTCCGAAACGGATGCGTGCAGACCGCTTTCGGCGATCTTATCGCAATCTCTGCCCGATTTTTTGCCGAAAACGGAAATTTCGGTGAGATATTCGCCCCTGAAAAACGACAAAGATATGTGCGATGACTTTTCGATGATATCGTATGTGTAGCGCGACGGTCTGACGAAAATGAAGCAGACGTTTTTGCCCCACACCGTGCCCAATCCGCCCCAGCTCGCCGTCATGGCGTTCGTTCGGGTGCCGTCGGTCGACGATATCAGCATCGTTTCCTTTCCGATTAGCTTAAAACAGGAGCTGAGCCTGTCAAGCCTTGATTCCAGCGTTTCTGACATTATTCCTCCTCATTGGCCTTTTCGGCGTAGTGTTCGGTAAGGACGGTCAGCGACTGCTCTAACAGCACGCCGTACCGCGAGGGCGTACCCGCGTCCATTGTGCGCCGTATCACCGTGTGCGTGAAATCGACCGCCAGACGTGCCGCGTCCGTCAACGTGTCGCCCGTGAGCATAGCTCCGAGCAGGACAGACGCAAAAATATCTCCCGTGCCGGGGTATGACGCACATTCCTCCGGCGACATGATAAGCTCGGTCCCGTTTTGCGATTTGACCGCACAGCCCATCGACCGTACCGTACCGTCGGATATTTCGACGCCTGTCATCACCACGTTTCCGCGGCATAACTCTCCGAGCTTTGTCAGCAACGTATCGGCATATGACTCGGCGTCGCGTCGGTCCATACCGGAAAACGGTCTGTATTCCGTGTCGGTCAGCAGGCACGCCTCGGTGACGTTCGGTGTGATCATATCGGCCCTTTTGCACAGCCTGCGCATTCCGTCGCACATCGCCGCGGTATACGTCTTATATATCTGACCGTCATCGCCCATAACGGGATCGACGAGTACGAACGACGTGCCGTTCATGCCGATTATCCTGTCGATGATGCTCAATTGAGCCTCACCACCGAGAAATCCGCTGTAAACCGCGTCAAAATGCAGCCCCAGCCGTGAATAATGCTCCGCGGCGGGCAACATCGTGTCGGTCATATCCGCAAATGTGAATCCGTCGTATCCGCCGGTATGAGTGCTCATGACGGCAGTCGGAACGGGTGTCACCTGAACGCCCAATGCGGACAGCGTCGGGATTATTACAGTCAGCGCACACCGTCCGAAGCCGGACAGGTCGTGCATGGCGAGAACATTTTTTGTCATATATGCCCCGATCTGTTTTATTTGCGATAATTGTAGCACAATATACCGTGATTTGCAAGATAAATCGCCGCCGTAACCGTTACATCTTATGATATTATCAGTGCCTTTGTGACGGGATTATGCGGAGATTTCCGTGATTTTTCACTTAAATTATTATTTTTGTTTTTCACTATTGACTAATCGGGCGCAAGTGTATAAAATAATAATATTACACTCAATACGCCGAAAGGAGAGCGCGTCATGAAATTTGATTGGAATAAGAAATACACGACCATAGCCATCTACGCCGTTATTGCCGCGCTCGTCGTCGTGTTCGCCGTATTCTTCTTTATAAATTACAGCGACTTCGGCTCATACCTTGATCAGCTTATGACGGCCATACGCCCGCTGATCATCGGTACGATCATCGCATATCTGATGAATCCCGTCATGCGTCTGTTTGAAAACAATGTGTTCGCGTTCGTCGTCGGCGAGGAAAAGATACCGACCGTTACGGATGACATGAAGCCCAAAAAGCGTGCCCGCGTGATGAAAAAGATAGAGCGCATCCGCCGTCGCCGTGAAAAGCAGGCTCAACAGCGATATGAGGACGGCGTGATCAAGACACATTACGGTCTGCGCCGCGGACTTTCCGTCGCCTGTGCAGCTATCGTGTCACTGTTGATCATCGCGGCTTTCTTCTATATTCTGATACCTCAGGTTGCGTCGGGCGTCAATGAGCTGAGCCTGAATATGAGCTCATATATCGCATCTGTCCAGCAATGGTTGGTGAAGATCAGCGCAACGTCGTCGATATTCAGCAGTGCGGTCAAGGCGTTGACCGAATATCTGAATGAATTGATCTCCACGGTATATAAGGTCATCAATGATGTCATTCCCGTCGTTACCTCGGCGTTGAAGGGCATCATCCTGACGATCAAGGATATACTGATCGGTATATTCTTTGCCATATATCTGCTGGCGGGCAAGGAACGCGTCGCCGCCAGACTCAAAAAGCTGCTTCGTGCCATTTTCTCGGATAAGATTTATAACGGTACGCTGAATATTTGTACCTCGCTGAATAAGAGCTTCGGCTCGTTCATCGCCGCAAAGCTTCTTGATTCGTTTATCATCGGATTTATGACGTTCTTCATACTGATGATCATCGGTATGCCGTACTATCCTCTGATCGCGGTCGTTGTCGGCGTGACGAATATCGTGCCGATCTTCGGTCCGATTATCGGTGCCATTCCGTGTGCGTTCATCGTTTTCATCGTTGACCCGCCGAAAACGATCGTATTCATCATATTCATCGTCATTTTGCAACAGTTCGACGGCAACATCCTCGGACCGAAGCTTCTCGGTGCGCAGGTGAACGCGACGGCTCTCAGTATATTGACGTCACTGACCGTGCTGTCATCGTTCTGGGGAATCACCGGACTGATCATCGCGGTGCCGCTGTTTGTCGTAGTATACGCATTTGTTAAAAAAGCGTCTGAAAACAGGCTCGCTTCCCGCGGAATGTCGTCTGATACCATCGACTATTACGGCGAAGATGACGATACGGGGCGTTCGCTGTACCTTGAGGCGCAGATAAAAGAGGCGCATAAGAAGAGCCTGATGCAGATGCATCTTGTAAAGAAGATGACATCCGGCCGCGGTGCACTCGCACGTTCGACTGCCAACGTCGTACAGAAGATCGATGAAAGGGCGGAAAAATTCCAGACCGCCGAAAGCGATGCGATCCCGACGAAAATAGAACAGTTCATAGACGACGCCGAAAAGAAGCTCATGGCCGATATTGACGTGGACATGACAGACGATGCCGAGAAAAATGAGGCATCGGACAGCGATAAGTCTTGACAAATACCGATAAATGAGTAAAATATACATCGTCGGCAACGGCGATGTATATTTTGTGCCTTAGGTATTCGTTTAATATTTTCATGTTTCCGTAGCTCAGCAGGTAGCGTAGCGGCGACTGCGGAAGTGAATGACAGTCCGTTGGACTGTCAGAGCCGCAGCGTGACCGAGCCCGCAGGCGAGACGAGCGTTCGCCTCCTAAGGTGGTGCTATATCTTGGGGACACCTTCAAAAACGAGAGAAAACGTGCGGGAAAGCGCAAAAACACGAGTTTTTCAACCTTGTTTCGTCACCGGCGCAAATTTTGGCACCCGATTTGGCACCCGCGTTTTGAACTTTTGAAAAAGTGTATCTGAAATTTAATTCATAATTTACGTTATGTTTCCGTAGCTCAGCTGGATAGAGCGATCGCCTCCTAAGCGATAGGTCGGGTGTTCGAATCACCTCGGGAACGCCAAAAAG
>JAKSPY010000038.1 GCA_024404445.1 Clostridia bacterium
GGTGACCCATCGGAGAGTCGAACTCCGGACACCATGATTAAAAGTCATGTGCTCTGCCATCTGAGCTAATGGGGCAATTTTTACGTGCCTGTATATAATATCACACAGGCATAGTTTTGTCAATAACTTTTTCAAAAATATTGTCAATATCAATTCAATTAACGTCGGAGGTTTTTATGATCATTGCGGTATGTATTGCTGTTGTTATTATTTGCGCCGCCATCGCTACGGTACACCGGACACTGAAATTCAGTATCATGCGGGACGCGAAGCGTGAGCAACCGATGATCGAACAGGAAAGCATCAGGGCAACGATGTCGAAAAAGATGCTCGAACTGCTGGATAACAGCGTGGCGGAGTTGCGTTCGATGCCGAATGAAGACGTATTCATCACAAGCTTTGACAAGTTGAAGCTGCACGCTAAGCTGTACGACTGTGAAGACCCCGTAGGCACGATAATCATGTGTCACGGATACCGATCAAGCGCAGTGAACGACTTCGCGGTGCTGGCACCTGTCATGTACAAACGCAGATACAGACTATTGCTGATAGATCAGCGCGCAACGGGACAAAGTGCAGGAAAGTATATAGGCATGGGCGCGTTGGAACGCTTTGACTGCCGCGATTGGGCATGGTATATGTACAACAGATTCGGTGATTGCCCGATGTTTTTGGAGGGTGTTTCGATGGGATCGACGACGGTGCTGATGGCATCCGGATTAGAATTACCGCCGAATGTCAAAGGCATCATTGCCGACTGCGGCTTCACGTCGCCGAAAGAAATCTTCTCCTGTGTTTTCAAGGCCTCGTATCACCTGCCGCCCCATCCGTTCGTTGACCTCATGGGCAAGATAATCAAGCTGACAGCAAAATACGATATCGGTTATTCAGCCGAGGAGGCCGTTGCCGGATCGGATTTACCGATACTGTATATTCACGGTGAAGCAGACGATTTTGTGCCCCATTACATGAGTGTAAAAAACCACGCGGCAACAAAGGGTGAAAAATTCTTCGTATCCGTTCCGTATGCGGGACACGGTATGAGTTACCTGACAGACACGGAAAAATGCCGGAAGGCACTTGATTATTTCCTTGTAAAATACGGTCAATGACATAAAAAAATCTCAGCCGGTCGGCTGAGATTTTTTATGCTCTTTATTGTGTTGTCAGTGCGCTGAGCGCCGACTTGAGTTCGGCCTTGATCACTATGATAAGAGAACTGAACAGACCGTTTGCGTTAAGCTCCGATGCGGCCGTTTTGCAGTACGATGAAATATCGTCCGCATCAGCGATACCGTCCATGTAAGCAGAGGAAATATTGGATATTGCCTCTTTTGCCGTGATCTTATCGGTGAAATACTTCTCTTCCACAAGTTCGCTGAGGATGATTTCTCTTTCGAGATATCCGAGCTTCATCAAGCCGTCATACGTATACCCCGCCGCCGTAATATCGTCGGCAAGCACCGTCATGAGCTTCTCAATGTATTTCTGATAATTCTGTGCGTTGCTCTTATGAGTCATGTACGTACTGAGGTCGATGCTGAGGTACGTTGCGATCTCATTCGAATAGAAGCCCATCGTGGCGATGGCATCATAAACACACGAATCTATCTCGCGGTTGTCCAACGAGTCTATTTCGCTCTTGGAATAGATCGTACGGAGCGTGTAGACAAACTTCGTTCTCATCTGATTGGAATACTTAATGAACAGATCGAATGCCTTGTACAGATCGTTGTACTCGTTGACCGAAAGATCGACGCTGTCGCAAATCGACTTCTGGATGCCTGTTTCCTCTTCAACATAATATGAGAGGATGGTCGAAAGCATATCACTGTTGGATATTCTGTCGTTCTTATACTGTGTTGACGAGAATTTATCGATAAGCAGGCTCTTATACTGCTTCTTCAGTTTGGCGATGCTGTCGGCATATCTGATGGTATCGTTTTTCTGATACGTCGTGAAATCGTGGTAGGTGATGCCCATGAACTCAAACGCCTTATCGTAAAGCGAATTCTCAAAATCCACCTTACGGTATCCGTTGTCGGTGAGCCATTGAGCATAAAGCGCATCCCTGATCAGACCCGGAATGTCGCTGTCGGTGTAAAGCGAAAGCATCGACTCATTGCCGACGTAAGACACGAGCAGGTCGTGATACGTTCTCTTTAGCGATTCGACTACCGAGAAGAATTCATCGGCCTCAGCCTCTGCATCCTCGTACTGATCCCATGTGATCGTGTACGATGAGTTATCGCTGGCATCGGTAAATGTAAGCATTGAGCAAATGAAGTTCTTGACGAGCGTTTCGTATTTTTCGTCGTCGAGATCATTGACCTTGATGTAGTTTTCCTTAATATAGTCGTAAACCGCATTTTCAAAGTCGGTATCCGTCATATTGTCATATACCGCCCACTCTTCCTCGGAGATTGGATTGCCGTCCTCGTCGATGAAGATCGCCAGCTTTGCCATTATGCGAAGGACCTCAATGTCGCCGTAATATTTGTCGGCATCGGAACGTGCCGTATCAAATCCCGATTTATTCGTTCCGGCAAGTGACGCGAGCTTATTCATAACTGACGAATCAAGCATATCGGCCGTGATGATGTCGCTATACAGCTCTGCCGTGAATTTTTCGATGATCTTCTTTTCGTACCACGAATACTGATACTTTGCAGAAGCGTTTGCGGAGCTCTGCTTATAGAAGCTTTCAGCCTGATCTCTCGTGTTGCCGTCTGCCATCATCTGTGCTATGAAATACTCATAGTAATCGGTGTGATTCTTGATGGCGGCTTTCTTTTTCATGGCGTCGGTGGCAGTTGTGTACTCGTCGTACGTCGCATCTGTCGGCTTCAGCGCCTCTGTCAATGCCGCGCGCTCTATGGCTGACTGTATGACCGCATCCAGCTCGACCTCATCTACGTAATAATTCATCGCGTAGGAGCTGCTGGTCGCGTGATAAGTCAGATACGGATTGATAAGTGAATCAAGATTGGTTTTCTTTACGTAATTCCACTGATCGATAAGCTGTCCCTCCTCCGGGTAGCCCATATAGACGTTACCTGTCAGACGGTTATCCATCATATACGTATCATTAAGCCTGTGGATGGCACCGTCTGAGTCTACTGAGTAGTTGGACTCTATCTCATCGTCGTCATTTGTATTCTCGCAAATGCCGTATTGGAACAGATTTTTGATCTCCGGGTTTGTCGTCAGCTCAAGGATGAATTCAAGTGCGCGGTTGTAATCGGACGTAGCGGAAGCAACACCGAGCATTCCGTTGAATATCGAACTGCTGTCAACAAAAGGATTCTGCAATACCTTGACGTAATTCTCATCGCCGTAGATCACCTCTACGGAGGCGTCGCCCTTCACGACCTGAACGGCCGCGTTGCCCGTGCCGTCAAAATATCCGGCATTCTCGTACTCTTTCATGGTTTTCAGATGGTTGACGTACTGAGGAACATCGAAAAGGTTGCTGACCGTGTACGAGGAATTTTCCTCCGTATCATATCCGATAAGCGGATCGCAATATGTGCCGATCGCTATGCCGCTGTCGTTGAACAGCTCAAATACTCCGAGTGCGTCGGGCTTGTCGGCCATCGGAGTTACCGACTCGGACGCCTTGACCTGTGCGAGGAAATCCGAAAGGTCGCAGTAATCGGTCACGGACTGAATATCGAAATCGTATTTATCCGCCAATTCCTTGTTGACCACAAGATATGTATATTCGGCAAGAAGATTATTGTTGGGGATCGCGCATATATCGCCCGTGAGCGCGGCGAGCATATTGAGGTACGTCGGGTAAATGTACTGTCTGAATTTTGCATACGAGTTGATATCCGTCTTAATCGAACGGAGCGTACCATCCTCTACGAAATCATTGTACATATCCTCACCCAGCACCATGATAACGTCGATCGGCGACGCGGGCTTGGGGTATACGACCTCAAGAATACCGTCCTCGTTGACGCGCGTCATTCTCGTCAGGCTCTTGGCACGTGTAGCCAATGTCGTTGCGCTAACGTATGAGTTACTGATCTGCCATTTGCCGATCATAACGGACGTGCCGTTGCTCTGAGCGGAATTGACAAGCTTCTTGTTATATGAGTCGATAGAACTGTCAAGAGTGGAATAATACTCAGCCAGCTCGGTTCTTTCTTTGATAAGGTCGCGATACTCATCCTCTGTGACGAGGGTAAGCTCAATATGCGTGCTGTAAAGGCTGTCCATTATCGAGTTAATGGCGTCCTGCACATTCTTAACTGCCTCAGGTGTCGTCGTTTCAGAAGTGATGCCGAGAACGCTGAGCGTCATCGGAACACGCTCTGTTTCCTCCTCGTTAGCCTTTTCGCAACCGACCATACTGATAACTCCGACGCAAAGCATTGCGACCGCGAGAGTCAAACAAAGAATTTTCTTAAACATTGTGTTTCCTCCAAAAATAATCTTGCCGTTGTTTGCGATACATATAGATATAAAATTACCTGTATATTTTACACCACGCAGGACGATATGTCAAGTCGAAATTTGCCGTCCTGACGTCCGTGCGCCGCGCAAAACACGATGTTGACGATAAGCAAAAGACAATATCACCAAAATGCCGAAAACGCTTTAATATATAATGCACACAATCATTGTGCATACGTTACAACAACCCGACGACATTACTGTGCAAATCCACGTCATCAATCCAGGAAATCTTTCAGCTTTTTTGAACGGCTGGGATGCTTCAGTTTACGAAGCGCCTTTGCCTCGATTTGTCTGATACGCTCCCTGGTGATATTGAACTGCTGACCGACCTCCTCAAGCGTACGCGATCTGCCGTCCTCAAGTCCAAAACGCAACTTCAGCACGTTTTCCTCGCGGGGAGTGAGCGTGTGCAAAACCTCACAAAGTTGTTCACGCAGAAGCGCGTATGACGCCGCATCCGCGGGTGCGGGCGTATCCTGCTCCTCAATAAAGTCGCCGATGTGGCTGTCCTCTTCCTCACCTATTGGTGTTTCCAGCGAAATGGGGTCCTGCGCGATCTTCATGATCTCGCGCACCTTGTCTGCGCTCATATTCATTTCCTTTGCAATCTCATCAGCCGTGACCTCTCTGCCCTGCTCCTGAAGCATCTGGCGGGAGACCTTTGTGACCTTATGTATCGTTTCGACCATGTGCACGGGGATACGTATCGTGCGTGCCTGGTCGGCGATCGCACGTGTGATCGCCTGTCTTATCCACCACGTTGCGTACGTAGAGAACTTATATCCCTTTGTATAGTCGAATTTCGACACTGCCTTCATCAGTCCGAGGTTGCCCTCCTGGATAAGGTCAAGGAAATACAGTCCCTTACCCACGTATCTTTTCGCTATGCTGACAACAAGGCGCAGATTGGCCTCGACAAGCTCCTGCTTTGCTTTTTCGTCGCCCTCGGACATACGCTTTGAAAGTTCCGCCTCTTTGTCGACGTCGAGAAGCGGCACCTTGCCAATCTCTTTCAGATACATTTTGACCGGGTCATCGACGGCGATGCCCTCCTGCTCGACGGCGCGCTCAATATTCTCCGCGTTGGCGAGGTCGTCAAATTCCTGATCATCGTCGATATCCGGCAGTTCATCATCGAATTCCGTGATATTCGCGCCCATGCTCTGAAGCGTTTCATACAGTTTATCCAGCTGGTCGCTGTCAAAATCGTTATCGCTGATGGCCTCTATGATCTCGGAATATGAGATCTTACCTTTGGATTTCGCCTTTTCGATTATCGACTGAATGCCGGTTTTTGCGGACGCGGGATCCTTTACATCCTTTGCTTCATAGTCGGGATTCTCGCCGGTGTCGGATGTCCGTTCACCGTGCTCGGACGCGGCGCCGTTTTCATCGGCTGTCTGCGACTTGACTTCCTTTTTTGATTTCGGCTTTTTCGTTTCGGTCACGGGAACGTCGACGGCAGGCTCATTCTGTTCGTCTGCCGTTACGATCGCGTCATCATCTTCGACTGTCTTTTTCTTAGTAGTATCCATTTTGCACCTCGTTTATTTACGTATGATTATTTTTCTTTTTTTGTATCAGCTTCATCGTCGCGGCTATATCGTCCTGCTCCGACTTTATTTCCGCCGCATCATGAAGCGCGTTGATATTGTCGATCAGCGTCTTTTCGTCGTTCCGGTTCAGATCGGCACGGCCCTCCATCATCGACTGTATGCGCGATATCTCATCCACATTGAAAATCTGCGACAGCATACCGAGATCGGTGCCTCCGTCATCTGATATAACGGCCGCAAAAACGCGTCTGTTGAACTCCGTAACGAAATCATCGACAGTCAGCGCTATATCCCCGTTTTTGACCTTGACGGCCATTTCCGGATACGTGAGGATGATGCCCAGCACCGCTTCCTCCGCGCGCGCCGCCTTGACGTTTGACGACCGTTCCCTGTTCACACGGTCGCCGAAGCCCATAGTCTGCGCGATGATCCGGTCGGTGCGCTGTGCGTCCTCCTTTTTCGTGTTACGGCGACGCAACCTGTCGACATCGTTACGAAAGCCCGCCGCGCTTATGCCGAGCTTCTCGGCGATACGTGCGATATATACGTCGCGCTCAACGTCGGAGTAGATGGCTGCTGTCTGCTCGCACAGCTCGTTTGATGCCTTTATCTTCTCGTCCGGCACGGAAATATCGTATTTTTTCATAACGCTGTCGCAAAGGAAATCAAGCTTTGACCTGCTGCCCTCCACGAGCATACGGAATTTATCCGCACCGAATTTTTTGATATACTCGTCGGGATCCTTCGCGTCGTTTATCTGTAAGACCTTGACCTCAAGCCCGACGTCGGCGAGGATCGGTATCGCCCGCTTCGTCGCCTTTACGCCCGCTTCATCGCTGTCGTAGGAAAGCACGACCTTTTTTGTGTATTTGGCAAGTATCCGTGCCTGCTCCGTGGTGAGGGCCGTTCCCAGCGTTGCCACGGCATTGGTGAATCCCGCCATGTGCATCGCTATCGTATCCATATAACCCTCGCACAGTATCATATACTCACTGCACGCGGTACGCGCGTAGTTCAGCGCAAAGAGATTAAGGCTTTTTTTGAATACCGGGGTATCTGACGAATTCAGATATTTCGGCTGTGTGTCGTCGTCTATCGCCCTGCCGCCGAAGCCGATCACATTACCGAAATTATCAATGATCGGGAAGATCAGCCTGTTACGGAACAGATCAAAATAGTTGCCTGTGCGCTCACTTTTTCCGCACAGGAACGCCTCTTTCGCTTCCTCATCGCGGTACCCCTCAGAGCGCAGATGATTGCGCAGCGCGTCAAATTTCGGAGGGGCAAATCCGAGGCCGAATCGTTTGACGGCGAGGGAGGTCAGACCTCTTTTTTGCAGATATTCGCGCGCCGGTACGGCGTCCTCTCCGGACAGCGACGAATTAAAAAACCGGGCCGCGCATTTATTCATATCATATATCCTGCCGCGACGGACAAGCTCGTTTTTTCTGTCGGACGTGTCAGCAGGCATCTCCATGCCGACGCGCTTTGCCAGAGTCTCAATCGCGGAGATATAGTCTAAGTTTTCCGTACGCATGACGAATGTGATCACGTCTCCGCCGACACCGCACCCGAAGCAATGGAAGGTATTCCGCACGGGAGAAACGAAAAACGACGGAGTTTTTTCACTGTGGAACGGACAAAGCCCCGTCAGATTCGATCCCGCGCGCTTCAGCGTGACGTACCCGGATACAACATCCTCGATCCTGTTGCGGAATTTCAGTTCCTCAACAAAATCCTGAGATATCTTCATTTATTCACCTCAAAACTTCCCCACACCTTCGGGACAAACAGCCGTTCAAACGTCGTGATCGCAAATCGGTCGGTCATGCCGGCGATATAGTCGCACACGCGGCGCTCAACACTGTCCTCTTCATTTTCCGCATACTCTGCCGGAAGCTCATCCGGATGCTTTACGAAATACTCATACAGCATCATCAGAAGCTGTTTTGCCCGCTCCTCCTCGCTTTTGGCCGTGGAATTGTGATAGACGCGCTCATTCAGAAATTCACGCAATTTCATCGTCGCGTCGTTCACCTCGTCGTCCATTACGATTTCGTTTTTACCGAGGCTCGACGAAATAACGCTTGACACCATCGTGGCTATACGGCGTGAATGCGATTCACCCAGCACCGTGCGCAATTCCCTCGGTATATCGTCCGGGACGATGACGCCGCCGCGCACCGCATCGTCGATATCGTGATTTATGTATGCTATCCTGTCGGCAAATTTCACTATGACGCCCTCAAGCGTCGATGCCATGCATTTGCCCGTATGATTCAGTATGCCGTCACGCACCTCGTACGTCAGATTCAGTCCCCTGCCGCCGCTTTCCAGCTTATCTACGACGCGCAAACTCTGACGGTAGTGGGTAAAATCGGGCGAAAAGCACTGTTGCAGTACCATTTCGCCGGCGTGCCCGAACGGGGTATGGCCGAGGTCGTGGCCAAGTGCCGCCGCCTCTGTCAGATCCTCATTCAGCGACAGACCTCTGGCTATCGTTCTGGCTATCTGTGTGACCTCTATCGTATGCGTCAGTCGCGTGCGGTAATGCTCATCCTCCGGGCTGAGGAACACCTGTGTCTTATGCATCAGCCTGCGGAACGACTTACAGTGTGTGATCCTGTCGCGGTCACGCTGAAATTCCGTGCGCAGACCGTCCGGCTCGACGTACGTCTGTCTGCCCTTTGTGTCTTTGCTTTTCAAGGCGAATTCCGACAGAAATTTTTCCTCCCGCTCATAAGTCAGATCTACCAGCTGCATAACTGCACCTCCCGAAACAAAATTCACTTATAATATACAAAAAAAAATCGAAAAATCCTCTTTTTCATCGGAAATTTCGATTTCGTATTTATGGAAATGAAGACGGCCGCAGATCACACCGTTCCGAGATGCTCACACACGACATTGATTTCGATTCTTCCGTCAAATCTCGCGGCAATCATTTCTTTGATCTTTTCCACGTTTGACGACGGACACGAAAACGTCACTGTCACATCAGCGTCAAACCGCGACACAGCGTCGGATACGCCCGCCGTGCCCAGCCTGTAAAGGACGTCGTTATGTTCTGAATACCGACAGCGCAGGACGCAGTCGCTGACAGGTATCATCTCGGCGATCCCGGCGGCATCGACAGCCATTTTCGCCGCCGTTGAATATGCCCGCACGAGCCCGCCGGCACCGAGCAGTATCCCGCCGAAATACCGTGTAACGACGATGGCCGCGTCGACTATGCCCTGCTTTTTCATCACCTCAAGCACGGGCACGCCGCCCGTACCGGACGGCTCTCCGTCATCCGACGAATGCATTATGCCGCCGCGCAGTGAATACGCCGATACGTTGTGACGCGCGTCGGAATACTCTTTTTTGATTTCTTTTATGAAGTCACGCGCCTCGTCCTCGGTGGTGACGTTACGGACGTGCGCGATAAAAACGGACTTTTTTTCCGTATATTCGGCTTCGGCGCTCATTTTCACCGTGCGTATCGGCTCCATACTTTTCAATCCTTAATAAATCGTTTTAACTTTCCCGCCGTTTTTGCATCGCATACGGCTGTCGCGCTGATCCCATCGGCAAGATATTCGACAGTCACGTCTGTTGCCGAGGAATAGAGGAAATTGACCATTCCGGCATCGTTGTGGCAAAAGAAAAACGTATACTTTTTCTTGCCCTCCTGCGCCATGCGTTCAAGCGCGGCTACGAGCGTATCCATGCCCTCTCCCGTCTTTGCCGAAACGAAAACCGTATCGGCTGTGACGGTATTTGTGCCGACAGGCTCTGCAATATCGGATTTATTGCATATGTACAGGATCGGTTTCGCTCCCGCGCCGAGGTCCTCGATCAACGACCTCGTGACCTCTAACTGAGCATACGCCTCCGGGTCCGACGAATCTATGACAACCATAATCGCATCCGCGTATACGACCTCATCAAGCGTGGAACGGAAAGCCTCTATCAGATGGTGCGGCAGATTGCGTATAAATCCCACCGTATCTGTCAGAAGCACCTGCTGTCCGCACGGAAGCTCGTACTTTCTCGTAGTGGGATCAAGCGTCGCAAACAGCATATCCTGTGCGAGTATACCGGCATCGGTCAGATAATTGAGTATCGTCGATTTGCCGGCGTTTGTATATCCGGCAATGGCAATCTTGAATATTCCCGACGAATCCCTTTGCGCTCTTTGCACCGCACGGATGTTTTTTAGGGATTTCAGCTCATCCTCCAACGCGTCCATTCTGCGTTTGATATGGCGTTTGTCAGTTTCAAGCTGACTCTCACCGGGTCCCCTCGTGCCTATACCTCCGCCCAAACGCGACATCGCCTTTCCCTTACCGATAAGGCGCGGCACGGTGTATTTCAGCTGTGCAAGCTCGACCTGCAATTTTCCCTCGGCAGTGGTCGCATGAAGTGCGAATATATCAAGTATCAGCATACTGCGATCAATCGCCGTTATGCCGTCGCCGAGCCCGTCCTCGATATTCCTTATTTGCGACGGAGAAAGCTCGCAGTCGAAAACCGCAAGCGTGACCTCATTATTGCGGCACAATTCGGCAAGCTCCGTCAGCTTACCGCTGCCGATATACGTTGCCGGATCGGGCGATTGCTTATTCTGAATAAGGCGCGCGCAGACAACGGCGCCCGCGGTATCCGCCAGCCGCTCAAGCTCGTCCAGCGATGCCTCATAATAATGCTGATCCGCGCCGCTCGGCACCGCGGAAACAAGCACACATCGCACATCCGTACGCTTATCTATTATACTATCTATACTATCGGACATATTTCACCTCCACGGAAAGAAAAAGAGTGGGAAAGCCATCCCCACTCTGTCCTTTTTGATTATTTTCTTCCTTCAAGGCGCTTTTTGAACTTATCAACGCGACCGCCGGCGTCAACAAACTTCTGTTTGCCGGTGAAGAAAGGATGGCACTTAGAGCAAATTTCAACTTTGAAGCTGCCCTTCGTGGACTTCGTCTGGATAACCTCGCCGCACGCACATGTTACCGTCGCGTCAACGTAGTTAGGATGAATTCCCTCTTTCATCTGTATCACCTTTCTTTCAAAATTACTGCGTATGATATGATATCACAGTCATTGTGATTTTGCAAGAGCTTTTTGAAATTTTTTTAGATTTTTCCGATTATTTCGCGTCTTAACTGCTCAATTATTTTCTTTTCGAGCCTTGATATGTACGATTGCGATATCCCCAACTTATCCGCAACCTGCTTTTGCGTCAGTTCTTTTCTTCCGCAAAGTCCGAAACGCATTTCGATGATCTCGCGTTCCCTGTCGTTCAGCGTTTTCAGCGCGGCATCGACGGCACGTGTATCCTCTGCCTTTTCCATATCTCGGCAGATGTCATCCTCATCACTGCCCATAATATCGGAAAGCAACAGCTCATTTCCGTCCCAATCGACATTCAGCGGCTCATCGAACGATACCTCCCTGCGCGTATTGCCCGTCTTCCTTATAAACATAAGTATTTCGTTTTCGATACAGCGTGACGCGTACGTGGCAAGCTTGATATTCTTGTCGGGTTCAAACGTATTCGACGCCTTTATCAGCCCTATCGTGCCTATCGAAACAAGGTCCTCCAGCATCGTGCCCGTGTTCTCGAATTTTTTTGCTATATATACGACCAGACGCAGATTTCGCTCGACCAACTGCTTTCGCAGTCCGGGCTCCGCGTCAATGCGGCTGATGATATCGTCCTCCTCCTCTGCCGACATCGGAGGAGGTAACATCTCCGCGCCGGTGACGTAATACACACCTTTGTGCGAAAATCGCAAATACAGCCCGATGAAAAACATTTTTATGCGAAACAGTATTTTTTTCATACTACCCTCCTGTAAGCTCGGACGGAACGAGCGCATCGTACCCATCAAAACTTTCGTTATCGCCTATCGCCAAAAACGCGCGGCGCGGCACCCCGTCGACCGTCAGCTTATCCGGTCGGAGCACCGCGATCAGTGATCTGCCGCCAACGGTACTGCAAGGTATTATGTGTAATCCGTGCAAAACGCCGTCGGACGTCAGTAATGAGCAGTCACTCATCAATTCCGTCAGCTCACGCGAGATGAACGACGCAGCTGAACGTCCGATGAACACCACCGGAATATCCGAGATCGGCTCACGCAATACGTTTCCGCTGTCTGTCATTGCCGACAGTATCGCGCTTTTTCCGCAGACGGTAACGCACACGACACTGACGGTATGCTCATTTTTCCTTTTCATAATCCGCGACAGAACATCGGAAATAATAACCGAGGCGACGGCCGCAACGGCAAAATACCACAGCGGAATGCCGTTCATCGCCGATGGCATTTGCGTGGCGTCATATATCGCGCCGATCTTTACGAACACGGCGGTCATCACGCCGCCGATGAGCATACTCACACCGTAAAACAATGCCACGGATACGGATAGTCTGCCTATACCGAAATATCCGAACGCGATAAAACAGACCGCAACGGCGACTGCGAAATCCAACATGATATTCGGCAAAGCACCGATGTCGAACAGCAACGAGCAAACGCCGTAAACTCCCCCGACCGCGGCCGCCGCGGTCATTCGCCATGTTTTCATTTTACGGTGTAACAGCTTTCCGACCAAAAACAGCGACAAAAAATCCATGGAAAAATCGATCACAAACAGTATATCGCCGTATATGTACTCAGTCATCACAACCTCCGTTTGCGTATATGATATCATGCGCACTGTGAAAAATATGCAGATACGGCGTGCCGTAACGTGAGGAATACTGTCGTTTCCTGACGTGTCTGAATGAAATCGAAAAAAAGTAATTATTTTGCATTTTGCTATTGACTTTTTACGTTTGATGTGTATAATAAACAATGTTGCAGTTGCAACGTCGTGTTCGCGGGAGTGGCGGAACAGGCAGACGCGCACGTTTGAGGGGCGTGTGGGCAACCGTACGGGTTCA
>JAKSPY010000039.1 GCA_024404445.1 Clostridia bacterium
TCGCGGACAGCACGCGTTTCGCGCTTTTAGTTTATATTTGATGATCATTATATCATGAGGAAGCGAAAAAAACAATGTTGAGTTGCAATCGACGCAAAACCGACAAAAAGCGATCATGTACATTTTTTCGACCGATTTGTTATTTCTCGTTTAACAAGGCGAAAAATTGAGCATAATTACCACTTATATTTACGTTTTAGCGACAGATAATAATTACGGAACGAACGGACACAGTGCCGCCGTTCCTCGGCGGCATAAGTCACCGAAAAAAGATTTATTTTATAGGAGAACATTACTATGGCATCCGGAAAATCTCTTGTTCCCGAGGCAAAAGAGGCCCTCGAAAAGTTCAAGATGGAGGCAGCCGGTGAAGTCGGCGTAAACCTTAAGCAGGGTTACAACGGCGACCTCACATCAAAGCAGGCAGGCTCTGTCGGCGGTCAGATGGTCAAGAAGATGATCGAGTCTTACGAGAACACGATCAAGACAAGATAATCTGAAAAGATCTTCTATCTGATAAAAATATCGGGGCGTCACCGTCCCGATATTTTTATGTTTATTTATTTACCTCAAACACAGATTTGACATCCTTCCACCACAGATCCGTCGCCTCAAGATACGGCGTCATGGCGTCAAGATACGAATTGTCGATCAAAAGCTTTTTGCCGTTTGCCGCCGCGACGTCAATCAGAACGTACTCCACGTTTCCGTTCTTATCTACGTTTGCGCATATTTGACCGTAAGAATCGTAAAATGACATGGATGCGTCGCACATATACATATCAAAGCAGGAGTACAGATACCCGCCGTAATCGTGGTCAAATTCGACTGCGTCGGCCAATGTATTCTCCAGCATTTCGATAAATTCGTCGGACACAGCCTGCAGATAACTGCAGTAAACGTAATCGGAATAGCGTTCCATTCTCAACGCAAGGACGTCGCGCGGGGCTGAATGATCTGCGACTGTTGTTTCGTAAATCTCCTCCTTGCAGTAAAGACCGTAGCAACCTGCCTCATAGATTATCTCATCGGCAAACAGCTCATCGGAATAGTGTAACCTGATGAATTCGCTGCCTACGTAAAGCATACCGTTCGTGGCTTTCGCCGCGGCAGCAAGCACCGGCATATCCGCCGTCACTATATACAGCGTGCGTTCACCGCTTTCCACGCTGAACGGCAGATCGTCAAACGGCAGTTTTTTATAGACCGATCCGAGATACTCTATCGTCATATTGTCGCAATCGATATGAGCGACTCTCTCCTTCAGCTCATCCAGCTGCATACACGACGACGAGGCAAGACACACCGAGATGATGAATATCACGGCGAAAACAAGTGATAATATTCTTTTCATTCCGCCTCCTTATCCGTCGAAGGTGACGAATACATCAAAGCCGAGATCGGAGAAATACTCCTCCATCAGACCTGTCAGCATTTCGTTATACGACTCATCTATTTTATAGCTTTCATAGCCGTTCTCATAGTCGCAAAGACCGAAAGCGACATTGCCGTAATCGTCACGATAGACACACAGCTCATAGCACGGCTCACCGAACGTAAGCGTGCTGTTGCATATATAAAAATCCGTCACATGCATACCGTATGAGAACATACCGCCCAACGTGGCCTTTTTCGCCAGCGTTTCCTCCGTCATCCGCACAAGCTGATCGTCGACGGGTATAAGCATACTCGAAAAGACTACCCTGCTGTCAAACATACTGTCGATATATGAAACCTTCTGTACCGCTATTGCCAGCGTATCACGCGGCGCATTGTACGATGCTATAACCTCGTCATACAGAGACTCTACGCAGTATATGCCGTCTACCGGATCGTCAAACGGACTGTAGTCGAGGCTGAAAGGCTCAAAAAACTCATACGAAAGCGTGATGAATCTGCCGCTGAGCGACACGTTTCCGTTGGAAACACCGCGCACCAGCACAGGCACATCGGCAGGCGCGATATACAGACTTTCATCCCATGACAGATCATACGGACGATCGCCGAAGGGCAGCAGTTTATACGTCTGACCTTTATACTCTATCGTGCGGGTATCACGGTCGATCGTCGCGCAATGCTCTTTCAGATCGTCAAGCTGCATACACGATGCCGATGACACGCATATGCAAATAAGCATGGCCGCGGCAATGATAAACGCAAAAATCCTTTTCATTCGTCCGCCTCCTTTTCGCCGCGAATCTTTTCCGACAGTCTCTTCGTAATCAGGATGACCGCCACGATCACGGCACACAATATATATCTCTTTTTCATGGTGTGCCTCACTCAATATTCAGCTTGGTGTTTATGATTTTATGAGAAATAAAGAAGAACAATGCACCAAACGCCGCGTACAGTGCCGCACCTCCGCCCAGAATGATATGGATGCCGGCGACCTGATGATCCTCAAAGAACGCCGCTATATCATCAAACAGCTCAAAGTCGGTAATGGCAAGTATGACCATGAATATCGTATACAGTATCTGCACCCCGAAATAAACGAGGAAGAAGAAGCCGAAAGAGGCGGCTACCCTGTTTTTATGCGACAGCTGGCCGACCGAAATGCAAAGGTAATAGAAAAGTATCGTTGAAACAAGCGATATCAGCATAAGCAGTACCGCTTCGATTATCCACGGTGCGATGTGCGCCCCGTAGCCGAGCTTAGCGCACATATCGATAAACGACGTGATGTAATATCCGGCAGCGCGGAACAGCTCCACCATCACCTCACCGAAAGTGGAAACGCACAGACCGATAAAGCAGACGAACAGTGTTTCAATGACGGCGAGCGCGCCGATAAGTGCCTTAACCGTTATGTGCTGAAAAGGCGTAACGGGCAATGTCAGCGTCAGATATCCCTCATGCGTGAACATATTTGTGTAAAAACGCTTGATGACGGTCACAACGACGTTGATCAGACATACGAGCACGGCAACGACAAGTGCAACGACGAACGATGTGAACACCACCTCATACCATGACTTATCTGTTTCGGCAAACTGAACGAGTCGCACCAGCAAAGCGATGCCCAGCATCACGCACTCCGCCGGCAAAAGCTGGCGCATATATGAAAGTATTTCGTGCTTGAATAATTTCTTTACCATCTGAATACCTCCCTGAACAGCGCGTCAACGCTCTTTCCGTTCTCTTCCCTGATGTCGTCAACGGTCTTTTGCATTATCAACCGACCGTTTTTCAAAAACAGCACCTCGTCAAGTATCTGCTCAACGTCGGAAATAAGGTGTGTGGAAATAATGACCGACGAATCCTTATTATAGTTATTGAGTATGGTCGAGATGATATAATCTCGTGTCGCCGGATCGACGGCGGCTATCGGCTCATCAAGCACGTAAAGCATCGCGTTACGACTCATAACGAGTATAAGGCAGACCTTCTCCTTGTTTCCCTTTGACAGAGTTTTTAATTTCTGATCCGGGTTGATTCCGAGGTTTTTCAACATCTCGAAAGCGAGCTCCGGACGGAAATCGGCATAAAAGTCGTCAAAAAGCTCCACTATCTGCTTTGCAGTCATCCAATTGTTCAAAAAACTGTTGTCGGGCAGATACGCAACGATCTTTTTCGTTTCCGCGCCCGGCTTATTCCCGTCAACGAAAATTCCGCCCGATGTCGGGGTCAGAAGCCCGTTGATGAGCTTGATCAGCGTCGTTTTTCCGCTGCCGTTAGGGCCGAGCAGACCGATGATCTTGCCGCCCTGTAATGTAAACGATACATCCTCAAGTGCCGTGGTATTGTGATAGCACTTGGTCAGATGCTCGCATCTCAGTATTTCAGCCATTGTCAGCCTCCTTGATATATTTGATGATTTCTTCGCGTTCCACGCCTAACGCCCTCATGTCGCGGATATACATAGCCGTTTTTTCAGCTATCATTTCCGTCACCAACCGTTTGGCTGTTTCCGTGTTCTCACCCACGTACCATCCGGATCCGCGAACGGAATAGATGATACCCGACGATTCCAGCTGTTCATACGCCTTTTGTACCGTGTTCGGGTTTACGCCCGCCTCTATCGCGAGGTCGCGCACGGAGATCAGCCTTTCATTGGGATCGAATTCCCCGCCGGCTATGCGTATGACGAAAGCCGCGCATATCTGCGGACATATCGGCTTATCCTTGTCAAGATTCCAGTTCATTATTCCCTCCTTGCTGTATCACTGTACTAATACAGTAGCACAATGCCGGAGATTTGTCAATATCAAATCGTAAAAAAACCGAATTTTTTCCGTGTGGCAACCGGCAGTTGCGCATTTGCCCGTTTCGCTTGCGGCTGAGGCACTTTTTGACGACAATAACGTACAAAAATCCATTTTGCTGTTGAAAATGCCGCACGCGTGATATATAATTAAGAAAAAATCGCGCTATGCGAAAATGAAAGTGGGAATTACTATGTACATCAATCAAGACCCCCAGATCCAGCCCGATAAGCTCGATGAGATCCTTGCACTCCGTCCGGAGGGTGCAGACGCCCCCGCAAAAAAGCCGGATGATCTCTATAACAGGATGAAGGGCGCACTCGTCGGCAGATTTGCCGGCTGCGTACTCGGCATCCCTGTGGAGAACTACAGTCTGAGCGCAATGGAGTCGATCGCAATCGACAATCATATGCAGTACCCGCCCGTGGATTATTGGACGGGAACGAACGCACCCGACAGGATCCACTACCGCGTCAACAAACGCACGGATTATCTCAAGCAGAATCTTGATAAGGTTCCCGTTGACGACGATATCACATATACCCTGCTCAATCTGCTGTTATTGGAGAAGTACGGCAAGAATTATACGGTCGATGACGTCGGTCAGCTTTGGCTCGACATCCTCCCCTATGCCTGCACGGCAGAGGATGAGGCACTGCATCAGCTGATGGCCGGCACGCACGCGGAATACGCTGCCAATTTCAACTCTTACGTTGAGTGGATAGGTGCCGCGATCAGAGCAGATGCATTCGGCTATGCCGAGGCCGGCAACCCCGCGGCTGCCGCAAAGCTTTCATATAACGACGCTTACCTTTCACACAGAAAGAACGGCATATACGGTGAGATGTTCTGCGCCGCATCGGTCGCCGCCGCTTTCACGGCAAAGACTCCCCTTGACGCCGTACGCGAGGGTATGAAGCAGATCCCGAAAGAGAGCGAGCTTTATCAGGCGCTGGAATGGGCGTTCTCCGTTGAGGATCAGGTAACCAACTATCTGAGCGCACGTGATCTCGTTCAGTTCAAATTCAAGGGTATGCACCCCGTCCACACGATCAACAATATGTGCCTCATCGTGTTTGCCCTCATGCTCGGCGGCAACGATTTCACAAAGTGCATAGGTAACTGCGTAGCGATGGGACTTGACAACGACTGCACCGGCGCAACGGTCGGCAGTATCGTCGGCGCCTGCATCGGATTTGATAAGATACCTCCGCATTGGTATGAGAATTTCAACGACACCGTGGCAACGTACATCACGGGACACGAAACATTCTCGCTTGAGGATTGCGTGAAGAGATTTGTCGCACTCAATAACTGACCTGTAAATAGCAATGCCCACGGCTTGATAAAGGCCGTGGGCATTTGTCATATTCAGTTTGAAATCGGATCCAGCGTATCCATCCAATGCTCGCACTCCCGTATCCACGCGGCATTGTATTCGTTTTGCGAATCGAGATTTTTCTGACACAGGGACATACCGTGTGAGCCGCTGGGGAAAACGTGAAGCTCAAACGGTATTTTCTTTTCTGCCAGAGCCTGCGCGAACATCAGTGAGTTTTCGACGGGCACGCAGTTATCCGTCGCCGTATGCCAGATGAACGCGGGAACGGTATTTTCGGTCACGCGGTATTCCAGCGATACCTCTTTCATCGCCTGCTCATCGCCGAATTTCTCGCCGAGAAGCTTTCTGAATGAATCGACGTGCGCCTTTTCCCCGCTTGATATGACGGGATAGCACAGTATCATACCTACCGGCTTATTATACCCGAACGGCATATCGACAGCGTCGTATATACGGCTGTCGTTCCACATTGTACCGAGCATGGCGGCAAGGTGTCCGCCGGCACTCGATCCGATAACGAATACGGAATTCGGATCGATATAGAAATGCTCCGCGTTATCCTTTATCAGCTTCATCGCGGCGGAGGCCTCTATCAACTGTGTGGGGTGATAAGCCGCACCCATCACGGAATAATGCAGAACGAATGTGCAATATCCGCGCGCGAGAAATTCAAGCGCGTACGGCTCGCCCTCACGGTAGGCGCACAATCTGTACCCTCCGCCGGGGATGACGAGTACGGCGCGGTGATGCGCACCCTCATATGTATCGGCGATATATGCCGTCAGTGTAACGTCGGGATTTGTTTTTGAAAGATGATACGTTTCTGTTATCATAACTGCCTCCGATGACTTTTTTCACCGCGATTATATCACATCACAGACAATAATTCAACGGTAATTTTCATTCGGTCGCACTGTCAGGGTACAATGCCTTATTTCGGTATTTTTGCACCGAATATTGACTTTGACGCCGTTTTATGATATATTTTAACGGTAAACCGAATGATGGAGGACCGTATGACAGACTTTAACCGGACAGACAGCACCGAGATATTGGCGTTTGTGGATATCGGCGCCAACAGCGTCCGCATGAATATATACGAGGTCGAGAACTCCACCGGCAAATTCCGCACCGTATCGTCATCGCGCAGTATGCTCGGCCTGGCAAAATATGCCGTGAACGGCGCGCTGTCCGGCGACGGAGAAGGCAAATTGTATACGGTCCTGCGTGAATTTTTAGCTAAGGCAAACGCACAGCCGTGCGACAGATTCATTGCTTTCGCGACGGCGAGTCTGAGAGGTCTTTCCAACAGCGACGCGGTACTCTCGCGTATCAAAAACGGATTGGGCATAGACGTGGAGATCATCGACGGTCAGCGTGAGGCATCGCTGGACTACCGTGCGATATGCGAAAAATTCGGTGAGCAGATGGCAAACCGCGGCATCGTCATAGATATGGGCGGCGGCAGTACCGAGCTCATCGGCTTTGACAGCAGACGTATACATCACATAACCAGCCTTGATTTCGGCTGTCTGAAATTATATAAATCGTTCGTCGGCGGCAACGGCGGCACGCCGTTCCCCACAGACGCGGAGTGCGACAGGATCGCGGAATATGTACGCGCCCGCCTGAATGAGGTCGCCCCGCTTCTGAGCTTCGGCGGCACGGCATATCTCATCGGCGGCACGGCACGCGCTATGGCGCGGTTGGACAGTGCGCTTCACGGCGGCGACGACATCAGTGACGGTTCTACGATATCGGGCGCATCGTACATTGCAGTGCGCAAGGCGACGCAAAACGATGTTGCCGCAGACGCGGCACTGATCAAAAAAGTCGCCCCCGACAGACTGATCTCCATCGTGCCCGGCATAGTCGCACTGACGGAGATACTGTCACAGACCGGCGTATCGTCGGCAAAGATCAGCTTTGCGGGAGTGCGCGAGGGCTATCTGTACGAGTTGATCGGAAAAAGCCGTCGTGCAAAAGCTCCAGAATTTTGAATTTTATCACATAGACGGGTTTATCGTTATCTGTCAGCAAACCTATTTGCTCAGGTGTGAAGCCCGTCTGTTTTAATACGCTCCCTGCCCTCGCGGCGGACGTGCACAGCGTCGGGTACAGCACGCACCACCAATTCTGCCCCTGCGCACTGCCGATATTTACGCGCAGTGATTTGTATACCCCGGCGGGCAGGCTTACCCCATCGTAATCTCTTGTGGGATAGTATTCATCCGACAACACGACGGTACACGCGTCGCATGAGCCGAAAGTATCGACAGCGCTTTGCGCACATTTTCTGATCGACGGCAGATCGTGTGCGATGACCTCGGCGGCGCTTCCGGCGTCGGTGCAGTCACGCACAAGTCCCATGACGTATCCGAGTATCGCGTCACGGACGCCGAGCTTTACGGTCTGATCGTATTCGGAGTCGGAGTCGGCAACGACGTGCAGACGCACGACCTGCGAGTATACGCCTTTATCCTCCTCGGACGGAATCACGGCAAATACCATGGCGCCCGCAAGCACGAGTACCGAAAAAATAACAAGCTTTCTCATATTGTTCCCCCATAAATGTTGTAGTGGCTGTATTATCGCCGCTATGGCGCTTTTTTATTCAATGCGGGTGGTTTTCGTGTTGCAATAATCATCAGATTATGATATACTCAAAAAAAATCCACGAATTACGGAGTAGACCATGAAAAAGCTATTTGTGCTGTTATCAATAATGACCGCGCTGGTTATGATCTCATCGTGCGGCAACGGCAGTGAAGACATAACGACTGATCCTACGACCGCATCTGCCGAGGCGACCGAGGCAACAACAGGCGACGTCACAGTCACATATCCGGAGCCCGGCGAAAATACCATGACGTACGTTCCCGTCGGTGAGCACGTCACGCTGGTATATAATCCCGCGTATTGCACGGTAGAGTATTCGTCGGAAAAAGCGCTCGGCTCAAAAGAGGACGTCACGCTGTCGATAAAAATGTGCGAGGGCTACCTTTTTGACGGTTGGTCACAGTGTTCCGCTATCGCAAACGGCGAGGAGTTTTTCCTTTCCGACGCGGAGCGGTACACGTTCACGGCTTCAGACGACGTCATGATATACGCCAATTATTCCGCGACGCTGATATATCACGCAAACGGCGGCGTCACGGCAGACGGCGGTGACACGCTGACGCAGAAATATTCGCTGGTAATATACAAATGTCCCAATACCCTGCCGGATCAGAATTTCATAACGCGCGACGGATATACCCTGTCGGAGTATAATACGATGCCAGATGGCTCCGGTGAGGCAGTCAGCCTCGGCTCACGCGTGCCGCTTTACGGCCGTGCCGCAACCGAACTTTACTGTATATGGGAAAAGCAGAACGATCCCTCTGATTTCAAATATTCCGTCGGAAATCAGGGCATAACGATATCCGATTACGTCGGCACATCGAAAAACGTCGTCATACCGGAAAAGATCGACGGAATCGATGTGATAAAGATCGGCGGGACGGCGTTCATGGGCTCGGAGGTCACACGCGTCGTGATACCGAAGACAGTCGCCACGATCGCTGACGGCGCGTTTGCGTACAGTGAGCTGGAGGACCTCGTATTTTTTGATTACCTCGTCAGCGTATCCGATAAAGCATTTGCCGATTCATGCCTGAAAAACATCAGGATCAACGCGGCGCTGGACTTCTATTCGGTATTACCGGACGGCAATAATAAAATGGACAGGCTGATATGGGCAGCCACGTCGTGCCCGGACAAAAAGAAGATCATACTGCTGGGCGGCAGCGGCACACTCAACGGTTTTGATTGCGATTCGATCAATGCCGAATTCGGCGATGAATACGTCATCATCAATCTCGGTATAAACGCCAATGTTTCATCTTCAATGTATTTTGAGTTCATGCGCGATACGTTGAAGCCGGATGACATCATACTGTGGGCACCCGAGGCCGGCGAATACGTTTACGGCAGGACAGCCTTCACGGTACGCTCATGGCAGTTCCAGGCCGGCCATTATGATATTTTCAAGTCGATAGACATATCGGTATATACAAAAGTATTCGACAGTTATGCCTCATACGCGTCATCTCACCGTTCGTCACAGCAGGCGTTTGACGCGTTCGCAATAGTCAGCAGAGATCCGAATAAAGCGGAATACGGACGTCAGCTGTACAATCAGTACGGCGACGCCATAAACGTGCGCGCGCACGTGCCCGCGACGTATACAGACTATAAGCGTTCGTTTGACAGATGCAGTTTCGGCTTCAAATCCGGTGATTACGCATACGCAGCCGCATTGGTATCCGATATGACGTCACGCGGCATACGTTTTTATCTGATATACGCCGCGATGGACGAGGTCAGTGAGCCGACGTTTGACCCATTCATGCAACAGTTTACAGACGACGTACTGAAATACTATAAGGGATCCGAGGTCATCAGCGACTACCACGATATGCTGATGCCCGACGAATGTATGTCCGACTCCGCATGGCACATGACGCTGGAGGGCGCGTATCTGCGCACACAGGTCGTCATACGTGACCTGAAGATAAAGCTCGGCAGATAGGAGATTTGAATGTTTACATCCGATTTATGGTTTACGTCGGTATGGCCGTTGGTAATGGCGGTCATAACCACGGGACTGACACTGCTTGACGAACTCGTTTTCAAAAGAAAACAGATATTCACGCTGATAACGGCACTTGCGTGCGCGGCATCGCTCGCCGCGCTGATATACCTCGGCGGCGCGCTGTGCGATATGCTGATACTCATCGTAATAAATATCGCGGTAAGACTCGTATTTGAAATAAGGAGGGCCGGCAAATGACGTTCAATTCTGTCGAATTCCTTATTTTCTTCCCGATCACGATCCTGCTTTATTTTGTCTTGCCGAAGAAGCTCAGCCGTATCAGCCTGCTCATCATGAGCGCGATATTCTACCTCGCGTGGGATTACAGACTGATAGTGCTGATCCTTTTCACGACCGCGGTATCGTATTTTTGCGCGATAATCATAGAAAGATCGGAAAAGCAGTCAGTGAAAAAGCTATGCATCGTCTTAACGCTGATCGCGTGCCTCGGTGTGTTGTTCTTTTTCAAATACTATAATTTTCTCGCCACGTCGTTCGGCTGGGCATTGAAGCAGTTCGGCGCGGGCGAATACGATTTCACACTCAACCTCGTGTTGCCCGTCGGTATCTCATTCTACACGTTCCAGACGCTGTCGTATGCGATCGACGTTTACAGAGGCACGGAAAAGGCCGAGCATGACTTTCTTTTATACTCACTGTACGTAATATTTTTCCCTCAGCTTGTGGCAGGCCCAATCGAAAGACCGGGCAACCTCATTCCCCAGCTGCGCGAAAAGAACGCGCTGACGTCGGACAACGTCCGCGCCGGACTGTGGAAGATGGCGGTGGGATTCTTCAAAAAGATCGTCGTTGCCGACCTCATCGCCGAATACGTCAACGCCGTGTACAATAACGCACAGGCGGCAACGGGCTGGGGCGTGGTGATAGCGTCGCTGCTATTCTCCGTTCAGATCTACTGCGACTTTTCGGGATATACCGACATCGCGATAGGCAGTGCGCGCGTCATGGGCATCCGCCTGATAAAAAACTTTGACCGGCCGTACAAATCGCAGTCGATAAAGGAATTCTGGGCGCGGTGGCACATCAGCCTTTCCAGCTGGTTAAAGGATTACCTGTACTTTCCTCTCGGCGGCAGTCGCTGTTCGGGGGCGCGCCATATGTTCAACCTCATGGTTGTGTTCTTTGCCAGCGGACTGTGGCACGGTGCCAATTGGACGTTTGTGCTGTGGGGGCTGTTGCACGGCGTGATGCGCGTATGCGGTGAGCTGACCGCTCCGTGCAGAAAACGCCTGTGGGCAAGTCTGGGTGTGAACGACGGCAATACCGTGCTTGTGATTTCACGCCGCATCGTCACTTTCGCACTGATATGCTTCTCGTGGGTCTTTTTCCGCGCAAATTCGCTCGGAGACCTTTCGGTACTCCTGGGTAAGCTGTTCACCCCGTGGGGCAGTCTTTCCGACACACTTCCCGCAATGGGGCTGTCGCTTACGGCGATAGTCACGGCGGTGCTGTCGATAATCGTTATGGTGGAGTTTGATATTCTGTGTGAAAAAACAGATTGTTCTGACGTCGGGTGCGCGCGTCACAGCAGTCTTATGTGGTGCGTATGGGCTGTGGCGGTCGCGTGGATAATGCTTCTGTCCGTCGGCGGAGCGAGCACGTTCATCTACTTCCAATTCTGATAAGGTGAAATATGAAAAAATCAGTTATAACATTCATCTGTATACTGCTGTGCGTGCTGATACCTGTCGGCACGCTGGCGGGCATAGGCTTTTTACTGCCGGCGCAGTTTGACGAAACATTCCTCGGCGAGCTCGCGCCGAAAATCGACAGGCTGTACTCACTTGACAGCCCGAAGATCATCATAATCGGCGGCAGCAGTGTGCCGTTCGGCGTGGATACAAAGCTGTTGACCGAGGCCACCGGCATGGAGTGCGTCAATTTCGGACTTTACGCGACGTTGGGCACCAAATTGATGATGGACCTGTCGCGCGGGGCGATAAATGACGGCGATATCATAGTGATCGCGGCGGAGCCGGACGCGCAGACATATTCACTGTATTTCAATGCAGAGTCCGCATGGCAGGCCTGCGACAGCGATTTTTCGATACTCGGCAAAATGTCGTCGGACGATTATCCCGCGATGGCGGGCGCATTCTGGAAATACGCGGTGCAAAAGCTGAAATATGCGGCGGCGGCGGAGCATCTCGATCCCGACGGAGTTTACAATAAGGCGTCATTCGACGATCACGGAGATATCATATACGACAGACCGTATAACGTGATGGCCGGCGGATTTGACTCATCGAACGTCGTGCGCTACGACTCCGCGATAATTTCACCCGATTTTATCGATTACGTCAACGAATACACGGCCTACGCCGAAAAGCGCGGCGCGACGGTATATCTGTCGTTCAGTCCCGTGAACGAAGACGCGATAGACCCCGAAACGACGCTTGAAACGCTGGAGGCGTTCACGTCGTTCATAGACGAACGGTTCGCCGCAGAGCGCATAACCGACCCGAACGACTGTCTGTACAGAAGCGGATACTTTTATGACAGTAATTTTCACATGAACACCTCGGGCATGACCTTACACACGCGCACGCTGGCAAACGACATATGCGCAGTGCTCGGTCACGCGCCGCTGATCACGATAGAAAAGCCGTCCGTGCCGGAAATACCCGATGAGCCCATCGACAAATACGATCTGAGCGAGGACAAAAACGCAGGGTATTTCACATA
>JAKSPY010000004.1 GCA_024404445.1 Clostridia bacterium
CAGCACGTCGCTTCTTCCGACTTCGCCCGCGTTTCCTACACCGAGGCGGTCAAGATCTTAGAGCAGAACAACGACAAGTTCGACTTCAAGGCCTACTGGGGCTGTGATCTGCAGACCGAGCATGAACGCTACCTCTCCGAAGCCACCTTCGGCAGACCCGTATTCGTCACGAATTATCCGCGTGAGATAAAGGCATTCTATATGCGTCTGAACGACGACGGTAAGACTGTCGCCGCCGCGGATATGCTCGTACCGGGCGTCGGTGAGCTTATCGGCGGATCGCAGAGAGAGGAACGCCTTGATATGCTGGAGGCGGCATACGAGAAATTCGGCCTTAACCCCGACGATTATTGGTGGTACACCGAGCTTCGTAAGTACGGCGGCACACATCACGCCGGCTTCGGTCTCGGCTTTGAGCGCTTGATCATGTATATCACCGGCGTCGGTAATATCCGCGACGTTGAGCTTTTCCCGCGCACGACGGGCAACGCAGACATATAAATATTATCACTGACGCACCGCGCGTATGTGCGGTGCGTCTTTTAAGCAGAGGTATTATGGAACGATCTTTTTTGCAAATGACAAGGGCGAACCTTGAGGCCGAAAAGGCCGGACTGACTGAAATATACGAGGAAAAAAAAGCACAGGGGCTGAGGTTGGATATGTCGCGCGGAAAGCCGTGCCGTGAGCAGTTGGATCTGTCGAACGGCCTTTTGACCGTGCTTGACGGAGAGAACTGTAAGGCCGACGACGGCACCGACGTCAGAAATTACGGTATTCTTGCGGGAATACCGCAGGCTCGTCGGCTGTTTGCCGAACTATGCGGCGTCAGTGCCGAAAACGTGATCATTGGCGGCACCGCCAGCCTTGATCTGATGTATTCGGCGCTTGTCCGTGCGATGCTGTTCGGCGTCGGCGATGGCAAAAAGCCGTGGTCACAGCAGGGAAATATCAAATTTCTGTGCCCGTGTCCGGGCTATGACAGGCATTTTGCGATGTGCGCCGACCTCGGCATAGAGCTGATCCCCGTCAGAATGACGCAAAGCGGGCCGGATATGGATACGGTCGAGAGGCTGGTCTGTGGTGACGCGCAGATAAAGGGTATATGGTGCGTGCCGAAATATTCGAATCCCGACGGCATCACCTATTCCGACGACACGGTGCGCCGTCTGGCGCGCCTTCGCACCGCGGCAGATGATTTCCGCATCTTCTGGGACAATGCGTATATAGTACATGATATCGACGACACGCCCGACACGCTGACGAATATTTTCGATCTGATCGACGGCACGCCGAACAGCGACAGCGTATATATGTTCGTTTCCACGGCAAAGATCACGTTCCCCGGCGCGGGGATATCTGCCATGATATCCAGCGGGAAAAACACCGAATTCACACTGAAGCATCTGACGTATCAGACGATATCGTACGATAAGATAAACCAATTGCGCCACGTGAGATTTCTGAGGGACGCCGACGGCGTCCGGGCGCATATGAAAAAGCACCGCGCGATACTTGAACCGAAATTCCGCATAGTGACCGAAGCGCTGGAGCGCGATCTCGGCGGCACCGATACGGCAAGGTGGAATACGCCGCACGGAGGGTATTTCATCAGCCTGTACGCCATGCCGGGTACCGCAAAGCGCGTCGGTCAGCTGTGCCGTGAGGCTGGTGTCACACTGACGAACGTCGGCGCGACGTATCCGTACGGCATCGATCCCGACGACAGCAACATCCGTATAGCACCGTCATATCCGAGCGAAAGTGAGCTTTCCGCCGCCGTGGATATCCTGACGGTATGCGTCAGACTTGCGGCCTGTGAAAAGCTGTTGAACGAATGAAACAGGAGAAGATTATGACAAGATCAAAATACGAAAGCGCCTTTTCCGGCAGGTACGCAAGCGGCGAAATGCAGTATATTTTCTCACAGGATATGAAATTCACGACGTGGAGAAGACTGTGGATCTCACTTGCAAAGGCGGAAAAAGCACTCGGACTGAACATAACCGATGAGCAGATCGCAGAGCTGGAGGCGCACGCCGACGATATCGATTACGACCTTGCCGACGAATACGAAAAAAAGCTCCGCCACGACGTCATGGCGCATATCCACGCATACGGGGATCAGTGTCCGACGGCGCGCCCGATAATACATCTCGGCGCAACGTCGTGCTACGTCGGCGACAATACCGATATGATCGTCATGAAGCGCGCTTTGGAGCTGACGCGCAAAAAGTTGCTCGCCGTCATCGCCAATCTGCGCGATTTCGCCCTGAAATACAAGGATATGCCGGCGCTGGCGTACACACATTTACAGCCTGCCCAACTGACGACAGTCGGAAAGCGCGCGTCGCTGTGGCTGTACGACCTTACGCTCGATCTTGCCGATCTCGATTACGTGACCGCATCGCTCGCCTTGCTCGGACAAAAGGGCACGACGGGCACACAGGCGAGCTTTATGGAGTTGTTTGACGGCGACACGGCAAAGATCGACTCATTGGAAAGGATGATCGCATCGGATTTCGGCTTTGACAGGGTAGTGCCCGTGTCGGGGCAGACTTATTCACGGAAATTCGATTCACGCGTGCTGTCGGTGCTGTCGGGCATCGCCCAGTCGGCGTACAAATTTGCGAACGATCTGCGCATCTTACAGTCGTTCAAGGAGATCGAGGAGCCGTTTGAGCAGGATCAGATAGGCTCGTCGGCCATGCCGTACAAGCGCAATCCGATGAGATGCGAGCGCATCTGTGCGCTGGCGAGATATGTGATCTCCGATTCGATAAATCCCGCGATCACCGCGTCAACGCAGTGGTTTGAGCGCACACTGGACGACAGTGCCAATCGCCGTATTTCGATCAGCGAGGCATTCATGGCGGTCGACGGCATACTGAACGTATATATAAACGTCACATCTGCGCTCGTCGTGTATCCGAAGATCATCCGTGCGCGCGTGATGAATGAGCTTCCGTTCATCGCCAGCGAAAACATAATGATGGACCTCGTGCGCAGAGGCGGCGACAGACAGGAGATACACGAAAGGATCCGCCGCCACGCGATGGAGGCAGGCAGACAGGTCAAGGAGGAAGGTGGCGTCAACGATATGCTTGACCGCATCGCCGCAGACAGCGAGCTGAATATCACACGCGGTGAGCTGGACGACATCCTCATACCGGAAAAGTACGTCGGCAGGGCGCCGGAGCAGACTGAGAAATTCATCCGTGAGAACGTGGATGTGCTGTTTGACAAAGATCCTCACATGACGGTGGATCTGAGCGTATAATACTGTAAAACCGATTTTCGAGGAGAGCAATGAGAATAGCTGTACTTGCGGGTGGGCTTTCACCCGAACACGATGTTTCCATGAAATCCGGTTGCGGCATAGCCGCAGCTTTGGCGGGCGCGGGTCACACGGTCGCGCTGTGCGACATTATGCGCGACGTTTCGGCGCAGGAATGCGCACGGTATGCCGGGCGTACCGCTTCCGAACACACGATACCCGATGAGCCGTATGATGTTGGAGCGCACAGATGTGAGCTGACCTGCGGTTCACTGACAGGTGAAGGCTTGATACCGTTTTTGCGGCAGGCAGACCTTGTTTTCATGGCTTTGTACGGCGGCATGGGCGAGGACGGACGCGCACAGGCGCTGTTGGATTGTTACGGTATCGGATATACGGGCGGCGACAGCCGTGCGTGCCATTTGGCGATGGATAAATATCTGACCAAGCTGATCTTTTCCGGCGCCGGTATCGGGACACCCGACGGGATACTGTATGACGGCACCCAGCCGAGGTCGGTCATAGATGCGGTCGGATTGCCGGCGGTCGTGAAGCCGAGATCGAACGGATCGAGCATCGGCGTGCATTTCGCCTATACGCGTGAAGAGCTTAACGAAGCGATCGAAAAGAGCAGCATCGGCGACGGGCTGATAATTGAGGAGCTGATCGTCGGGCGCGAATTTACGGTATCGGTGCTGTGCGACACGGCTTTGCCGGTCGTTGAGATCATACCGCACGGCGGTGCCTTTGATTTCAAAAGCAAATATACCGCGGGGATGACAGATGAGATATGCCCCGCACCGATCGACAAAAACACGGCTGACACGCTGTGTATGCTCGCGTTGAAGGCGCACAACGTGCTCGGTCTGAGGGAATGCTCCCGCACCGATTTCATTATGTCGGAGGACGGCACGATCTACGCTTTGGAAACAAACGCGCTTCCCGGTATGACGCCGACATCGCTGATGCCGCTCGCGGCGGCCGCCGAGGGGATAGACTATACCGGACTGTGCGAAAGGATATGCGCCGCGGCGCTGGAAAGGATAAAAAATGACAGGAACGATCGGCATTGACATAGGCGGCAGTACGACGAAGCTGGCGGCATTGCGTGACGGCAGACTTCTGACGTTGCAGGTACCGTTTTCGTGCGATACCGCGTCGGCGGCAGAAGCGGCGATGACGGAATTTGCGTCCGCAAACGGGTTGACTGCGGGCTTTGCCGACAGGATCGTCGTGACGGGCGTCGGAGCATCGCTGATCACCTCGCCGATGTGCGGCGTCCGGTGTGAAAAGGCCGCGGAATTTGATTGTATCGGGCGCGGCGGGCTGTATTTGTCCGGGCTTTCCGACGCGATCGTCGTCAGCATCGGCACCGGAACGGCAGTCGTTCACGCGACGAAAAACGGAAATGACGTGAAATCCGTATATCTCGGCGGCACGGGCGTCGGCGGCGGAACGCTGATCGGCCTTTCAAAGATAATGACGGGCGTGACGGATATTAAAACAATAGAGGCGATGGCAAACGGCGGCGACCTCGGACACGTCGATCTGCGGATATGTGACATGGCCGACAGGCCGGCGGCAGTCGATCTGCCGGGCGATATGACGGCGGCGAATTTCGGTAAGGTCGGGGACTGTGTCACAGACGGCGACGCAGAGCTGGGCGTGCTGAATATGATATACGAGGTCGCGGCAATGTTCGGATATTTCTCGGCACGCGCCGCGGGCATCGACAATATCGTGCTGACGGGCAGTCTGACACAGCTTGCGCAGGCACGGCCGATATACGACGGGTTGGCGAAGCTGTTTCACGTCAATTATATCATTCCGGACGGATCACAGTTTGCGACCGCGGTCGGAGCGATAACATAAATGAATAACGCATACCCCACGGTCAAAGGGTGATGAAGCTTTGGCCGTGGGCATTTTTTGTTTTTTTCCTGTCACTCCGGGCTATGATCGCATGACCTGTCTGTGATCGAATATTCTGTCAGATTCTTCGGCGCAAGCGTCTCAGAATGACAGTGGGGGAGCGGAACACATCGTTCGCCGCCCGTCTTGCCGATAATACGACAGACCGTGAATGAACAAAACAACCGAAATCCCTCCATATTTATCCGGACCGCGCATATTTATTTGGTTTTGGTGTTGACAAGCAAAGGTAAAATATCATATAATATACTTTGTATTGTTATAGGTATGCCGAAAACAGGCTGTGATAACAAATTTAAGTAAAAGCGGGGCATAATATGATCAGAAGCATGACGGGCTTCGGCCGTGCAAAACGCGAATGCGGGGGCCGCGACATAATCGTGGAATTGAAAAGCGTCAACAACAGATATCTTGACACGAACGTAAAGATATCGCGCGCCTTTTCATATCTGGAGGATAAAGTCAAGTCGCGCATTACGGCGCGCGGTATCACAAGAGGCAAGCTGGACGTTTTCATAACCATCGATGTGTTGGAGCAGGACGGCATAGAAATCAAGCTGGATGAAACGTATGCCGCCGCGTATATCGCCGCGCTGAAAAAGCTGGGCGAGAAATTTGACCTTGACGCCCGTGATATCACGGTCATGAACGTGGCACAGAACCGCGACATTTTCGCTGTGAAAAAGGCGGACGAGGACGCCGAACGCGAATGGCAAAACCTTTTGCCCGTGTTGGATGAGGCGCTGGATATGTTCATCGCGTCGCGCGAAAAAGAGGGCGCGAATATGAAGGCCGACATAGTGGCAAAAAGGAATCATATCGAGCAGATCGTCGATACGATAGGACCGCTGTCTGAGGCGGATAAGAAAAATCAGTTCGAAAAGATGCAGACGCGTATTCGTCAGCTCATAGGCGATTCGGTCGTTATCGACGAGGGCAGACTGCTGACCGAATGTGCGATGTACGCAGATAAGATCGCAATAGATGAGGAGCTGGTTCGCCTTGCCTCGCATTTCAAGACGTTTGACGGCATAGTGTCGGGCAATGAGCCGGTCGGCAGACGGTTGGACTTCTTATTGCAGGAAATGAATCGCGAAACGAATACGATAGGCTCAAAGGCGTGCGACCTTGAGATCACGCGCTGTGTCATGGAAATAAAGAATGAGCTGGAAAAGATCCGCGAGCAGATACAGAATATCGAATGACGGAGGGCCGAATGAAATTCATCAATATCGGATACGGTAACATGGTTGCCGAGGGCAGGATCGTCGCCGTTGTCAGTCCCGATTCGGCACCGATCAAACGCCTGGTGCAGGACGCCAAGGAGGCGGGCAGAGTCATAGATGTTTCATGCGGCAGACGCACGCGCGCCGTAATAATCACCGACAGTGAGCACGTCATTTTGTCGGCGCTTCAGTCGGAAACGCTTTCCAACCGACTCAGCGGTCAGCAATATGACGACAGCGAGGAGGAAAGCGATGAATAAGGGTTTGTTGGTTATAATTTCCGGCCCCGCCGGCAGCGGTAAGGGTACCGTGATCGCCGAGCTGACAAAGGGACGCGAAAACGAATTCAGATATTCCGTATCGGCCACGACGAGAAAGCCGCGTCCGACCGACGTGGACGGCGTGACGTACCGCTTCATGACCCGTGAACAGTTCGAGGTGCTGATAGCCGACGGCGAAATGCTGGAATACGCGGAATACGTGGACAACTATTACGGCACACCGGCGCGCCCGGTATATGAGGCACTGAACGATGGCAAAAACGTGATACTTGAGATCGAAACGATCGGCGCATTGAAGGTAAAGCAAAAGGTGCCCGACGCCGTTATGATAATGATCCTGCCGCCGGACGGCAAAACGCTGGAGGCGCGTCTGCGCGGGCGCGGCACCGAGTCCGATGAGGTCATCATCAAGCGTATGCGCACCGCGATCGGTGAGGTCGCGAAGCTCGATAAATACGATTATATCGTCATAAACGATGACGGCTGTGCCGCAAAGGCCGCCGAGGATATATATTCCATACTCCGTGCGGAAAAGCTGAAAACCGGCAGAAATCTGCACATACGCGATGATTATTTCGCGTCCGAAAAGAAAAATTAACACACCATAACTAAGGAGATACAGCATTATGATGATCAAACCCTCTATCGAAGAGCTTACACACGGCGGCGAAATCAACCGCTACACACTCGTTATCGCGACGGCAAAATGCGCCCGTCAGGTAACCGATGAGTATTGCCGGCAGCGCGAGCGCGCCGAAAGACTTATCGCGAATAAGGAAACAGATAAGCCGTTGTCCGCACTCATCGACACGGATATCCGCGACAAAAAAGCGGTGGAGAACGCCGTTGAGCGCATCGCGGCAGGTCAGTACACGATAGATAAGCCCTACCTCGGATGAAGCCGGGCGGTCGGATAAGCACGGCAGGGGTGAGAATTCTCGATCTGCCGTTTGCCGCAGACCGTGAATATACCTATATCCTGCCGCCGGAATGTGCCGACACGGCGCGAGGCGATTTTGTCATCGTTCCGTTCGGAAAGGCGAACAGGCATCTCATAGCCCTTGTTGAGCGCGTGTCGGAAACGGACGACGCCGGCGGGCTGAAAAAAATAATATCACCGGCGGGCGAGGGGTATTCGCTCAGTGAGGAATTCCTCGGACTTGCCGAATTCATGCGTGACACGACGTTTTGCTCGACAGGCGACGCCGTGGCTCGTTTTATTCCCTCGGCGGCGCTTGAACGCGCGAGGGACTATGTGGAGCTTGTGCCGGATGCCCCGATACCGTCGGACGACAGACTTTCGGATATCGCGGAGTACGTGCGCGACAGCGGAAAGGTCTATATTAACGATCTGGAAACGCGCTACGGCCCCGAGGCGCGCGCCCTCATATTGAGGCTGGTGCGCATGGGTACGCTGACGCGCGACAGCGATATCGTCAGTGGCAGTACGGGCGCCTATGATACCGTGGTGTTTCCCGTCGTGGGTGCCGACGCGTCGCGCCTTGACAATGCGCGCACGCCACGCGCACAGCGCGAGCTGTACGAGCTCATCTGCGATATGGACGGCGCGTATCTGCGCCATCTCACGTCGTTGGGATATAAGAGCGAGCACGTCCGCGCACTGTGCAAAAAGGGCCTTGTCACGATGGAAAAGCGTGAAAAGATCCGCACGCACTACCGTTCCGGTGAGGGCGGCGGCGCTTTGCCCGTGCTGAACGGCGAGCAACAGCAGGCGTACGACAGAATGACGGAAATGATGGACGATGAAAAGCCGCGGGCGACGCTTCTTTTCGGCGTGACCGGCAGCGGTAAGACGAGCGTGATCATTTCGCTGTGCCGTCGTGCGGTCGATGAGGGCAAGACCGCGATAGTGCTGGTGCCGGAGATAGGACTGACATGGCAGGCGGTGTCGGCGTTTGCAAACGTATTCGGCAAAAGGTTGGCCATTATGCATTCCGCGCTGTCCGACGGGGAAAGATTCGACGCTTATAAGCTGATCAGACGCGGTGAGATCGACGTCGTGATCGGCACTCGCTCGGCTGTGTTCGCACCGCTGAAAAACATCGGGCTCATCGTCATCGACGAGGAACAGGAGCACACGTATAAATCCGAGGAGGCACCGCGTTACCACGCGCGTGACATCGCAAAATACCGCGTGACGTATGCAAAATCACTGCTGGTTTTGGCATCCGCCACGCCGTCGATAGAGACGTTTCATAACGCTCAGCTCGGCGTTTACGATTCCGTCGTATTGCAGAACAGATACGGCAACGTCACACTGCCGCAGGTCATCATGTCCGATATGCGCGGTGTGCCGAAGGACGACACGGATAACTGCATCGGCGATATTCTGGCAGTCGAGCTGTATAAAAATCTGGAAAAGAATGAGCAGTCGATGCTCTTTCTGAACAAACGCGGATACAACAGCTACGCTATTTGCCGCACGTGCGGTGAGGTCATAAAATGTCCGAACTGCTCCGTTTCGCTCATAGCTCACCGCGGCAAGGTGACGACGTCGCTCGTTTGTCATTACTGCGGATATCGCACGACGGCACCGCGTCTGTGCCCGTCCTGCTCGTCGGAGCATCTGTTTTACGGCGGGTACGGCACACAGCTCATTGAGGATCAGCTGTCACACCGATTCCCCGAAATGCGTATTATGCGTATGGATGCCGATTCGATAAAAGGACGCGACACACGCGACGATATAGTTTCCGGCTTCGCCGCGGGCAATGCCGACGTTCTTGTCGGTACGCAGATGATTGCGAAGGGGCATAATTTTCCTCGATTGACGCTTGTCGGCGTGATAGATGCCGATTCGTCCCTGTATATGGATGATTTCCGCGCCAATGAGCGCACGTTTTCGCTGATAACGCAGGTCGTGGGCAGAGCGGGTAGAAGTCTGGCGGGCGGCCGCGCCGTAATTCAGACCATGAGCCCCGGCAACGAAACGCTGAGGCAGGCGGCAAAGCAGGACTACGTATCGTTTTACCGTTCGGAGATCAAGTTGCGCCGTGCGTTCACATTCCCTCCGTTTTGCGACATTACCACGGTGATGTTCACGGGCGAGGATGAAAACGGTGTTTGCGAGGTCGCGACGGGCTTCAGATCGAAAATAGAAAAAATGGCAGAAAACGACTATTTCGACGTGCCGATAATACTGTTCGGCCCGTTTGAAATGCCGATATATAAGGTAAAGAACAAATACCGCCGCCGCATAGTCATAAAGCATAAGAACAACAAACGGTATCGCTCAATGATCGCGATACTGCTGCGCGAATTTGCGGGGGCGTCCGGCGTCACAGTCACCGCCGACATAAATCCGACTGTTACATAATTCAAGGGAGAAAAGAAATGGCACTTTTGCATATTCTGACCGAGGGTGAGCCTCAGCTCTACAAAATATCACGTCCCGTGACCGAGATCACGGAGCGCACGAAAATACTGCTTGACGACATGGTGCAGACCATGCGGAAGGCCGACGGCGTCGGACTTGCCGCGCCGCAGGTCGGCGTACTGCGCCGTATCGTGGTCATAGAGGTGGAGCCGGGTCAGGTGCTGGAGCTGATAAACCCCGTCATCACGTATTCGTCGGGCAATCAGACGGGCACCGAGGGCTGCCTGTCGGTACCCGGTAAGCGCGGCACGGTAGACAGGCCGTCATATGTCAGGGTCGAGGCGATGGACAGGGAAGGCGTCACGAGGACGTATGAGGGCACGGAGCTTCTGGCTCGCTGTATGTGCCATGAGATAGATCACCTTGACGGAATACTTTACACGTCAAAGGCAAAGAAAATCACGGACGAAGAGGACGACTGATGAAAGTTGTATTCATGGGAACGCCGGAGTTTGCGCGCACCGCGCTTGAGGCGATAGCCGATGCCGGTCACAACGTGATCGGTGTGATCACCCAACCGGACAAGCCGAAAAACAGAGGACATAAGCTGACGCCTCCGCCGGTGAAAGAGGCGGCGCTCGCTATGGGCATCCCCGTATATCAGCCGACGACGCTGAAGGACGGATCGTTCAACGACACGCTTGACGCGATGGACCCCGATATCATCGTGGTCGCCGCGTACGGTAAGATACTGCCGAAATACTTTATCGACCGTCCCCGTTGCGGATGCGTCAACATCCACGGATCGCTGTTGCCGAAATACCGCGGCGCGGCGCCGATACAGCGCGCGATCATGGCGGGCGAAAAGCAGATCGGCATCACGATCATGCGTATGGATGAGGGTCTGGATACCGGCGATATGATGCTGACCGGCGCGATAGACGCAGAGGGCAAATATTACGATGAGGTCCACGCCGAACTTTCCGATTTGGGTGCGGAGTTGATCGTAAAGGCGATGAAGATGATAGAGGATGGCACCGTCACGTATACGAAGCAGAACGACGCGGAGATGACGTATGCCGCAAAGATAACAAAGGAAGATATGACCGTCGGTTTTACGACCGACGCCGACACTGTTTTGCGCACCGTACGCGCACTGTCGCCGACAGCCGTGACGTATCTGAACGGCAAAAGCGTGAAGCTGGTCGCCGCACGGAGGATCGACGCACCCGCCGCAGAAGCGGGCACAGTCGTCGCGCTCGGCGCAAAGGGCGAGGGCTATATCGACGTGGCTTGCGCCGTCGGCACGGTCAGACTGACGCGCATCATCCCGGAGGGGAAAAAGGAAATGTCGTGTGGGGATTTCGTGCGCGGCAGGGGCATATCGGCAGGAGATAAATTCACAGCAGAGGCGTAAGCCGACGGAGGCACTATCATGAATGCACGCGAGGCGGCGTACGTCACGTTACAAAGGACATTCGGCAGTCGCTCGTATTCCAATATTGAGCTGGACAATGCAATAAAAAAATATTCGCTCGACGGCGTGGAGCGTTCGTTCTTTACGGCGCTTTATTACGGCGTGATCGAAAAAAAGCTGACGCTTGACTATATCATTTCGCAGTTTTCGGAGCGGCCGATCGACGAGATAGATCCGAACGTGCTCATTGTGCTGGAAATGGGAGTATATCAGCTGGAATTCATGGATAAGATACCGGAGAGCGCCGCGGTGAACGAGAGCGTCAATATCTCGCGACGCTTCTGGCAGAAGAAGAACAGCGACTCATTCATAAACGCGGTCCTGCGCTCATATTTGCGCGGGCGGGACGGGATAAAATATCCGTCTGCTTCCACGGTGCGCGGGCTGAGCGTGAAATACTCGATGCCCGAATGGATCTGCCGTCTGTGGCAGGAGCAGTACGGCCGTGATGCAGAGGCACTGCTGGATCGGATGACCTGCGTGCCGAAAATGACGCTGAATGTGAATACGATGCGCATCACGCGCGATGAGCTGCTTGCCCGTCTGAGCGACGACGGCATAGCTGCCGAGCCGTCACGGCTGTCGTCCGGCGGGATACGACTGCGCACCGCGCTGTCGTACGGCGAGCTGGAAAAATATTCGGGGCTTTTTTTCGTGCAGGATGAGGCGTCACAGCTGGTGGCACAGGTGCTGTCGCCGAAACCGGGCGACACCGTCATAGACTGCTGTGCCTGTCCGGGCGGGAAAAGCTTTGCCGCCGCGATCTGTATGAACAATAAGGGCAGAATATACGCGTTCGATCTGCACGGAAATAAGCTGTCGCTGATCACAAATGAGGCACAGTACCTCGGTATAGACATAATCGAAACGGCGGTTCAGAACGGTACGCTCACGCGCGCCGGTATGCCGTCGGCGGACTGCGTGATATGCGATGTGCCGTGCTCCGGACTCGGCGTGATCGCAAAAAAGCCGGATATCCGCTATAAGGCCTACGAGGATATCGCCGATCTGCCTTCGTTGCAGTCGAGGATACTTGACGTAAATTCACAATACGTGAAAAACGGCGGCGCGCTGGTATATTCCACTTGCACGCTTCGCCGTGCGGAGAATGCCGGTGTTGTGGAGACGTTTTTGGCGGAGCACGGCGATTTCGCTCTTGAGCCGTTTGCGGTCGGCGACGTCATGACGGACGGAATGACGGAGCTGCGCCCCGACGTACATAAGACGGACGGATTTTTCATAGCAAAATTGAGAAGGAAATAAAATGGACAAGATCGACCTTTTGTCGCTGTCGCGGGATGAGCTGACGCAATACGTGGTATCGCTGGGCGAAAAGAGATTCCGTGCGGATCAGATATGGGGCTGGATGATGAAGGGGCACACGCTGGACGAAATGCCGAATGTGCCGCGCTCACTGACAGACAAACTGAAAGAAATATCGTACGTACCGATGCCTGCCGTCGATGAAAAGTACGTTTCGACCGACGGCACGGTGAAATACCTGTACCGCCTGTACGACGGCGAACGCATAGAAAGCGTCCTGATGCATTATGAGCACGGCAATACCGTCTGCATTTCGACAGAGGCGGGCTGTCCGATGGGGTGCGCGTTCTGCGCCTCGACCTTGAACGGGATATCGCGTCGGCTGATGCCGTCGGAGATGCTCGGTCAGGTCATAATGACCATGCGCGACAGCGGCGAACGCGTATCAAATATCGTTATGATGGGCATAGGTGAGCCGCTGGACAATTACGACAATGTCATGCGTTTTCTGCGCCTTGTCGGCAATGAGCAGGGAATGAATATCGGGTATCGGCATATATCGCTGTCGACGTGCGGTCTGGTGGATAAGATATACGACCTCGCCGATGAGGGCTTCCCGATCACGCTGTCGATCTCACTTCACGCGTCAAATGACGAAACGCGTTCGGCACTGATGCCGGTCAACAAGAGATGGAATATCGAAAAGCTTTTGACCGCGTGCCGCGACTACTTTGATAAAACGGGGCGCAGGATATCGTTTGAATACACGCTCGTCGGCGGCAAAAACGACACCGAGGCCGACGCCGCGGAGCTTGCATCCGTGCTGAAAAAATATTGCGGCACAATGCCGCTTCACGTAAATCTGATACCGGTAAACAATGTGGCGGAGCGCGGATTTGTCAGCGGGAACAGGCACAGCATAGACAGATTTGCACAATGTCTGGAGGCACGTCACGTCACGGCGACCGTGCGCAGACGGTTGGGATCGGATATTAACGCATCGTGCGGTCAGCTCCGCGCAAAGAAATCCGCGACGTCAGTCGCACCGGAAAATTGAAAGGACAATATACTTTTATGATCTATTACGGCAATACCGATATCGGCAAGCGCCGACTTATCAATCAGGACAGTTTCAGAGCCATGTCGATCTGGGGCGGCGAGGCGATACTGCTCGTCGTCTGCGACGGCATGGGCGGACATAAGGCAGGCGAGGTCGCGTCGAAAAAGGCTGTCGACGCATTTTGCGAATCGATCTTTGCACGCCCGTGCACGGATGAGGATGCCGTGAACGAAGAGACCATCAAGGCATATATCAAATACGTCATGGTATCGTCGGGCGATATCGCCAACAGCACCGTATATAACCTTTCATGCTCCAATGAGGAATACCGCGGAATGGGCACGACGATGGTCGCCGCGCTGATCTTCCGCAACCGTATGTACATCATGAATATCGGCGACAGCCGTCTTTACCGGATCACCGTTGAGGGTACGGAGCAGATCACAAAGGATCACTCATTCGTACAGGATCTGATCGACACGGGTAAGCTCACGCCGGAGGAGGCGAGGGACAACCCGCGCAAGAACATAATCACACGCGCCATCGGCGTGACCGAAAAACCGAGTGTGGACTTTTTCTACGGCTCACTCGATGCCAAGGGTCACGGATACCTCCTGCTGTGCACCGACGGCCTGTCGAATTATACGGATGATAAGACGCTTTTTGATATGATCTATACTCCGGAGGACCCGTCAAAGCCCGAAACGGAGGATGATCTGACCGTTAAGGTCGATAAGTTGATCGCCTATGCAAACGATTGCGGCGGCAACGACAACATCACGGCGATAATCGCTGAATTCTGAGCGGAGGACGGTCACAATGGATGTAAGCAACAGTTGGATAGGCAGAATACTTGATCAGAGATACCGCATAGAGCAGAAGATCGGATCCGGAGGGATGGCTGTCGTGTATTCGGCGATAGACATCGACACCGGCCGCCGTGTGGCAATCAAGATGATGCACGGCAATCTGGCGGCACAGGACCGTTCCGTGCGCCGTTTCGTGCGTGAATCGTTGGCAGTATCCATGCTTGACCACCCGAATATCGTTAAGATACTCGACGTTTCGGTGGACGGCGACGACAAATACATAGTCATGGAGTACATTCAGGGCATAACCCTGCGCGGATATATGGACGTAAAGGGCTCGCTTGATTGGCGCGATGCCGTTCAATATGCCGATCAGATGCTGCGTGCGCTCGACCACGCTCACCAGAAGCGCAACGTCCACCGCGATAACAAGCCGCAGAATATCATGCTGATGGACGGCGGTTACGTAAAGGTGATGGATTTCGGCATTGCAAAGGTGCGCCAGGCCGACACGATAACCACTCTCAGCCAGGCGATCGGCACCGCGTATTATATGAGCCCGGAGCAGGCGGAGAACGTAAAGGACATAGATTGCCGTACGGATATCTATTCGCTGGGCATAATGATGTACGAAATGGTGACGGGTAAGCTGCCCTTCGTCGGTGAAACGCAGGTCGCCGTCGCGATCAAGCAGAGAACGGAAAAGCCCGTGCCGCCCACGGAGATCAATCCGAGGATCCCCGCAGGACTTGAACAGATCATTTTGTGCGCTATGGAGAAAAAGCGCGAAAACAGATATCAGTCCGCGGCGCAGATGTTGCGTCATATACGGAAATTGGAGCAGGATCCGACGACCGTATTCGTGCGTCATTACCCGTCAAAGCCGACGCCTACGTCGGATCTGGTCATAGAAAGGACCAGAAGCAACGCAAATCCCGAGACTGCCGACGTGCCGAGAATGGTGCCGCCTACGGTCATAAGGTCACATCACCCGCAGCCAAAGCCTCAACAGCCGTCCGTGCCTCGTGTTCAGCCTCAACAGCCGGACCGCCCTGCGGTGCAGAGCAGGGGCAGATATGTCGGCTCGTCAGCCGCTGTGCAGTCGCGCGGAATACCAAAGCCGCCGTCACAGCCGGGCGTCGTAAATCGCCGTCCCGCACAGCCCGCGCCTCAGCCTCCGCACAAGCCTGCGAATAAGAGAAAAAAGCAGAACGATATTCTGCCGTTTTCGCTCATACTGATCGTGTTCCTGCTGTTTCTGATATTGGCGGCGGTCTGCATATGGCTGTTCATTAAGGCGGGGCAGAATTACGCGTCTGCCATTCCGTCGGTGCGCCGCGTCATCGGTGATACGGTTTGGCTGATAAAATGACGGATAAATATCTGATCACGGCGTTAAGCGGCGGTCTGTATACGGTCACGGGCGGCGGAGAAAACCACAGATGCCGCGCACGTGGGGCATTCCGTCATAAGCGGATGACACCGCTCGTCGGTGACAGCGTGGAGCTGTCGCGTGAAAGGGACGGATATGTTATCAGCGCGATCTGCGACCGTCGGACAGAGCTTATCCGACCGCCGATGGCGAACGTGGACGTGCTGTTCATAACGCTCGCCCCGACGGACCCGGAGCCCGATTTGCTGTATATAGATAAGCTGATCTCCATAGCGATCCACGGCGGCGTGAAGCCCGTCATCGTCATAACGAAAAGCGATATTTCTCCCGCGCTTGCCGAGAAATACGCACAGATATACAGAAATGCGCGCCTGCCGGTCTTCGCGGTCAGCGCGTATAAAAACGAGGGAATTACCGAGATATCCGATTTTGTCCGTGAGGAAAACGCGCGCATTTTTGCATTTGCGGGCGCGTCGGGGATAGGAAAATCCACACTGATGAACGCGCTGTTTCCGGGGCTTTCCCTGCAGACCGGAACGCTGGCGGATAAGACGTCGCGCGGACGCCACACGACGCGCAGTGTCACGCTGTACCGATACGCGTCGGGCGACAGGGAATGTTATATTGCGGACACGCCCGGCTTTTCCATGCTGGACCTCATCACGTTTGACTTTTTCCGGCGCGACGAGCTGTTTGCCACGTTTCCGGAATTTGAGGGGTTGGACGCGCGATGCCGTTGGCGCGGTTGTACGCATACGAAGGAGGACGGCTGTGCGGTATCAGCCGCCGCGAAAAGCGGGCAGATCGCGCAAAGTCGGTATGACAGCTATCTCGCGATGTACGACGACCTGTCAAAAAAGAAGGATTGGTGACGTCGGACACGTCACGGCGATAAAAGCAAATGATATTTGCCTGCGGCAAATCTTTTGACCTGCCGCGAAAAACGCGAGCATAATAAAAAGGGGCAGAAAGTCAACTTTCTGCCTTTGCTTTTTATACCTGCGGGGAAATCCCTATGACTGATGCCTCTCCCGATTCTGTTTTTTATTTGTTGGCTGCATTCTGACACTCTGTCAATGTACTGTAAAGAGTAAACGTTGTAGTATCGGCATCCGGGACAAACATTTTGGCGTTGCCGCCGTTGACTTCCCGGAACTCCCAACCCGGACCGGCGAGTACGATATCACCGATTTTGGTTTCACCATGACGCGCATGAGCCTTATAACATTTACCCATAAACACAATGTACTTATCTTGGATATCTTTACTGTCAATGTTGTTGTTTCCGGCACTGTATATGGTGTCGCCGTATTCGAACGAGCCTCCGACTACGTTCTCCAAATCCTTGTCCTCCAGCTCAGCGAACTGTTCCTTTTCCGTCGGGTTAAATTCCTGCGTGTTTTTCATGTTATTTTCTCCTTTTTAGTTTAATTTTTTGTTTTATTTTTGCTTTTTGCGGTTCTGATCATTTATACGAATGAAAAATCAAAAGGGATACAAAAAATATTAAAATAATGATAAACGAATGAAAAAAATTTGTCAAGTGTTTTCGTAAAAACCAAACGTGTATTATTTATTACGCAATCGGGCATCCGGCCTTTTTGATCATTCGTGCGTTTTAATTCAGAGCGTCAATCGTAAAGGTCATAGACTGTCATTTCGTCATCATAGAGATAGATCGACTCCCCGTTGCCGTTTTCCTTGAAGAGCCAATATCCGTGAGAGTCAGAGTCACTCGCGGGAAAATGCTGAATGGCGAAGTAACATTTGCCGCCGTAAATGATATGCTTTCCCGTGATAACATCGGCGTTGTCGACGGCACGGTTACTGTAATAAATGTTGCCGTTGTAGAGGTACAGCTCGCCGCCTGTGGCTTTTGCCATTTCCTCGTCACTCAATTCTACGGGCTGTTTCTTTTCCGTCGGGTTTGTTTCCTGCACGTTTTTCATGTTGTTTTCTCCTTCGGTGTTTTGTTTTTTGCGTTTCTGAACATTTATACGAATGAAAAATCAAAAGGGATACAAAAAATATTAAAATAATGATAAACGAATGAAAAAAATTGTCAAGTGTTTTTCGGATATTGCCGCCGATAACGTGTTTTTTGAGATCATTTTGTCGTTACGGGTCAATTTTCGGCGCGTGAGTCAGCAGGTACCTCTCCGCCTCGGCGCACCATATGCCGCCGTTCGACCTGACGATTGCGTCAAGCTCCCGGTACAGCGGATCGGTTTTTCCCAGCCGGGCAAAGTCGTCTATCGCCGTCAGCGGAATGTCAAGCCCGGTATAGCAAACCTTTTTGGCGCCGCTCGGCTTTTCCATAGCGTAAATGGCAGACGCCACGTCCCTGAGACCGAGTATGTGCGACACGAGCGCGCCGGGGTGAACGGCATGGCGTTCGATCAGCCCGATGGTATCGACGGTATCCTCCGGGATACTGCCGGCAGTGCCGACGACGTGTATCCCGTCGTAGTGTATGCGATACAGGTTAAGTGAGCCCGACAGATTGTGAACAGCCGGCCCGGCAAAGAAATTTATACATCCGTCCTCGCGGCATATTTCCTCCGCCATTGTAAAAAGTGCGGGGACGGGCACCATGACGAATACGTCATCAAATCCGCCGCGGGAAATCCTTTTCAGCTCGGCGGCGACGTCATCTATATGCGAGGTATCAAGGTAGATAAGCTCGACGCCCCGTGATTTTGCCGCGTCGGGACTGCATTTTACGGCGGCATTGTCAAGGCGCGCCCTGTCTATGTCCGTGACGACGACCTGCGATACGCCCGCGTATCCGATCGCCAGCTCGACCGCGCCCATACCCATGGGGCCGGCGCCGCCGAGTATCGCCAGCCTTCCGCCCTTTTTCGCACCGTCGGTGCGGACGTAATCGGTGTAATCGGTGTGATACATACCCTTGAATCCGCGCAACGAGCAACCCAGCGACTCCACCAATGAGCCGCCGAACCAGCTGTCGCCGCCGTACGGGATCATACAGCCGCGCTCTATGACTATCGACGGCACGACGGCATACGTCGCACTGCCGCCTATGTACTGATACGAATATCCGGGGTCGTAACCGCTTTCCAGCTTTAATGCGGGTTGGATGACCACCCTCTGACCTGTCTGCCATTTTCCCGTCAGCCCGTCGCCGACCTGTACTATCTCGCCGCACATTTCGTGCCCGATGATGATCGGCCTTTTATCTATATCCGGCGGCACGCGCTTGTGTGCCGTGCCCTGCTTTACCGCCTTATACGTCGATGCGCACAGTGAATCCGTGACGATGTGCAACAGCACCTCGTCGGATGCGATCTGCGGAAGCTCAAACGTTTCCATGCGCAGATCCATTGCGCCGTACATTCTTACTGCTGTGGTTTTCATTGTATCTCCTCCCGTATATATGGATAATATCATAACACGCGCCGCAAATCAATCACCGATGTTGACTTTTGCGGTGCGGCGTAGTATAATTTTTACATCACTTGAACGGAGGATACTGTTATGCTTGCCAATACACCGCCTATGGGTTGGAATTCATGGAATACTTTCGGCGCGAATATCAATGAGGACCTTATTAAGGAGGTCGCCGACGCGATGGTCGAAAAGGGTCTGTTGGCCGCAGGGTATGAGTACCTTGTAATCGACGATTGCTGGAGCGAAAAGGAGCGTGATGAGAACGGAAATCTCGTCGCGGATCACAATAAATTCCCGCACGGCATGAAGGCCGTTGCGGACTACGTCCATTCAAAGGGACTGAAATTCGGTATGTATTCGTGTTGCGGGCCACGCACCTGTGCCGATTATCCGGGCAGTATGAATCATGAGTTTCAGGACGCCGCGTATTTTGATGAGGTGGGCGTCGATTTTCTGAAATACGATAACTGCTATCATCCCAATTGGTCCGGCAGGGTGTCGTACAATACGATGTCCATGGCACTGCGCTCATGTAAGCGCGAGATACTGTTCTCAATGTGCAATTGGGGCAAGGAGAACGTGTGGGAATGGGCACGTCAGACCGGCGGTCATATGTACCGTTCGACCGGAGATATTTTTGATAAATTTGAGTCGGTCAAGCGGCTTTCCGGCAGTCAGATCGCAAATCTCGGATATTCCGCGCCCGGTTGCTATAACGATATAGATATGCTCATCTGCGGCATGGGCGGCCGCGGTAACGTCGGCATCGACAACGGCTGTACGCCGGATCAGTATAAATATCATTTCGCACTGTGGTGTATGTTCATGTCGCCGCTGATGATAGGCTGCGACGTCAGAAGCATCGACGATGATACTCTCGCCCTTTTGAAAAACCCGAATCTTATTCGCATAAATCAGGACGAGGAGGGCAGAGGCCCGCAGTTCCTGCACGAGATCAGCGGATGGCAGGACGGATACGTCACGTTCAGATATCTTTCCGACCGTGAATTCACATTCGGATTTTTCAATTCCGGCGACAAGGCGCACGACTTCCTTCTTTCGTTTGAAGAGATGGGTCTGCAACGCGGCTCCGGCTACGGATTTGAGCTGACGGACTGCTTTACGGGCAAAAAGACGGTTTGCGATGATTACGTCCGCGTACCGCTTGACGCCTACGGTTGCACCGTATTCCTTGCCAAGCTGGTAAAGGTCAATGAATTGCGTAAGCTGTAAGCGGGAGCTGACGCGTGACGATATCGGCGCGTATAAAAAATTCATCAATCGCGGGGCGGAGCAGTTCATGTGCGTAGAATGTCTGGCCCGTGAGCTCAAGCTGACGCCGGAGGAAATATATAAGAAAATAGAGTATTTTCGTCAAATGGGTTGCACGCTGTTCAAATAGGCGCGCAACGGCCGACGTAAAGTCCGGGCACGATCGCGTGACCGGACTTTTTTGCGCGAAAATTTCCCGCTCGTGCGTCACGGTACAGACAGAATCACTCCGCTCCCCTCCTGTCATTCCGAGCGCACGCGAGGAATCTGCTCCGGGTCTGATCGCAAAATCTGTCTGCGATCAAACCTTCTATCGGATTCTTCGGCGTAAACGCCTCAGAATGACAAGGGAGCTACGATCGCATGATCCGGCTGTGATCGTTCGGCATCCTTGCGCGGACATATTTTTTTGCACCTTATTGACTGGTACGGGGTTTTGATATATACTGTATACATCACGTGTGGAGGATAATGTTATGTGGAAACAAAAGTTGGGTATTTCACTCGGCAATCATTACGATATACCGACCGTTGAGGTCGTGGACATAGTCCACAGCGTCGGCTTTGACGCCGTATCTCCCGAATGGGAGGACTGCGACGACCTTGCCGCCTTAGCGGAGTACGCGCGCTCATTGGGTATGGCGGTGCAGTCAGTGCACGCCCCGTACGGCGGAGCGGCAAAAATGTGGAGCGAGGACCCTGCGGTCTATACCCCTGTGCTGGATGAATTGACGCGTGTGCTTGACGACTGTCATGCCATCGGTGCACCCGTCGTGGTCATGCACGCGTGGATAGGCTTTGACAATATTCCCGCGCCGACGCAGTGCGGCATAGATCACTATCGCATACTTGTTGACAGGGCGCGCGCATACGGTATGAAGATCGCGTTTGAAAATACCGAGGGAGAGGATCACCTGTTTGCCCTGCTGGACGCGTTTGCCGACTGCGACAACGTCGGCTATTGCTGGGACAGCGGTCACGAGATGTGTTATAACCATTCGATGGATTTGCTGGGTATGTACGGAAGCAGGCTGATAATGACGCACGTGAACGATAATCTCGGCATTTCTCGCTTTGACGGCAGGACGTTCTGGACTGACGATCTGCACCTGTTGCCGTACGACGGCGTAGGCGATTGGGATTATAATATCGCACGGTTGAAAAAGTCCGCCGCGCTTGAATATCTGAATTTTGAGCTGCTCAATGCTTCAAAGCCGGATCGCCACGAAAACGACGCGTATGCCGCCATGACCCTGACCGAATATTTCACAGCGGCGTATATGCGCGCGTGCAGGATAGCGTACAGGCTGACAAGATCGGAGAAATGACATGAAGACCATGTATTTTTGGGACACTGCCGAATGCACCCTGACGGGCAACGTCGCGGTTGAGCTGTGTCATCCTCAGATGAAGGAAAAGCTTTATACCTTTGACGCGCCGTGGGAGGGCAACTGCGTCGGATATTTCAATATCGTGAAATGGCAGGACACATATTACCTTTATTACGGTGCCAATTCATATCCGCCTTATCAATGCGAACACAGTATGCACCCCATTGCTTTTTGCCTTCTGGAAAGCGCGGACGGCATCCATTTTTGGCCCCCGAAGCTTCCGGGATGTGATTTTTACGGAAATCGTAACAACAATATCGTTTGGATCGGGACGCCGACGACCGATAACTTTACCGTGATGGTCGATGAAAACCCGGATTGCCTGCCCGAAGAACGGTTCAAAGCCGTTTCGGGCGGGACGGCAAAAAACGAAAACGGCAGATCATACGGCGTGCTTGACCTGTATGTTTCCGCCGACGGACACAGCTTTACATTCAGCCGTCGCCTGCCCGTCACCGGCAATTTTGACAGTCAGAATACGCTCATATACGACAAAAAAAGGAGGACGTATATCCTCTATTCCCGCAAAATGAGCGGATCGCCCGATAATCCCGTCTGGGGCGGAATACGCACGGTGCGCGTGTGCTATTCCGACGATCTGACGACGTTTTCGGAGCCGGAGCTGATCACGTACAGCGACGGGCACGATTTTGAGATGTATACTAACGGCATCCGACCGTACGGGGATATTTTCATCGGCACGCCCACGCGCTATCTCGACAGAGCCGATGAAGCGGAAGAGATAAAAAATCTGCCCGACAGGGAAAACCGTCAATATATGATCGACCGTTGGGGCAGAATGGGAACGGCACTGACCGATTCGCTCTTTATGTTCTCACGAGACGGCGAGCATTTCACCCGATTCCCGGAGGCGTTTCTCACACCGGGACCGGAGGCGGCGCGAAATTGGTATTACGGCGACTGTTACCTCAGTCACGGTCACACGGTGACAAGGTCGGCGTTTGAGGGTGCGCCCGACGAGATATCCATGTTTCTCAGCCGTAACTACCGTTCGGATAAGGCGTGTGAGCTGTGGCGCTGTACCGTCCGTCGGGACGGCTTTGCCTGCATCCGCGCAGGATATGACGGCGGAACGGTGCTGACGCAACGTGTGATGACGGACGGTGACCTGAATGTGAATTTCGCTACGAGCGCCGTCGGGCACATAACGATCGCGATACTGCTTGACGGGTGCCGTATTTACACCACACCGCGTCTTTTCGGGGACAGCGTCAGCCGCGAGGTGAAGCTGCCCGACGACATAAAAACAAAGATCGGAAACAAATACGTACAGATAGCGTTCACGATGTGTGACGCCTCGCTGTACTCAATAACTATATAAGAGAGGTAAGATCATGTCAAGTTATCAGAGAAAGCAGTCACCCGGCAACACCGATTGGTTTGTCAACGACAGATTCGGAATGTTCATCCATTTCGGACTTTATTCCCTTGCCGCACGTCACGAATGGGTGATGTCAAAGGAGGCAGTACCGGAGGAAAAATATAAAAGGTACACCAAATACTTTGACCCCGATATGTTCAATGCCGATGAGTGGGCGCAGTATGCCGAAAACGCGGGCATGAAATACGCCGTTCTGACGACGCGCCATCATGAGGGCTTTGCGCTGTTCGATACAAAATACTCCGACTACAAGATCACGAATACGCCGTTCGGACGCGATCTGGTAAAGGAATACTGCGACGCGTTCCGCGCTCACGGTCTGAAGGTCGGCTTTTACTATTCTCTGCTGGATTGGCAACACCCCGATTATACTATCGACAGATTCCACCCGCGCCGCTTTGACGCCGACGCCGTCGAGCAGAATGAAAAGCGCGATATGCACAAATACGCCGAATATATGCGCAATCAGCTCCGGGAGCTGATGACGAATTACGGCAAAATAGATATACTGTGGCTGGATTTCTCGGTCAAGGGCGACGAAAACAGCGACAATCCCGTAAAAAGAAAAGGCAAAGGGCCGGAGGATTGGGAGGCGGAAAAGCTTCTCGCGCTCGTCCGCGAGTTGCAACCCGGTATCATTATCAATCACCGCACGGGCATAGAGCAGGATTTCTCAACGCCGGAGCAGTATCAGCCCGACGCGTGGCCGCGTGACGAAAAGACGGGCGAGCTTCTGACATGGGAAACGTGTCAGACGTTCTCGGGCTCATGGGGCTATTACCGCGATGAGCAGACGTGGAAAACGCCGCAGATGCTGATAGAAATGCTGATAAAGACGGTATCGCTCGGCGGCAACCTTATCATGAACGTCGGCCCGTGTGCCCGCGGATACATAGACAAGCGCGCCACGGATATGCTGGATGCATACGGCAAGTGGATGAAATACAATTCGCGTTCGATCTACGGCTGTACGATGGCAGAGCCGGAGTTCGTCGCGCCGTTCGGCACGCTTCTGACACAGAGCAACGACGGAAAGCGACTGTATATCCACCTTGTTTCGTATCCGTTCAAGTCGCTGAAATTCACGGGGTTGGCAGGTAAGGTCGAATACGCGCAGTTCCTGCACGACGCGTCTGAAATACTGTTCACCGAGGACGCGCACGGTGCCACGGATCACCTCACCATGTCGCAGGGCGTCGGGGATCTGGTATTCGATATTCCCGTCGTCAGACCGGATGTCACCGTGCCTGTTATCGAGGTTTTCTTAAAATAAACAGCCCGCGCCGACGGCAAATATCGGGACGGGAAGACTATCGGAGGTCACAATGGACAGATTGCCATATAAAAAAGCGCGCTGGATATGGGAAAACGACGCACCGCAACCCGACGAATATGCCGAGTTTGCCGTGAGCTTCCGTGCGACGGCGGGCAAAAAGCAGACATTTCTCATCAGCGCGGATTCGGATTACACGCTTTATATAAACGGCGTACTTGCGGGCTTCGGTCAGTACGCCTGCTATCCCGATGATAAATACGGCGATGAGCTGGATATCACCCCGCACGTCCGTGACGGCGACAATGACGTATTGCTGACCGTATGGTATGAGGGCGTTGACTTCATGACTTATACAAAGGGTAAGGCCGGCGTGAGATTTGAGGTATTGCAGGACGGTGAAACGCTTGCGTATTCCGACGCTTCCACACCGTCGCGCCGCGCCCCCGGATATATTCCCCATCAAAAGCTGAAGATCACGGCACAGCTGGGGCTGACGTTTGCCTACGATGCGCAGAATCCGGGGGATGACGTGCCGTACACCGACAGCGCGCTGACCGATCTGCCGGAGACCGTCGCAAAACGTCCGATAAAAAAGGTGCAAATGCTGGATCGTGCGTTTTCGCGCCGTGTTCTCGGCGGCACCTTCTCACTGTCGCAGAATACAGGCAGCATACCTGAGGATATGGCGGAGGCGGGACTGCGCTTTCGCCGTGCTTTCCGTGAGGAAACGCCGGGAGGGCCGTTTGCCGTTATGAATAAGGGCGGCGACGGCGTATGGTTTGTCACCGAATTACAGAATGAGGAATCGGGATTTCTCGATTTCGATCTGACTGTGCCCGACGATTGTACCGTATGGATAGCGTACGGTGAGCATCTCACGGACGGTCGGGTGCGTACGTATAAACGCAATTTCACCTGTGAATACAGGGCAAAAGCGGGGCGCAATACATTTATCAACACGTTCAGACGGTTTGGATGCCGGTATTTGCAGTTTTTTGTCTTTTCGTCGGAGGTCAGGGTGGATTATGCCGGCATACGCCCGACAGACTACCCTCTGACAGTGCAGAACGAACGCCTGCACACGGGCGATCTTTTGCGTGATACGATAATCGATACGTGCGTCCGTACGCTGAAACTATGTATGCATGAGCATTATGAGGACTGTCCGTGGCGTGAGCAGGCGCTGTACGCGATGGACTCACGCAATCAGGCGCTGGCAGGATATTACGCGTTCGGCGAAACGGAATTCCCGCGCGCTTCGTTCAGACTGATGTCAAGTCACCCGCGCGCCGACGGACTTCTGAGCCTGTGCGCACCGGGCGGGACCGACGCGCCGATACCGTCGTTTTCGTGTGCTTATTTTTTGGAAATGGACGACTATATACGCTATTCCGGCGACACGACGTTGGCGGCGGAGTGTTATGATACAATGGAAAAGCTGATGGAAACATTTTTGTCCCGTCGCGACGAAACGGGTGCCGTCATGAATTTCTACGCTGAAGAAAATTCGGAATATTGGAATTTCTATGAGTGGGCGGAAACGCTCGACGGCAGATTCGGCGAAACGGAGCCGTCGCTTGAGGCACCGCTGAACGCTTTTGTTTCGTTGGCACTGCAAAGCTTTTCACGTGTTTGCTCTGCGCTGGGCAAGGACGAAAAGGCCGGGTATTACACACAGCAGTCAAGGGCAGTGAACGAGGCGATCGTCAGATGCTTCTATCGCGAAAAGGACGGACTTTTTGATTCCTTTGCCGACCGTGCGGCGGGCAAATACAGTGTGCTGACGAATTCCCTGTGCGTATTATGCGGGGCGTTTGACGGGCTGGATACGTCCGTGGCCGAAAGGATCATGGCATCAAACGGCGCCGCCGACACAGGGCTGTACGTCATACCGAATACCATCAGCATGAATATTTACAGATTTGACGCGATGCTGAGGATCGATCGTGAAAAATACGGACGGGCTATCCTCGATGAGATAGACCGCGTATATCTGCAGATGTTGCGCGCCGGCGCCACGACGTTTTGGGAAACGCTCAAGGGCGAGGCGGATTTTGACACCGTGGGATCACTGTGTCACGGTTGGAGTGCGTTGCCGATCTATTATTATTGCACGTTGAGATAGAAAACAACACAGAGGGGAGAGACCGCAAAAGCGGGCTCTCCCCTCTGTCATTCTGAGCCGAACGATGCGTTCCGCCTGCGCGGAACGTGATGTACACCTTGTTCGTGATGCTCGGCCTTGCCGAGTGATGTGTCTGCGGACGTGAGTGGAAACATCATTGAATAGTCACAGTCTGATCAACCGCTGTTCGATGCTTTTGACTCCGTTTTCGTCTACGGTGATGACAGTGCCGCCGTTGAGCCGCTCGTCACCGTAGCAGGCGTTGCCCGTTTTCAGCGCGTACATCAGACGCACGCCGCGGTAATTTATGATGAAATCGTTCTTGTGATCGTGACCGCAGATGACCGACGTTTTCGCGCCCGACTCCAGAATGGCATCAAGCATTCCCTCGTCCGCGGGGTAGGACGAAATGTTCTCCCACTTCACGCCTCGGCTGTCGCGATATCCGTCGTTCCAGCTTTCCGGGTTGTCGCCCTCCTCGATCGAATATACGCGTGCCGGGTCCTTTGCGGCGGCACGGTACGCCTCGCGGTATGCGTAGATCGGTGTGTGTATGAAAATGAATTGCTCATTGGCGCCGAGAGCTTTCAGCTCGCGCGCTGTTTTTCTATACCATTCCATCTGGCACGGCAAAAGGTGTGCCCACTGCATGGTCGTGTTGCCGGCTTCGTCGGTGTATTCCATTTTATCGTGTGTGTCCATCATTATCAGCGCGAGCGGTATCCTGTCGCCGTCTGATATCGTTATGACAAAATTGCCGTTGCCCATTTTTTCATCTCCGCTTTCGTATAAAAACATCGGAGATTTTTTATATTCATCTACCACGTACTTTATCGGATCGGCACCGCCCTGGTTGTCGTGATTGCCCCATACCGTCGTCCACGGAATGCCGAATGAGCTGATGAAATCGCGCATATTCCGATACGACACGTTTGAGCCGGAGTATGACAGATCGCCTGTCATCGTGATGAGGTCGGGGCGTACTTCTTCTATCAGACGGCTGATAGTCCCGCGTGTGAAGAAGCCCGTCTGATTGTCCTCGTCCCAATCATGAAACGAAAGCTGTGTATCGGTGAGGTTGAGTATCACCATATCTCTGCCGTGAGGTTTGTTGATTTTTATCATTTTTGCACCTTTTTCAAATATATTTCCCAAAAATATGGATTTTTTATTTTTTTGTAGTATAATATAATTTATGGTAATTTTCAATACTGAAATGAGGAGATGTGATTATGATAAAGATCGACATTTTTTCGGGCTTTCTCGGTGCCGGTAAGACCACACTGATCAAAAAGCTGATAAAAGAGGCATACGCGGGCGAGAAACTCGTGCTCATCGAAAACGAATTCGGTGAGATAGGCATTGACGGCGGCTTTATGCAGGACGCCGGTATTCAGATCACGGAGATGAGCCAGGGCTGTATCTGTTGCAGTCTGGTCGGCGACTTTGAAAAGGCGCTGGAAAAGGTCATCGACGAATATTCACCCGACCGTATAGTCATTGAGCCGTCGGGCGTGGGCAAGCTGTCCGACGTCATCCGCGCCGTACAGAGCATCTCGTCGGAAAAGATATCTCTCAACAGCTTCACGACCGTCGTAGACGCGACGAAGTGCAAGATGTATATGAAGAATTTCGGTGAGTTTTTCTGCGATCAGGTCGCACACGCCAATTCGATCGTGCTCAGCCGCACGAACGGAATTAGCGAGGAAAAGCTGACGACCGTCATAGAAATGCTCCGCGAGAACAATACCAATGCCACGATCATCACGACCCCGTGGGACGTGCTTGACGGCAGGCTGATACTCGACGCCATGGAGCACAAAAACACCCTCGATGAGGAATTAAAGCTGCTTGCCGACGAGAGTTGCCATCACCACGACGATGATGACGGCGACCATGAGTGCTGTCACCACCATCACCACGACGATGATGACGGCGACCACGAGTGCTGTCACCACCATCACCACGACGATGACGATGACGGCGACCACGAGTGTTGCCACCACCATCACCACGACGATGACGACGATGACCACGAGTGCTGTCACCACCATCACCACGACGATGATGACGGCGACCACGAGTGCTGTCACCACCATCACCACGACGAGCACGGTCATCATCACCATCATCATGGACACGATGCCGATGAGGTATTCGTCAGCTGGGGCACGGAAACCGCAAAGAAATTCACGACCGAGCAGATAGAGCAATGTCTCAAGGCGTTGGAGGATGCCGACAAATACGGTATCGTACTGCGTTCAAAGGGTATCGTTGCGGGCGAGGACGGAAAGTGGATCCACTTTGACTACGTCCCCGGCGAGAGCAATGTGCGTTACGGCTCCGCGATTGTTACGGGCAGACTGTGCGTTATCGGCTCAAAGCTCGTTGATGACGAATTGAAATCACTTTTCGGGGTATAAGCGATGGATCAGATACCCGTATATCTGTTTTTGGGATTCCTTGAATCGGGGAAGACGAAATTCGTACAGGAAACGATGGAGGATACGCGCTTCAATGACGGCGAAAGCACTGTCATTCTGATGTGCGAGGAGGGCATCGAGGAGTATGACGTTTCCACGATGCCAAAGGGCGACGTCAGACTGATAACGGTCGAAAACGAGTCTGAGCTCACGCCGGAATTCCTTTCCGATATCGACAAAAAATATAAGCCGATGCGCGTGATGTGCGAATATAACGGTATGTGGCTGACAAAGACATTGTTGGACAATATGCCGGAGCGTTGGGCGCTGGCGCAGACGTTCGTGTTTGCCGACGCCACCACGTTCATAAATTACAATGCAAATATGAGAAGCCTCGTCGTCGATAAGCTTTCGCTTGCCGACCTCGTCGCGTTCAACCGCTATCGCGACGACTGCGATATGGAGATGTTTCATAAGATCGTGCGCGCCACCAGCCGCCGATGTGAGATAGTATATGAATTTGCCGACGGGAAGGTCGTACCCGATGAGATAGAGGATCCGCTTCCGTTCGATCTTGACGCCGACGTGGTTGAGATAGACGACCGCGATTACGCCATCTGGTATCGTGACCTGTGCGACGAGATGAATAAATACGACGGCAAGACGATAAGATATAAGGTGTACGCCGTCAAAAATAAAAATCTCCCCGACGGGCTGGTGCTCGGCAGGGATATGATGACGTGTTGCGTGCAGGATATACGCTATGCCGGTATCGCGTGCAGAAATCCGCAGGGATTTGCATTTGAGGAAAAGGGCTGGTATATCGCGCAGGGAAAGATCGGTATCAGATTCAGTAAGGCATACGGAAAAAAAGGTCCGGTCATGGAGATAACCTCGCTGGAAAAGTGCGGGCAACCCGATGAACCGGTCGCTACCTTCTATTGATATATTCGTCGCGCAAAAGCGCGTAATCGTGATATGTGACGTAATGTCCCTTGACCAGCAGGGCGTCGATATGGGTGCCCTCGCGGCGGAATCCGCAACGCTCCGCGACCCTGACGCTCGCGTCGTTGCCGTCCAGAATACGAAGCGACAGCCTGTTCAACGGCAGACAGTCGAATGCGAATTCCACGATGCGGCGGACCGCCTCGGTCGCATATCCTTTGCCCCAATATTTGTCATTCAGCACGTAGCCAACTTCGGCGCTGTCGTTATCGAGGTCGAAATGCGAAAAGCCGCACGTGCCGATCATCTTGTTTTCCTCCGTCAGAACAAGTGCCCAATCGTAATACTCACCGGCGGCGTATTGCGTCCGGAGATAGCGCAGATGACTGCGCGTGACGAAAATATCCTTGTGTGGGCTCCACAAAAGGTATTTCGGTACGGCAGTGCCGCATGAGTATTCAAACATATCCGCGGCATCCGCGACTGTCAGCGCGCGCATGGTCAGACGCTCTGTTTTCAGCGTCGGGATCTTTGTGAATATCGCAATATCGGATCTTTTCATAACGTCCTCCGTCTTTGCGCCCATATTACCACATATCCGCCGACATTACAAGCCGATCGCGAAAAATGACAAAAATACAGAATTCTCACGCTTTGTTTACAACAAAATGCACCTATGTTCATTCAATCTTAATATTTGCGCAGTATGATATACTTACAAACGAAAAAGGAGATGGAAACCGTGTTTAACCCAGAAAAAGAATTTGACAGCGAGAATAACAACGGCGAACAGCCGGAGCAGGACCGCGACATCGCAGACACCGGATCGGCGGATGCGGACGACGGTCGGCAAAAAGACGAGCCGGCAGAAAGCACTGACAGCGAACAGCCGGAGCAAGAGGCGACGTCCGCAGATGCAGACGACCGCATATACGACGTGAAGCCTGAGCCGGAGCGCCCGTATCAGTATACGCCTCCGCGTCAGGAGCAATATTCATTCTATTCCGAGCCGGTAAGACCTCAGCCGGAGGAGCCCAAAAAGAAAAAGAAAGGCACAGTGCAGATGACGCGCGGTACGCTTGCCGTCATCATAGTATGCTGTATCGTACTGTGCGTGGCATTCGGCGTCGGTGCGGCAAGGGTATATGATGCATATTACGTGCCCGACACGACGACCGGCTCAGAGACAGCGACGACCGCCGCGACCACGGCATCCACGACGGCCCCGCGCCTTGAAGAAACCACGTCCGATTATTCCGGCACCGAGATCACGGATATCAACACCGATAAGTCGGAATCCGAGTCGCTCGCAAAGTTGCGCGAAAGTTATCGCGCCGTCGTTTTGGTAGAGCTGAGCGCAAAGACCGCGCCCGATAAGGTCGTCGGCGGCGGAAGCGGCGTCGTTTACACAAAGGACGGATATATCGTCACCAATTTCCACGTTGCGGGCGGTCTGACGACAAATTCGTACGTCATCAACGTAATACTTGAGGACGAGAAATATGAGGCGCAGTACGTGTTCGGCGATCTCGACACCGATGTCGCGGTACTGAAGATCGACAAAGACGATTGCCCGTACGCCACATTCGGCGACAGCGATAAGGTGCAGATATTCGATACCGTCTATGCGGTGGGCAACCCGAATCTCAGCGGACTGACTGCCACGAGGGGCATCGTCAGCGCGCTGCACAGGTCCAGCTCGATCGTATCGTCTAACGTGACGATATTCATGAACGATCTCATTCAGATAGACGCGCCCATCAACGCGGGCAACTCCGGCGGCGCGCTGTTTGACGACAACGGCTACCTCATCGGCATCGTCAATTCCAAATGCTATCAAGATAAAAACGGTAACGTCGTGGAAGGTAACGGCGCGGCAATACCGGCAAAGCTCGTCATCGATACGATCAACACCCTGCGTGAGAACAACGGTCACATACCCGGCAAGGCGCAGATAGGCGTCGTGATCTCACAGAAGACGCTGTCCTCCGGCTTTACAGGCACGACGTATTACACATACATTTCCGCTATCAATCAGTACGGCAGTGCCGCAGGCTCCGATCTTCAGGTCGGCGATATCATTTCGGCGGTCGACGGCGTTAATCTGCAGAGATACGCGGCAGACAATGGCCTTCTGAACGACTATGACGCGCTTCATTTCCTGCTGTTGCAATATAAATCCGGTGATACCGTCAAACTGACGGTAATACGCGAGGAGGGCACACAGACCTCGCCGTTCGGTTACACCTACACATCATATTGTGAGGCGGAGGTGGAGATCACGTTTGTGGAGTTCACCAATATTTACGAAGATTCGGAAATCGGATAATCCTCAACATTTTGCTTAAAATACGGGCCCTGCGTTAGCACCGCAGGGCCCTTTTATTGTTGATAAATATACCTGTTTATGCTATCTCAAATATCATTGTGATAGCCGTTCCCAGAACGAAATGCGGGATGCACAGCCCCCAGATCGTCTTTTGCTTACGGTACACAAGGCCGAATACGCTGAGCAGGGCAAAAGCCCCGATCATAAACGCAATGCCCTTATGCAGATGAAAGGCACTGAAAAACAATGATGAAACGAGTATCGCCCAAAAATCGGAATGTTTACCGGGCATGATCCTCTTTATGCTTTCGTGGAATACGCCCCTTGTCAGGAATTCCTGTACTATGACCGTGATCGGATATATATAGCACGACCAATCCCAAAGGGCGAAATTGAATATGGCTTTTTTTGTGAACATTGAGGGGTCGATCTTAATCATTATTGCCTTGACGGCGATCATTCCGGCAAGAACAACGGCGGTGAATATCGAATCAATAACGAGATATTTCCCGACGCCCGTCACGGAAAGTCCCATATCCTTGATCGTTATGCTGGTAAACTTGCATAAGATGAAGAAGATCACAAAGCCGAATGCCTCCACGACCTTAGTCATCAGCGCCGGGGAGATCGGTCTGTCAAAATGCTCCCAAACCAGATACAAAAATGTCCATAGACAGATGGCGGCCATCAGAACGACGAAAACCGACGCGGAATCGCGGGTCTTTTCCTCCAACACCTGTATATCCGTAATGTCGGCTATCTGTACAAGCACGCCTGTTTTCTCTTTTGTGTCTTCATCGCCGAAGATAAACGATGTGGTCATACGTATCCATCTGACATCTTTGCTTTTGGTCACGTATTTGATCACGCCCTCGTGCGTCTTCTCTTTTTCAAAGACCGCGTTGATCAGAAATTCGATGATCTCGTCATTGGCGACATTAATGTCCAGCATTTCCATGATCGTTTTGTCACTGAAATCGATATCGGCCTTTTGTAAAAAATGCTTGGCTGACGGATTGACGAATATCGGGCGGCCGTGCATATCCAAAACGATGAGCCCGTCACCTATGTCACGGGTGATCCTGCTCAGGATGGTGGTGTTTATGGTGTCGTTGCTCTTTTCTTTGATTCCTGTTGAGTTTCCCATAGGCTTTTCCTCACTGTTGTTTGATCTGTATATTGTGACCGTCCGTCAGAAAGGACTGTCTATGTATTTTGCAAATGCGTCATCGCCCGTTTCCCGCCATACGGTATAGCGCGAAAGTGCCAATTCGTCTTTTTTGCCGTGGGTGCTGTCTATCGTGTAGCCGACAGTATAACCCAGCTTGCGCGCCGCTGTTATTACGCGCTCATCGTACGCGCCGTTCGGATACGCCAGCGACGTCACCGGCCGACCTGTCAGCCCGGAAATTATCCGCGCCGATTCTCTCAGCTCGTATGCCGTTTCTTCATCGTCAAGCTCCGTCAGCCTTCGGTGCGTGACGGTGTGTGAGCCGAATTCCACCAGACCGCTTGCCGCCATTTCACGCACCTCGTCCTCGGTCAGATGATGTTCCTCGCCGAATTTCGACGTTATCAGAAACACCGTTGCGTGTGCGTTATATTTTTTCAGCAGGGGGAAGACGTTTTTGTATATTCCCTCATAACCGTCGTCGAACGTGAGTACCGCAAAGGTCCCGTCGGCCGTCGGCGTTTCAGAGGCAAAGACTGTCCCGATACCGCGCTCGTTCAGGGCGATCAGCTGTCGCTCAAAATCCGCGGGGGAAACGAACAGCTCCTCACTCGGCGAAAAGATATCGTCGGACACCTCGTGATACATCAGCGTGACCGAGTGAGCGTCGGTATTCCCGCACGAGCAAAGCACGGCGGAGAGTATTATTGTGAATAAAATCACCCTTTTCATTTCATCACCCGACACGATTATATCACATTATAATGAATTTTTCAATTATTCTCGGTCTTTTTGAATAATCCGCGTTTTTTCGTGACGAAAATAGTGTAACAAAGCATAACGGAGAATCCGTCCCCGTAAACCGGGTCGGATCATTCCTGTGCTAAGGAGGATTATTATGAAAAAACTGATTATCTGTCTTTCACTTTGCCTCTGTGCCGTCATCTGGGCGTCTGTCGTGTGCGCGGCGGGCTCCGTATCGCCCGCGATCGACGTGCTGGCGGCGCGGCATAAGGTCGTCAAAACGTGTGTGGGCACCAATACGGTGTCATTTTACGACGAAGATTTTTCCTGCCGCGGCGGTGTTACCGTCGCGTCCCTGCCGACAAACGGCAAGCTGACGCTGGATGGGCGTGACGTTGCCGTGGGCGCGTTCATCCCGGAGGAGGAATACGGTGATTTGCGCTATGCTCCGGCGTCGGGCGGCACGGACACATTCACGCTGATGCCGTCGGACGGCTATGACAGCGTATTCGTATGTGAGGTCACATCGCTGCCGGCGCTGAATTTTGCCCCGACGGCAGAGGATGCCGTCTGCGAATGTATTGCGGGTGTGCAGGTACATTCCGCGCTTTGTGCCGAGGACGGCGAGGGCGACGAAATGACGTATTCATTGGTTTCCGGCGGCAAGTACGGCACGGTCGCGCTGTCGGCAAACGGTGAATTCGTATATTATCCGTCCGAAGGATATTACGGTCGCGACACGTTCGTTTTCTGCGTGTCGGATAAGTGGGGCAACACGTCTGAAAATGCCGAGTGCCGCGTCACGGTGAAAAAGAACAATACGGGCACAGTGTATGCCGATATGACCGGTGACAGCGCGCACGTTGCCGCCGTCACCCTCGCCGAAAGCGGAGTGATGACGGGCAAAAAGATCGGCACCGCGATGTATTTTGAGCCCGGACGCACCGTTAGCCGCGGCGAATTTCTGATGATGACGATGAATATGCTCGGCCTCGACAGGCTGATCGGCGCCGAAGACACGAAAACGGTCTATACCGATGACGCCGACCTTTCCGCCGAATTGCGCGGCTATGTCGCGGCGGCGACGAGGCTGGGCATCATCGTCGGTATGCCGGACGGCGACGGGGTAAAATTTGACGCAGACGCCGCGGTGACAGTATCAGACGCCGCCAACGTCATCGGCAGACTGAATGAGAAATGTGATCTGGGTATCCTTGCGGCGGTGCCGACGTCGGCGTATATCGGCGACAGTATGCCGCGTGACGGCGTATCGCTCTTGTGCTCTGCGGGGCTTTTGCCGTGTGATGAGCCGACGGACGTGCTGACGCGGCGCGACGTTGCCGTGATGCTTTGCACCCTGCAAAACGCATAGCCGTCGCTCACACGGAATATCCGGACAAAAACACGATAAATATGGCAAGGGCAGAGAAACGACCTCTCTGCCCTTGCTTTTATTCGTCTTTGTTTTATCTGTCGCCGTCCTCACCGTTCCGTACGCGCGTTCCGTATGTGCCGGAAATTCACATTATATTATAGCATAACAAGCGACGTTTGCAAAGGCAAACGTCCCATTTCCGCACAAATCCGATTGCGTCCGTCATAAAAAGTCCCGTATTGCAAGGCTTTTTTGCCACGGCGCAAATATTGCAGAATTGTTACAAATGCGAATTTTGTATTGACAAACCGATAGAATGTGTGCTAACGTGATAGTATCTATCACTATACGCATCGATACGATGCAAAAAATGGGGAAAAAGCCGGAAAAATGACGTGTTCCGTCAAATTATGCCCGTGATCCCTGCAAAAATTCATGGTAATGGATTTTTCGCTTTTTCGGCGCAAGCCGATGAAACAGATTAAATTATCTCTGACAAAGGAGAAAAAGATATGAAAAAAATTGTTAGCTTCATGTTGGCGATGCTGATGGTCTTTTCGACCTTCACAATTCTGCCGATAACGGTAGTGGCGGGCTCGCCGGATGACGCCTACGATGTGGAAAACGGAAATTTCCGTTGGAAAGATATCCACGTTACGACGGACATCTACGGAAAAATCGACGGTTTTTCCGCAAAGGCGATTTGTAACGATCCGCAATATTGGAGGAATGTTACTTCCCGAAATTATGGATTTGCGATCATCGAGGCCAACGATGATATTTTCCCGACGACGGATTCTACCCCCGGTGGGAGATTCTCCGCGTCTAATAGCGATGTGTCCGATCTGAAATCACGTTGCGTGTGGCAGGAAGTCAATGTCGGTAGGCCCGATGATCCTGTCTGGATAACCCTTGACGTCAATACGAAGGACGATCTGGCAAAGCTCGATGTAGATAAGGACTACTATCTGTACCTTTGGGTTGGCTCGGGCAGCTGTACCTTTGAGTCATGTGCAGGCAAACTGACGCATATCACGATAAACAGATTCGTGGATGAGGGCTCCGGTTATCAGCTCCGCAAGACCGAGCGCACGATGGGCATTGCCGGGCAGGTGCTGAACGGCGTCACCAAAAAGTTTGGCACATATACCTTCAACATACGTCTGTCGGACGATGCTAAAAAGGCCTGCGCGACCGATAATGTATATAACCTGTATTATGACTCAAGTGAGCAATTCAGATTAGGGCTTTATGATTCTGAAAGTAAAGCCTTCATATCGGCAAGTGGCTCCGGAACGGCGAAATTCAAGAGCATGATGATCGCCTACGGCAACGCGTTGGAAAGCGGAGAAGAAATGGCGCTGCCGACCGTTGACGGCTTTGCGAAAAGCGATACGGCCAGCACCAATTACTCGGTCGTCATCAATATGTCGGAGGGTAAAACGCTTGCGGAGATCGCCGAATACGTAAAACGGATCGTATTCAAAAACAGCCCCATCGGGCAGACGATCCAGATTTCGATCTCTTCCGATACGGTCGAGGAAAAGACCTTCTTCAACGCGGCGAACGGACACTATTATCAATACGTGGCATATCCGGATAACGGATCTCATCACTGGATAGACGCATATAACACGGCAAAGAGCATGACCTTTGCCGGCAGAACCGGTTATCTTGCCACGGTCAAGGATTTTGACGAGGATCTGTTCATTTATAAAGCGTCGGATTCTGTCGGCTTCCTCGGCGGTACCGTGTTGAATCACGGGGACGAGGACGGCGCCCTGTATTACACTTATACCGTTGACGATCACGGGACATACGACAGAGCTACGATGAAAACGTGGTATTGGGCGTGCGGCCCCGAGAGAGGCGAGGTCTTCTATGGGGACTATAACGGTGCTTTTAACAGTAACGACGCGTATGGGTATAACAAAGGTCAAGGCTATTATTTTAACTGGCGTGAAAATGAGCCGAACGGCAGTGATGTAAGTAATGGCGGCAATGAATGTTGCCTTACCACCTTGACTGTCGGACCCGGATACGCGGCAATCGCCGCCGGTGTAGAAATTCCGAGTAGCTGGAATGATATGCCCGAATGCGCAGCCAGCAATTTGCCGAGCGCTCAAAAATATGCCGTAAAGGGTTATTTTGTAGAATACGGCGACCTGCCCTACGGCGACAGCGGCTTTTTGACTGAAAATAAGCCTTCTGTTTCCGTCAGCGGACGTATCGGCACAGCCAAAGCCATCACCAACGGCACGCCGGAGGAATTGAAGGACGATAACCACGGTTATATCGTGGTTGATAAGGCGTTGGCGAATAAGGACGATATCATCACCGTCACGGTTCACCCCGAAAAGAATTTTGAACTTGATAAGCTTACATACGTTTGCTCCGGCGATAAGGTCGTAACACCGATCAGGGACAATGCCGGAACGTACAGCTTTGAAATGCCGGATAAGCCTGTCACCGTTGTCGCGACGTTCAAGTCGCACAGGCACGGCGAGGGCGCCGCTGAGGTCACATTCAAGGAATGGGATAAGGACGACAGCCTTCCCACCACGGCGGGCAATTATTATCTCGTCGATGACGTCGGGTTAAGCGACACGTGGGTCGTTCCCACGGACGGCGATGTCAATATCTGCCTCAACGGTCATTCTATCATCATGATGGAGAATGTCACTGATGTCATCAACGTCCCCGCCGGCGCGACCCTGCGTATCTATGATTGCGACCCGACGGAGCAGGAGATCATCGCCGGTGTTCACGGCATCGGAGGTGCGATCCGTCTGACCGGCTCGGGCGTTAAAGCCAAAGGCATAAACGTCAGCGGCTCATTCACAATGAACGGCGGCACCGTCTGCTCAATGACGTGCGGCGTTTACATAAACGGCGGTAGCTTCACGATGAACGGCGGCGTGATCGCCGGAAACAAAGACGCAAGCGAAACCAACGATATTTTCGGCGCGGGCGTGTACATGAACGGCGGTACGTTCGTGATGAACGGCGGCTTCATCCGTGAAAACATCCTGCAGAATGAGGGCGGCTATTCCGCGTACGGCGCGGGCGTTTGCGTGGACGGTGACGGCGTATTCACGATGAACGGCGGCCGGGTCAGCAACAATGTGATGTACATGGACAGCGCGTACGGCGGCGGTATCTGCGTCAAGGACGGCAGCTTCGTCATGAGCAACGGCGAAATCTGCGATAACGAAAGCAGATACGGCGCAGGTCTGTATGTCGGCGCGGACGGCACGGCATCCGTAAAGGGCGGAAAAATATCCGGCAATACGGCATCCGTGTTCGGCGGCGGTATCTATGATGCCGGCGCTCTGACCCTCGGCGGCACGGTCAAGGTCGTCGATAATGCAAATGACAACCTTTATACGGAAAGAAATAAGTTGATCTCCGTTGATTCCCCGGCTGACGGAATGTATGTCGGCGTATCGACAGAAACGTCCGGCGGCAATTTCTCGGATAATAACGTGGAGCACGGCTATGAGAAGTATTTCTTCTCTGACGACCCCTTAAAATGGGTAGACATCAGCGACCATTTGTGGCTCAAGAGTGTCGGCGGTGAATCTTATAAGGTCACTGTCAACCCCTGCGATCACGGTGCCGTTTATTCCGATTGCCAAATGGTACTCAAGTCGGTTGCCGATCACACGACGATCCATATCACCGTCGTGCCGGACGCGGGCTACAGGCTCAAGACCCTGACATATAACGACGGCACGGATCACGATATCACAGCCGACGCGCAGGGCAATTATACATTCACGATGCCCGATTCAGACGTCACCGTCACGGCGACGTTTGTGTCCCACTTCCACGGTGAGGGCGACGATATCATAGTCTTTGAGTCGTGGGACGGCGGTGCCGAGCACAATTCGATGCCGACCGAGGCGGGCAATTATTATCTTACCGACGATATAATTCTTTTTGACACGTGGGAGGTCCCCACAGGTGTGACCAATCTCTGCCTGAACGGGCATATCGTTGAGATGGTCAAGGACGGCAGAGTTATCACGGTCAAAACCGGCGCGACGTTGAATCTGCACGACTGTGACACGACGACAGAGCACTATTTCACAAAGAACGAGTCCGGCCTTTGGATAATTGCGGCTGATCAGACCGTGATTACCGATTACTACGTCATCGGCGGTGCCGTCACCGGCGGTTATGCCGACCGTGGCGGCAGTGAAGACGTCATTAAAGGTGTCGGCGGCGGTGTGTGCGTCTGTAAGGAAGCCTCGTTCACCATGACCGGCGGCAACATCGTCGGTAATAAAACTACATCTAACCAAAGCGGCTGCGGCGGCGGTGGCGTATTTATTGACAATTCCGGCAGCTTCACTATGTCAGGCGGCAACATCGTCGGCAATAGTTGCGGTACCGGCGGCGGTGTGTGCGTCTATAATGGCGCCTCGTTCACCATGACCGGCGGCACGATCACCGACGGAGCTGCTAATAACGGCGGCGGTGTATACGTCAGCGGCACGTTCACCATGACCGGCGACAGCATCATATCCGGCCATAATTGTAC
>JAKSPY010000040.1 GCA_024404445.1 Clostridia bacterium
TTTGCATCTTAAACGCTTTATACGACAGAACAAAGGCTCCAATAAAGATCGTAATGAAAACAGCCTCGGCAGGTTCGGACAAGAAGATCACAGTCGATATCCGATAAAAATCACGCCATACCGTCACGGTATGGCGATTTTTATTGACTATTGTCCGAAAATATAGTAAAATCATTACAACACTCAGCGGAGGTAGGTTATGGAGAAATACGTTTCACTGTCAAAAAAGGTTGCGGCAGGCGGTTGCGTTCTGCTGAAAAACGACGGTACACTGCCCGTCAGCGGCACGGTCGCCGTCTACGGCAGGGGCTGTTACGGATATATCACGGCGGGCTCCGGCTCCGGCGGATCGGTTAATATCGAAAGGAATCCGGACTTTTTTCACGCGCTCGTACGTCACGGAACACAAACCGACAGCGTATTGCGCGAATACTACGACACGTTAAACGCCTGTCACCCGCTTATTCATTCCGACAGATGGAACGGTACGCCGATATCGTGGGACGAATGCGGTGTACCCGATAAAGTGATCGAAAAGATCGACCCATCCGCGACGGCGATCGTGTATATTTCACGATATGCCGGTGAAGATCGCGATATGCCGGCCGACAAGGGCGGATATTATCTGAACGACGGCGAGGAAGCACTGCTGGCGGCAGTATGCTCTCACCACAAAAAGGTCGCGGTATGTCTGAACATTTCCGGTATCATAGATATGTCGTTCGTTGATAAGTATAATGTCGGTGCACTGCTGATCGCATTCCCCGGCGGTGAATACGGCGACGACGCGGTGGCGGAGGTCATACTCGGCGAACGCTCTCCGTACGGCAAACTGCCGATGACGATACCGATATCGCTTGCGGATCATCCTGCCGACAGAGGCTTTTACGAAAATGATAAAGTAATCTATCACGACGATATATACGTCGGTTACAGATACTTCACGACGGCTGACAAGCCTGTCAGATTCCCGTTCGGATACGGACTGACGTATACGTCGTTCGATAATTCGGCGACGGTACGGGCAGACAGAAAAAACGCCGTGATAACCGTCGAATCCGAAAATACGGGCACTGTCGATTGCGAAAGCGTGATCGAAATATATATGTCGTACCCCGAATGCAAGCCCGGAACGCCGAAACGCGTTTTGTGCGCGTTTACAAACCTCGGCATAATAAAGACAGGCGAAAAGAGATCTGCGGAGCTTTATGTGGATACTGACGACTTCGCGATCTACGACGAATACGGAGATTATGAGAAAAACGCATTCATACTGCCGCACGGTAATTATACGTTTTATCTCGGAAACAGTGCCGACGACACAACGGAGATCGGCTCAATAACACTCAAAAACGATATCACGGTCGAAAAAACGAACGAGGCGCTCGCGCCGGTCGAGGAATTCGACGTGACGGATATAAAAAACGGCGTGATCTCGTCACGCGTTCCTGCTTTGCGCACCGCAAATATATACAAAAGAATAGCCGATGCTCGCCCGTCCGCGCCGGAATATACCGGCGACAGAGGTTGGAAATTCGTCGACTATAAGTCCGGACATTGCACGGCGGACGAGTTCGCGGCTCAGCTGAATGAGGAAGAGCTGATGACGCTGATTCAGGGCGAGGGTATGTCAAGCCCGAAGGTGCGTCCGGGTACCGGCTGTGCTTTCGGCGGCGTTTCCGACAGGCTGGCATATTACGGCATACCGTTGGTATGCTCCAGCGACGGTCCGACGGGCGTCAGGATCGACAGCGGAGAATTTGCCCGCTGTATCCCGTCCGCCACGACAATCGCGTGCGGATTTGACACGGCGGCCGCAGAGGAATTGCTCGGTTATTGCCGTGAGGACCTTGACCGATTGGGGGTCGGCGCGCTTCTGGCACCCGGCATGAACATCCAACGTCATCCGCTGTGCGGCAGAAATTTTGAATACTATTCAGAAGATCCGTTTTTGTCCGGTATGCTCGGCGCAGCGGCAACGAGAGGCCTCGACGGCAGATGCACGATAAAGCATTTCGCCGCGAACAATAAGGAAAGCAACAGAAATTACTCCGATTCCTTAGTCAGTCAAAGGGCGTTGCGCGAAATCTATCTGCGCAATTTCAGACTTGCGATCAAATACGGCAACGTGACGGCAGTCATGACGGCGTATAATATGATAAACGGCATATCCTGTGCCGGAAATCATGACCTGTGTACCGTCGTTTTGCGCGACGAATGGAAATTTGACGGCGTGATCTACTCCGATTGGTGGACAAAGGCGAATTTTGAGGGCGAACGCGGAGTACCCGGAAATCTGTGCGTCATGGTGCGCTCCGGCAACGATATGTTCATGGTAACGCCGACCGCAGGCTACAATCAGACCTTACACGATTATATCGAAAACGGCACAGTCACGCTGTATGAGCTGCGCCGGAACGCCAAACGCATACTGAAATATCTGACACTGCCGATGTTCGACGGATTTGAGGTTTATAACAGCGCGGACGTCCCGGAGCCGACGGGAGAGCCCGTCATGGTCGTGAAAAACGTCCTGCCCGGCAAGGTCTTCACAGTGGAAAACCGCACGGCGGGAAAAAAGACGGTGCGTCTGACCTTTGATGCGGACGTCGATGATATGACACAGCTGACGGTCAAGGTACTGATAAACGGCGCGTGCGGCGCTACGGTAACGACTAACGTGGCACACGGAGCGTCGGCTCTGCGCACGATAAACGTCAAGCCGTGCGATTATGAGTTCGGAATTGAGTGCGACGACAGGATCAAGGTAAAAATGGCGGAAATATACGGATAAAAAGTTTACCCGATAGAAAAAACTATCGGGTACTTTTTGTCAGTCGGTTATTCTCAGCCTCGGGCTGGTCAGAATCCCGGAACGGTATAGCATATATTCATAGGAATATTTATTGTACGGCTGTTCCCACGCGTTGCCTCCGCACCAATACAGCGTCAGATCGGCGTTATGCAGATATGACAGCGTATTCAGTCTGTTGCCGTGGCATATCACGTCGAGTGAATGCGCCTTGCGTTCGTCGCACCTGACATCTATGGAATACGGCGGCGCAAACACGGCGCCGGAACGCTTACCGTCGGTGCAGACCGTCGCCAGACCGCCGCGGATATGCGTCACCTGCAACGAGAACGATGAGCACACCGGCGTCGTCAGATGATACGTCACGGTACCGCCGTAAAAGGCAAAGCCCTGCCCTGCCAGATCACCGAATGCGATCTTCTCCGGCTTCGCGGTTACCGTAGCACAGGCTCCTGTGACGCGCACGCCGAATTCACCCAGCAGATACATCTGCTCCGGAGTGCGCAGGTGACGCGCGTCATATTCAACCGTTATTTCATTTACACCCTTCACCAATGTGCCGAGGTGTATTTTTTTCTCCGCGTGATCCATGTATTCGCCGATCTGCGTCATATCGCATGGGGTGCCGTTCAGATATACCTGTGCGTACTCTGCGACCTCCAATGCCATATCGGTATCGACGGATATTTCACTTTCGACGTCAAAAAACAACGTCAGTTTATTTACCTCCGCCCGTTTTGATGCAAAATGCTTACCGATATGTATAACGTCGTCGCGGTCAAATTCCTGCCCGTCAAACGAATACCGCGCCAAATCCAGCAGGCAGACGTTTGGCTCATCGAGTGTATACGGGACCTTATCGGTGAAGACGATCGGCTTTGACATATCGCCCGGCCGGAACTCCGGCGGCGCGACGGATGGCTTACCGTTCGTCAGTTTGAGCAGTATCGTGTCGTACGCGTATGCTTTCCACGGTACGAACGTAAAGCCGTCGGCGCAATATGCCGGTGCAGGCGAAATTTTGCCCGACAAGGTATCGTAAAGCTCCGGCGAATACTCGCCCCTGATTTTCAGTACAAGATGACGCGGAGTGTCGTCCTCCGGGTTTTTCGGCTTTGTCATCGGCGCGATGAACAGCCAACGGCAATCGGTATCATCGCCGAGGTAACAGACCTTATCGCAGACCTGTGTGCCCGCCTGCGTGAGAACTGTCAGCTCACGTTCACATTCGCAGAATTCCGTCACGCGCCGTTTGGTGACAGGCAAAACCGACGCGCCATCAAGCAGCCTTTTTGCCTCGTCTGATCTTTTACCGTCGACGTACGCGGGTATTTCACCGACGACTGCCACCCTGCCGCCGTTTCTGATCAATACGCTCAGTTTGTCCAGCGTGGTCTTCCTTATCGTTATCATCAGCGGAACGATAACGGTCGTATAACGCATTGATCCCATAATCAGCGACGTGTCGCCGGTACGTTTTTCCTCGGCAAGCAAGGATTCGGAAACCAGATCGAAATCTATCGTATTTTCAAGCAGGGCGTTGGTGATAAGGTCAAACGTATCGTTGATCTCGGTATATCTCGCGGTAGACGTGCGCCTGTCGGCGGCGCAGATCCAATTACTTTCGATAGGGTGTATTACAGCGACCCTTGCACTGCTTTTGGCGCGTGTCAATGCCGTATTCAGCCGTGCGAAATGGTCCTCGATGATCGAAAATTCCTTACTCCACGGCGCCTGAACATTGATCGACGGCGGGAAATCGCGCTTTGCCTGTGATTCAAGCGTCAGCCACGACAGATGCGGCACGCGCATACGCACGCCGAGCGCCGCCTGCCACTCGCCCTGATGCATATAGTCACGGAATGAGAATTGCCAGCCCGTCACGCCATAGCACTCACTTGTCACGCCGTCCTTATCGAACTGATTGACGACAGACTGCGCCTGCTTTGCGGTTATGAACTCGTGCAGATCGATCAGCATATCGATGCCCGGCATCGAAAAAGAGCGATACGAATACATTGCCTCTGCGTTTGCACGCGTCTGATTTTCCAGCGGATATTCGCACATATAATGACCGGTCAACCCGATGCCGTGCCTGTCGCACCACTCGCCGACGTTGTCACAGAACGCGGTATTGAAGCGTTTCAAAAGGTATTTATAATAATCATAAAGCACGTGCGAATACTCATCGCGGCGCATAAAGTAAAGCTCCGGTATGCGGGCTGTTATGTCATATCCGTATTCACGCATATAATCCGACGCGAAGCCGGGACTCCACGGCACCTGCCCGAACTGTCCCTTATGCAATCCGTCGGAAAATGGCTTATCCGCCTTTTCAAATTGAGGTTCGTCGGTAAAGATCAGCGGCGACACGGTACCGAAGCTGTCGCCGAACATACTGTAAAGCCTTTCGTGCGTGTATTCGATGAATTTATCCATTGCCGCCTTTGAAAGCGTATCGGCATAACGTGAATCACCGTACCAGCCCGACGGCTCAAAAGTGCCCTCGCGACAATAAAATACGTTATCCCCGACATCGTCGACCGGTACGGCATGGTAGTCTGTCATATATCCGTCTGCGTCAAAGTTTATCCTGAAAGCGCAAAACGGTGTCCTGTCGCCGGACTTTTCCCTTTCCAGACGCACGAACAGCTGACTGTATTCCGGGTTATTCCGCGCCACCTCGCCTCCCGCGTATCCCGACGGCCACTTGTCTTCATCGTACAGATACGCTTTCATGCCTATTTCGGCGGAATAATCGATGCAGGTACGTATACCGTCTGTGTACATTTTATCAAAAAACGGGCGTGTGTAACCCGGACGGATATGCATAAAGTATCCGCCGAAACCCATTTTTTTGAAATTGTCCATCTGACGGCGCAGAATCACGTCTGTCAGCTCCCCGTTCCACGCCCAAAACGGCGCGGCGCGGTATTCACTGCCCGGATTTTCGAACAGTCGGTTTTCAAGGTGCGGTAATTTACTTTTCGGATATTGCATAACGACCTCGTCTGGATGTTTTCGTTTTATTATAGCATTTCATTCGGCAAAAGTAAATATGTTATTGAAAATACCGGGTGTGTGTGATATAGTTTTCTCAGTAATTCTTTTACGGAGTATGATATGATAATAGCCGAAAGCACAGATTCGCCGCTGATAGTCAAACCGTTCGCGGCGAGAAAAATCAAATACGCTTTTCACGATATCGACGGCACCCATTCCCTAATACGCGACTGGCCGCCGGTCATGAGCATAGTTTTGTGGAACGTAATGGAAAACGGACTTGCCGATGATTTTGACAGCGAATATAATCTGAAAAGAATAATCGCGATGACGGGCACGCGCCCACTGCCGGAAACGGATGCCTTCTGTATTGAGTCGGCAGGTCTTTCGGCACTGACGCAGATGGAATGGGCGATACGACGCGCCATCGAAAACGGCACCGTGAGGATCGAGTGCGATCAGACGGCTAATTCCGCGATCGCCGCCGGCATCAGGGCCGGACGCGAGGTGTTCCCCGAATTTCACGAGGGCGATGCGATCAAAAAATATCTGGCTGAATATACACCGAGGCTTTTCAGATTTTACGAAAAGGTGCTGAACGGTTATTGCCGCGACAAAAACCTCGCCGCCGCAAAGATAGATCCCGATAAATTCATTATTTCCGGTTCAAAGGAATTCGTCGATTTCCTTCATGAAAACGGTGTGAAAAACTATCTTGTCACCGGTGCCGTCGTCGAAAAAGGCATGGGAATGCACGAGGAGGTCGTTTCACTCGGATACTCCATCGGCGAGGGCTGTCAATTTGAGGATATCATCGGATCATCGTGGACGGAAAAGCAACCCAAAGACGTCATCATGGAGCGGCTGGCGAACGATATGGGGATACCGTCCGATGAGATCCTTGTTTTGGGCGACGGACGGAGCGAAATATCGGCAGGTGTCAAAATGGGGGCGCTGACGATGTCGCGTCTGAACGAATCCGCGGCATATCAGCGCGAAATGCACAAAAGACTCGGCACGAATATCATCATAGCGGATTATAATGAAAAGGATCTGAAAAAGATTTTCAGAAAGGCATGATATGACGTACGATACCGATAAGCTTACAAAAACGATCAAGGATCACGGATTTGATAAGGTCGGCATTCTGAACACCGACGCACTCGTGTTCATGCCGGAGGTACGTGCGATGTGTGCCGCCGACAAATGCCGCAATTATAACAAAAGCTGGTCGTGTCCACCCGCGTGCGGCACGCTTGCCGACTCACAAAACACGGTGCGCGGATATACATTCGGCATGATCTTTGAAACTGTCGGCAATATGGAAGACGAATTTGATTATGAAACGATTTCGGAGACTTCCGCCAAGCATTCAAAAAACACGGTCAAGCTGATATCCGATCTGAAAAAAGAGTACCCGGATATAGTCGGCATGAGCGCGGGAACGTGCAGAATATGCGAAAAATGCGCATATCCCGACGCGCCGTGCCGTCACGACGATATGCGGCTGATATCTATGGAGGCATACGGGCTGTTTGTCAGCGACGTGTGCAAAAAGTCGGGGATGCCGTACAATAACGGTCCGCTGACGACTACGTTCATCAGTTGCTTTTTGCTGAAATAAAAAACGGAGAGCCGCGGCTCTCCGTTTTTTTATTGGCTCTTTGTCAATAGTTGGGGTAAATCTTTTGTTTGTCCGGATCTGTTTCTTGCAAAATACGGCATTCACACTCTTTTCCGGGCAATTCTATTTCAATTGTGATTTTCCCTGCGTTTTCTTCTATGTTTTTTACTTCTACCTCTTGTATTCCAAGCAGTTTTTCGCTAAAACGTGAACAGAGCATATTTGAACCTCCGATAAAATTTGAGTGTGGTAACTTTATTTTATCAGATTTTTTTCAGATATGCTCTGCTTTTTTATCTTTTTATTTCATATCTGTTGGCTTACCCCAACATTTAGTATAGAACCTGTTTATTCAAGTTCAAACGCACCGGTGTACAGCTGATAATACGTTCCCTTATCGGCAATGAGCTTTTTATGACTGCCGCGTTCGATTATACTGCCATGATCAAGTACCATGATAACGTCGGAATTCATGACCGTAGACAGACGGTGCGCTATGACGAATACCGTCCTGCCCTCCATCAATTTATCCATTCCGCGCTGAACGATCGCCTCGGTACGCGTGTCGATGGACGACGTGGCCTCATCGAGTATCATGACCGGAGGATCGGCAACGGCGGCGCGCGCTATCGCGATCAGCTGTCTTTGTCCCTGCGACAGATTTGCGCCGTTATTCGTGACCTCGGTATCATATCCCTTAGGCAGAAGTGTGATAAAGCCGTCGGCACCTGCCAGCTTGGCCGCATTTATGCACTGTTCGTCAGTGGCGTCGAGGCAACCGTAGCGGATGTTATCCATAACAGTGCCGGAGAAAAGATTCGTATCCTGCAACACTATGCCGAGCGAACGGCGCAGATCGGACTTTTTGATCTTATTCACGTTGATGCCGTCATAGCGTATCTTACCGTCGGCGATATCGTAAAAGCGGTTGATAAGGTTGGTGATCGTGGTCTTACCGGCACCCGTGGCACCGACGAATGCGACCTTTTGACCCGGCTCTGCATATACCGAGATATCGTGCAGCACCTGCTTATCCGGTTCATATCCGAAATCGACGCCGTTGAGCGTAACATCACCGCGCAGGGGCGTATACGTCAGAGTACCGTCGCCGTGCGGATGCTTCCATGCCCAGCTACCCGTATGCTCCGCGGTTTCGATGACGTTGCCGTTTTCGTCGTATTTGCAGTTGACCAACGTGACATAACCGTCGTCATCCTCAGCCTTTTCGTCCATAAGGTCGAAAATACGGCGCGCACCCGCCATGGCCATTGTAATGGTATTGACCTGCTGTGAAAGCTGATTGACGTTGCCGGTAAATTGCTTCGTCATATTCAGGAACGGAACGATGATATCGATGGAAAATGCGACCGCGGTAAATCCGGATGCCGTGATCAAGCCGCGGAAGCTGACGTTTGTCATGCCGACAGTCAGGAATATTCCGCCGACAACAGCGCAGACGACGTAAAGGATGTTACCGATATTCATAATGATCGGTCCGAGCATATTCGCATAAGCGTGCGCACGGAAGCTGACCTTATTCAGTTCGCCGTTGATCTTATCAAATCCGTCCTTGACCTGTTGCTCATGGCAGAAGACCTTGATGACCTTTTGACCGTTCATCATTTCCTGTACGTAGCCCTCGGTGTCGGCGACCGCCTTTTGCTGGCGCATGAAATATTTTGCCGAGCCACCGCCGACCTTTTTTGACACGAATACCATAGCTATAACGCCGAGTATGATAACCGCCGTCATCGGAATACTGTACCACAGCATTATGCAAAGCACAGTCAAAACTATTACGCCGGAGGTCAGAAGCTGAGGCAATGACTGAGAAACAAGCTCACGAAGCGTGTCGATATCGTTCGTGTAATAACTCATTATATCGCCATGCTTATGGGTATCGAAATATTTGATCGGCAGATTCTGCATACCGTCAAACATCTGCGTGCGCATTTTATTTAAGAAGCCCTGCGTGATATACGCCATCAGCTGACGCCACAGTGCTATAAGCACGAGCGACACGACGTACATGGATATCAGAATGAGCACCATCGGCACGATCTCTTTTTTTGCACCGGACCAATCGAAATTGCCGGACTCTGTATAGGTATTGACGACCGCGAAAACCTTTTGCATAAATATAGCCGGGATTGACGACACGACAGACGACACGATGATGCATACCGCGGAAAGCGGAACGAGGCGAGGATAAGCACCAACCAGGTATTTGACCACACGACCCAACAGCTTGATGTCCAATTTAGGCTTTTTTTGCACTGTGTTATTATTGCTCATCACTGTCACCGCCTCTCGTCTGCTGTTCGTAAATCTCACGATAGATGGGACTTGATTTCAACAGTTCGTCGTGTTTGCCTACCGACTCTATTCTGCCGTTGTCCATAACGATGATCATATCGGCATTCTGTACCGATGACACGCGCTGTGCCACTATGATCCTCGTGGTATCGGGGATATATTTGTCAAATCCGGCGCGGATAAGCGCGTCCGTCTTTGTGTCCACGGCGCTCGTCGAATCGTCGAGGATAAGTATCTTCGGCTTTTTCAGAAGGGCACGCGCGATGCAGATTCTCTGCTTCTGTCCGCCGGATACATTCGTGCCGCCCTGCTCTATTTTCGTTTCATAACCGTCCGGGAAAGAGCTGATAAAACCGTCGGCCTGTGCCAGCTCACACGCGGCACGTATCTCATCATCGGTCGCGTTTTCATCGCCCCAACGAAGATTCTCACTGATCGTGCCGGAGAATATCAGATTTTTCTGCAATACCATCGACACGGCGCTGCGCAGTGCCGTGATATCATAATCCCTGACATCGACGCCGCCGACCTTGACGGTACCCGACGTCACGTCATAAAGTCGGGGTATCAGACGCGCAAACGATGATTTGCCGCTGCCGGTGCCGCCGAGAATACCGACCGTCATGCCGGAGCCGATCCTGATATTCACGTTTTCCAACGTCTGTCTGCGTACTCCGATCGTATATGCGAAGTACACGTTTTCAAATTCGATCGACCCGTCGCTGACCTCGGTAACGGCGTTTTCGGGATTCTGTATCGTCGGTACCTCAGACAGCACCTCTGATATTCTTTTTGCCGACTCTGCCGACATCGTGAGGATAACGTATATCATCGACAGCATCATCAATTGCATCAATATCTGAAAACCGTATGTAAGCATTGACGAAAGCTCACCTATGTCAATGGTTGAGCCGCCGCTGGTTATGACTATGCGCGATCCGATGATCAGAACGACAGCCATATTGAAATAAATGCATATCTGCATAAGCGGGGCATTGAGCGCGACTATGCGTTCCGCCTTTGTAAAATCGGCGCAGATATCGTCTGACGCTGTCTTGAACTTCGCCTTTTCGTACTCCTCGCGTGAAAAGCCCTTGACTACGCGCATCGCACGTACGTTTTCCTCAATGGACTCATTCAGCTTATCGTATTTTCTGAATACCCTCGTAAATGCGGGCATCGCTTTTCTGGCGATAAGAATAAGCCCGAACGCAAGAACGGGGATGACGATGACGAATGTCGTTGCCAGCGCGCCGCCCATCACGTACGCCATGATCACGGAAAACACCAGCATAAGCGGTGCGCGCACTGCTATTCTTATCAGCATCATGTATGACATCTGCACATTCGTGACGTCGGTCGTCAGACGCGTAACAAGCGATGAGGATGAAAATTTATCGATATTGCTGAATGAATACGTCTGAATCTTTTCAAACAGATCGTGGCGCAGATTAGTGGAAAAACCTGCCGATGCCTTCGCACTCGTGAAGCCCGCCGCACCTCCGCAACACAGCGATATTATCGCCATACCGGCAAGAAGCAAGCCCGTTCTGATAATATCACCGAGCACGGCACCCGCCTTGATATTATTGACGAGCTGTGACGTGATGAACGGGATGATACTCTCGATCACGGCCTCAAGCACGATAAAGATAAGCGTCAGGATCGTCGGTAATTTGTATTCCCTGACGCATTTTGCCAATCTCTTGATCATTTTTTCGCCTTTCTTTTCGATAGATAACTTTATTATTATATCATATAATACGCCGATGTCAACACGGATAAGAAAAAAGTCCCGAAAAATCGGGACTCTTGTCCTATTTTGCGAGGCGTTTTCTTTTTTTAGCGGTCAGCGAGCCGAAAATGATCGACGCGGCAAGTATACCTGTGGCTATTCCGAGACAGATGATAAGTGAATTCATGCCGTACTCCGACGTCATTTCACTGTTCCCCGCCAACAGATTGCTCATGGTATAATAAAGTGAGCCGCCGGGCACCAACACAACTATTGCCGGCGTCAGAAACGTCACGACCGGGGCGTGACCGACCCGCGCCATCGATTCCGAATAGCTCGTCGCCGGAAAAGTGGCAACGGCATTGGCCATGAATTCACCAGCACCCAAATGCTTTGCGCCGAAATACACGCAACTGCAAAGCATACCGCCGATCACCGCGAACGCGAGGCGTTTCGGCTTCACACCGAATATGATCGAAAAACCGAGCGTACCGACAGTGGCGGCAACAAGCGTCCACAACATACTCATGCCACACCTCCCATTATCGTGATAGCAACGGCAAAGCCGAAAGCTATGACGACGGCAAGCAGTAACGACTGTATGAGGCGCAGTGCGCCGGATATCACGTCGCCGCACAGCATATCGCGCAGTGAATTGCCTAAGGCAAGTCCCGGTATCATCAGCATGATCGTGCCTATCATGACCTTATCGGCGTTGCACCCCAACCCGATTTTGACAAGCGAGATACCGATGATGCCCGCTATGCACGACGTCAACGCCGTCAGCACCATCTGATTTGCTGACGTGAATTTTCTGGTCATCAGCGTAACGACAAGACCGGCAAGCGCGGCGCACAGACCGTCGCGCAGATTTCCGCCGAAAAATACCGCAAAGCAACCCGCGGCGACAACGGAGGCAATGTAAATGATCAAGGCACTGTACGGCTTTTCCTTTTTTCCGGCCAAAACCCGCTTTTCCGCCTCGTCTATATCTATCTCACCCTTGCAAAGTGCGCGCGAGATCTGATTAAGCGACTCGACCACCGTGAAATTATTCGACGCCGCATATACCCTGCGCATCTGTTGCGAATACGTGCCGTCATCCATTCTGACGGATGCCACGATCAGCGAGGTGATCGAAAATACCTCAACGTGCGCCGCCCCCTGAGAACGGCAGATACGGGTTATCGTGTCCTCGACACGGTGTACCTCTCCGCCGTTGCGCAGAATGTTCTCGCCGATATCCAGCGAAACACGGAGAATATTATCCGCGCTGTGCGACCCGCTATTCAATACGGCACCGTCGGTTTCAGACATATCGTCACCTCCGAAATGCATTATGACGTAATATTATCACATACGCCGAT
>JAKSPY010000041.1 GCA_024404445.1 Clostridia bacterium
GCTGTTGTAGCGGCTGTCGTAGCGGCTGTTGTAGCGGCTGTTGTTGCTGCTGTCGTAGCGGCTGTTGTCTTATCTTCGGAATTATCTCCGCAGCTTGCAACAGCGAGAACAGTGAAGAGCATAACAACTACCAATACAAGGGACCAAAATCTCTTCATAAGAAAATCTCCTTTTGTAATAATAAAGAATTTTTGACCGTACAAGATATCGTCTGAAAAATACCCCGCACTGCTTTATAGTCATTCTATCATCAACATCCGTTTTTGTCAATAGCTATTTGAGATAAATGCCAAAATTTCTGCATACATATTCAATATTATCGGGGATCGTGTCGCATTGCGCAAAAAACGGTGTGAGATATTATGCTTCAATCTTATTTTATTCACAGTTCGTCCGAAAAATACATGACGGAACGATCTGGGAAAATTTAATCAATATGTTACATTTTCTCATGAAATACGGCCGGACAACCGCAAAAACGATGCCATTGACCGTTAAGTCAATGGCATCGGGACGGATTCAGTCCTCATATACGGGCGCCGAGACCTGTGCGGTCAAAGCTATCAGCGACGACGGATCGATATTGTCGCCGTCAAGCGTTACGCAGAAATGAAGGTGAGGCCCCTGTGAGATCTCAACGAGGGCAGTATCGCCGACAGCGCCGACGGTATCGCCGCATTTCACCGTCGCACCGACAGTGATACCGGCAGGTGTCGCGGTCTGCAGATTCTGATATACCGATTTATAGCCTCCGGCGTGGGAGATGACGACGGTCTGCCCCATCAGCACGTCAAAGTAAACCTTTTCAACAGTGCCGTCTGCCGCCGCCTGCACAGGCGTGCCCGCTTCTCCGTCGATGTCGACGCCCGTGTGCACTCTGTAATCCTCCATGGTATCCGAGAATACGGGAATGTCCGCAGAATACGCCTTTGTCACCCCACCGGCAAGCGGCGATGCCCACACGAGCTTCACTGCAGTCGGGGTATCATCAGCCGTCGTAGAGATCGGGACGACGCTTTTTGTGAGTTCTGTCTTTGCCGTCGTGGATTGAGTCGCGTTCGTTGTAGATTTGATATCGGTCTTTTTGTCCGATTTCTTTTTTGCTGATGACACGGCGACAGCTGTCACCACAAGTGTTGCCACAATGATAAGCACGACAAGCACGATAAGACGGCGGGATAATCTTCTTTTTTGATTCTGATTCATATTTTTTCCTTTCTCATAATGGTTTTATGCCGTGATTGTTGACAGTTTTTTCCCGATTATGCAAAAAAAGAAAAAATTCACAAAAAAAATCTGCGACCGGTATGTCGCAGACGTTCGCAAGTATTATCACGAAAAAAAGTATAAGCCCGCCGCGACCGTGTTCCCCGAAATTAAGACCCTGCTTTTTCGGCAAGGCGGCGTCCTTGTCGGATGCTTTGCTGCTCCCAACATCTGTACGGACCGTGACATAAGCAGGGAACGTACAGGAGGTCTGCACCCCACATCCGAGATATTCGGACACCAAGTGTTGTTTGTAGGTATAATTGCCGGAAAATCACGTGAAGGGCAGGCTTACAATATTATTATACGTTGACGGGGCGCCGATTATTCCTTATCGGCGTCATAGTCTATCTCAGACTCGAATTCATTTTCGAAATATCCGATGACGCGGTCATACTCATCGTCATCGTCTATCGTGACGAGCATTGCCTCGTCGCTTTCCTCATCGTCCTCAAGCTTCAGAATGACGTACTCACCGTCCTCATTGTCCGCCAGCGGGCAAAGCACGTAATAAAGTTTCTCTTCAAAATCGAATCTCGTCACAAATTCAAATTCGACGGCGTTTCCATCCTCATCCGTCAGTGTGATTATGCTGTCATCAAGATTATTGTTATCCATGATCGTAATCCCTTTCTAACTTATTGATTTTATTCTACTACCGGCAGTGTACTTTGTCAATAGGAATATGCAGGTCACGACTCGGGACCTATATACTTCCAATATGATCTGATGTACGACGCGCCCGACAGAACGGTCATCACCGTCATGGCGAGCATGAGCACATATGATATAAAATGAGGCCAGCCGTCAAGAGGAACACCGACCAGATCACACAAGATCGGATCGACGAGCGCATACAGCACAAACGCGATCTGCAGGCAGGTCTTGATTTTTCCGTAAATATTGGCGGCGATGACTGTGCCGTCCTTACCGCAGGCAAGCAGACGCACGGATGTCACTGCCAGCTCACGGAAAATGACGATCGTCGCGGCGATGATCAGGCAAGTGCTGTACATGGCCGAACCGCCGCAGGCGATGAGGCACATGAGCGCCGCGATCACCATGAATTTATCAGCCAGCGGATCGAGAAATTTGCCGAAATTCGTGACGAGGTTATATTTTCTCGCGATCTTGCCGTCAAGCATATCTGTCAGCGACGCAATGGCAAAAACAGCCGCCGCAATAAGGCGCGTCAGCGTATCGGCGCCGAAATTCCACAACAGGATGACCATGAAAACGGGAACGAGTATCAGACGCATTACCGTCAGCTTATTAGGTAAATTCATATTTTTTCCTCCCAAAAATCATTTGACCACGTGACCGACGATATCATAATCGACGGCCTCATCAATCTCAACGGTGACGAATGTACCGGGGGCGATCCTTTTAGCCCCGCGTGCATTTCTGAAATACACTCTGCTGTCGATATCGGGGGCATCGCCCTGCCCTCTGCCGTAATATATTTCGGCCGCCTGATCGTATGCCTCACACAGCACGGTCAGCCGCTTGCCGATGAGGGCCTCGTTCTTTTCCGATGCGATATGCAGCTGCTCTTTCATTATTATGTCATATCGATCCTGTTTCAATTGCTCATCAATCTGATCCGGCAGATCGTATGCCGGGGTGTCCTCCTCGCGTGAATATGTAAAGGCACCGAGTCTGTCAAAACGTGTTTGTTTCACAAAGTCGCACAGCTCATCAAAATCGGCGTCGGTCTCACCGGGGAAGCCGACGATCACCGTCGTTCTGAGCGTTATATCCGGTATCGCCTCACGTACGCGGCGCACGGTATCGCGTATCAATTGACTGCCGCCGTGACGGTTCATGGCGCTGAGCATATTATCGCTGATGTGCTGTATCGGCAGATCGAGATATTTTACGACGCGTGGATTGTCGCGCATCTCGGTTATGAGCTCATCCGTTATTTTATCCGGATAGCAGTACAATAAACGTATCCACGGTATATTCGTCTGCTCTGTTATCTTTCGCGTCAGCTCTGCCAGCTTATAATCCCCGTAAAGGTCAAGGCCGTACCGAGACGTATCCTGTGCGATGATGTTCAACTCCCTGACGCCCAATGCCTCCAGCTCTTTTGCCTCGGCGATGATATCCTCCATCGGGCGTGAACGGAATCCGCCGCGGATGAGCGGTATGGCACAATAGGTGCACCTGTTGTCACAGCCCTCTGCGATCTTCAGATATGCCGTATATTCCGGTGTGGTCAATACCCTTTCGCCGCCGAGGACGGATTTTTCCTTATCTCCGTAATCGGAATAGCGGAGCTTATTTGCCACGGCGTCGACTGCCTCCACGATCTTATCCTGTGATCCGACACCGACCACGGCATCGACCTCCGGCAACTCGGTAAAGATATCGTCGCGATACCTTTCGGCAAGGCAACCCGTAACGACGATGCCGCCGAGATGCTCGTTTTCCTTTAACCACGCTATATCGAGAATATTGTCGATGGATTCTTTTTTCGCACTTTCGATAAAGGCGCACGTGTTGATGATGATCACGTCAGCTTCGGTTTCCTCAGGCGTGATCAAATACCCGGCGCTATTGAGGCGCGCCAGCATCGTTTCGGTATCCACGAGATTCTTTGAGCATCCGAGGGAAACGAATCCGACTTTTATACTGCTTCTGTCCATTTGGTGATGTCCTTTGATCGTTGATATTTTACGGTCACGCCTTTTTATACGTCGTGCCGTCCTTTGTATCGATAAGCACGATCCCCTGCGCCGACAGCTCGGCCCTTATGGCGTCTGCGCGGGCGTAATCCTTATTCTTTTTCGCCTCGGCGCGTTCGGCTATCTTCGCGAGTATCGCGGGATCGTCGCCCGACTGCTCCGCGCTTTCGTCAGCCGTTTTTTCCGCGGCGCGGTCGAGGTCCAGCGCCAGCACTCTGTCAAGATCAAGCACGATCTTTTTCTTCGTCGCGTCGTTAACGTCGGCCTTAAGAGCATCGTAAAGCACCGTCAGACCGAGAGAAGTATTCAGGTCATTGCCGACCACCTCGGTGAATTTGGCACGGAAGCTGTCGACCGCCGCCTCGTCGATCTCGCCGACGGGATCGAGCTTCGCGACGCGTTTGAGCAATTTCTGATATGCCGCTTTGGCATTATCAAGTCCGTCATAGCTGAACGTCAGCGGCTTGCGGTAATGCGACAGCAGGCAGAAATACCTGTAAACTATCGGGTCATAGCCCTTGCTTTCCAGCAAAGACAGCGTCAGAAATTCACCCTTTGACTTTGACATTTTGCCCGTTTCGTCATTCAGATGCTGGATGTGGAACCAATAATTGCACCACTTGTGGCCGAGATATGCCTCGCTTTGCGCGATCTCATTAGTGTGATGCGGGAAAATGTTATCTACGCCGCCGCAGTGGATATCAAGATACTCACCGAGGTGCTTTATGCTGATTCCGGAGCATTCGATATGCCAGCCGGGATAACCGACGCCCCACGGGCTGTCCCATTTCAGCTCCTGGTCCTCAAATTTCGACTTCGTAAACCACAGCACGAAATCACTTTTATTGCGTTTGTTCCCATCCTCGTCAACGTCGTCGCGGACTCCGACCATCAATTCCTCGTCGTTGTGCCCTGACAGCTTATAGTAATCCACAGCCTTTGACGTATCGAAATATACGTTGCCGCCGGCAAGATACGCGTACCCCTTATCTATCAGTGCGCCGACAAGAGCGATAAAGTCGCCTATGCAGTGTGTGGCAGGCTCAACGATGTCGGGACGCTGTAAATTCAATTTTTCGCAGTCGTCAAAAAACGCCTTTTCGTAAAACGCGGCGATCTCCATGACCGTCTTATGCTCACGGCGCGCGCCCTTCAGCATTTTATCCTCGCCGGTATCTCCGTCGCTGGTCAGATGACCGACGTCGGTGACGTTCATGACGCGCTTCACGTCATAACCGTAATAACGCAGAAATCTGACGAGAACATCCTCCATAATATATGAACGCAGATTGCCGATATGTGCGAAATGGTAAACCGTGGGTCCGCAGGTGTATATGCTGACCTTCCCCGGCACGTTCGGGACAAATTCCTCTATCTGCTTTGACAGCGTATTGTATATCTTCATACTGACCTCCCAGACACAATAACTGATATTAACACAAGTACATTATATATCATATCGCATTTTTTGTAAAGGTCTAAAAATAAAATTGTCGCCGTGTCATTTCGACACGGCGACAGTTTTCATCATGCAGTCTGTTACGTTTATGCCTTCGGACCGGCGTTAACGATGTTGGCGGGCATATCGGTATACTTCTTGAAATTCTCCTCAAATTTCTTTGCCAGAGTGTGAGCGGACTCCTCATACGCGGCCTTATCGGTCCATACGTTACGGGGATCGAGAATCTCGGACGGTACGTTCGGACACGTCTTCGGTACGTTTACGTTGAATATCGGGTCAAGCGTGTACTCAACGTCATCAAGCTCACCGGCGAGTGCCGCGGATACCATGGCACGCGTATATTTGAGCTTCATTCTCGGTACTGTACCGGCCTTGCCTCCGCACCAACCGGTGTTGACGAGGAAGACCTTTGCGCCCGTTTCGGTAAGCTTCTTACCGAGCATCGTAGCGTATACGCTGGGGCTGAGCGGGAAGAACGGTGCGCCGAACAGAGTCGAGAACGTCGTAACGGGCTCTGTGATTCCGCGCTCCGTGCCTGCCAGCTTTGACGTGTAACCGGAAACGAAATGGTACATGGCCATATCATTATCCAGCTTTGAGATCGGGGGCAATACGCCGAAAGCGTCTGCCGTCAGGAACACGATCGTCTTTGGCTGACCGCCGACACCGGGGATAGCCGCATTGGGAATGTAATTGACAGGATATCCGGCACGCGTGTTCTCCGTCAGTGATCCGTTGTCGTAATCGGGCTTACCGTTTTCATCGACTATTACGTTCTCAAGCAGAGTGCCGAACTTGATCGCGCCGTAGATCTCCGGCTCGTGCTCGGCGGAAAGATTGATGCATTTAGCATAGCATCCGCCCTCAATATTGAATACTCCGTCGTCTGACCAGCCGTGCTCATCATCGCCGATAAGCTTTCTTGACGGATCGGCGGAAAGTGTCGTCTTACCCGTACCGGAAAGGCCGAAGAATACGGCGCTGTCGCCTGCGTCGCCGATGTTGGCCGAGCAGTGCATGGAAAGGATGCCCTTCTTCGGAAGCACGTAGTTCATTACGGAGAATACGCTCTTCTTGATCTCACCGGCATATTGTGAGCCGGCAATAAGCACGAGGTGAGCCTCATAATCTATGCCTATGAACGCCTCACTGTGCACGCCGTCGATCTCGGGAATGCACTTGAAACCGGGGGCGGCGATGATCGTATAATCGGGTGTGAAGCCCTCAAGCTGATCCTCTGTGGGACGTATGAGAAGCTGATGGATAAACAGGTTCTGCGATGCAAGCTCATTGACTATTCTGAAGCGCTGTGTGTATTTCGGATCGGCACCTGCAAATCCGTCAAATACATACAGATCGCGATTCTGCAAATATGCGAGCATCTTTGCCTTGATCGCGTCAAAGCCCTCCTTGGAGATCGGGCGATTGATCTTACCCCATGCTATTTCGTCGTGGATCGTAGGCGTATCGACGATATATTTGTCGTCGGGCGAACGGCCTGTGTACTTGCCCGTTTCAACAACGAGCGCACCTGTGTCGCTGAGTACGCCCTCACAGTTTGCGAGAGCCTCCTCAACAAGCGTCGGAACGGGCGCATTACGAATAACGATACCGTCGCCGGCGATGCCGAGATCTATGGGTTTTAATTCTGACATGATTATCCTCCTGTATCCGAATTATTCGGTAAAAAAATTTTCTAACCTATTGTACCACAGTCAACAAAAAAAATAAAGGGCTTTTCCGTAAAAAATAAAGATTTTATATTCAATATTCATCGTACGGCGACGACGGTGAAATGTGACGGCTTTGCATAATAAAAACGCCCGTCCGGGCGTTTTTACCGTTTACTGTCTGTTGTCATCGATATAGTTGGCGATGTCGCCGACTGTCAGAAGCGTCGCGATGTCCTCATCCTTGATCTCAACACCGAATTCACTTTCGCAACGGAACGCGAGTTCGGCGAGGTCGAGTGAGCTGATGCCGAGATCGGTGTCGAGCCTTGCGCTCTCTGTGATCATATCGGCGTCGATTGCAAATTCCTCAATCAGGATATTCTTGATGGTTTCAAACATAATGTCCTCCAGCAGTTATTTAATCTTGTATCGCATTATTTTGCGCGAAGTGTTCTTTTCAAATTCTTCTTTTCTTATTTCCACGGCACCGATATGCTTGAACGTCGGCAATGTCTTATTGACCGAATCGACGACGTCGCGGATCGCAGTATATATCTCATCGTCCGTCTTACCGACAAACTTATCGTAATCGGGGTAAACAAGCGCGGTGATGACCACGTCGTCGCTTCCCTCTTTTTTTCTGCCGATCGCAACGACCTCTTTTATCAGATCGCTGACGCCGAGATGCTCCTCCAGCTCCTCAGGAAATACGTTTTTGCCGTTTGACAGCAAAATGATGTTTTTCTTTCGTCCGGTGATGAATATAAAATCGTCATCATCGATATAGCCTATGTCGCCGGTGCGGAACCAACCGTCGTCGGTGAAAGCCTCTTGGGTCGCCTCGGAATTCTTATAATATCCCATCATGACCGCGGGACCGGAAACGACTATTTCACCCGTTTTTTCCGCGTCGTCGGCCTTGTCTATTCTGACATTCATGTGCGGCACTCTCATGCCGGCGGAATGATATTTGCGCCAATGCATCGGATTGGCCGATACGAGCGGAGCACACTCCGTGATGCCGTATCCCTCACATATCTTGATGCCGAAGCAGTCAAAATCGGCCATGAGCTCCGGGCGCAACGGTGCGCCCCCGCATACTATATAGTCCAAACGACCGCCGAAAGCGCCTATGATATCCTTGAATATACGGCGGCGTACGGCACGCGGAAGCTTTGACACGATGGGCATCAGCCTCTTTATCGTGGCGGTCTTACCCTTTTTCTCTATTTCCGCCCATATGCGCTTGTGCATCGTTTCGACGTAAAGCGGGACAAGCACGAGCGCCGTCGGCTTATATTTCGCAAAATTGCGCAGTGTGTTTTTTATGGAATCGTTTATCGCCGTTGACGCGCCGGTATTCGGCAGGGCAAGCTGTGCGCAGGTGAACTCGTAGGTGTGATGTATTGGCAGAACGGAAACGTACATATCCTTATCGGTACACCCCATGATCGAGCAGGAATCAAGCGTCGCGGAAACAAGATTGCGCTGATTGAGCATTACGCCCTTACTCGTACCGGTCGTGCCGGACGTGAATATGACGGCGCAAAGCTTTTCCATATCGACCTGATAATTCTCCGCCGTCCTGTCGCCTGCCTCGTACGCCTCCTTGCCCAAAGCGAGCAGATCGTCAAACGTCACAAATCTGTCATCATCCGGCAAAGCGGGATTGACGCCGATACGGACGAATTTTTTGACGTTGGTCAGCTGGGCATAGACCTCAGCGATCTTTTTGTCAAGTGCGGGCGTATAGATGACGCACTCCGTTTCGCATATCTGATTGAAGCCGACGAATTGGTCTGCCGAAATGTCCTTATCAAGCGGGACAGACACACCGCCGCAGCTTATGACAGCCAGATACGACGCGACGTAATCCGGGTGTGTTTCGCCGGAGATCGCCACGAATTTGCCGTCGAGTGATAATGAATGAAGCGCCGACGCGATATAATTCACATGGTCGAGCATATCGGCGTATGTAAATATCTTTTCAACCTTGTTCTCGGTATAAATATATCTTGTTTTGTCTCCGTATCTCTGCGCCTGTTTGACTATTCCGTCATACAACGTATCAAACGGATGTACAATATGAGTCGTCTGACCTTTCTTCATATCACACCTACCTTTACACAATACCGTAACATTATAATGTAATGTTTGCCTTTTGTCAATAATCTTATCAAAAGATATACTGTCAATATCTGTTAACGAGCAAGACGGACATATCGGGACAAAAAAATCCGGCATTTGCCGGATTAGTTTTGAGATGAATGTCAACAGATGCCGTGATCGGAGGTTGCTTCAGGATCCGGAAGCAACCTCCGCGAAATCGCGCCGCGATCATTTTATGGAAAGACATATGCGGTTTTCGTCAGAGTTGTATTCCCATTTCAATCCGTAACAGTTATGTTCGATTATTCTTCTGGAAACATCGTCCATATCGGTCAGAGGATTCAGACTCTCGCCCCCGTATGTTACGGCGATATCCGATTTGTTTTCCTTTTCCGAATATTCAAGAGAAAAACGGAAACCCGGTATTTTCGGCATCAACGTCACCACGCACAGCTCTTCAAAAACGGATTCGATATTATATATGCTCTTTTGATCCATGCATTGCTTGCGTCCGAAATTCTCGATCTCCGAATAAAAGCCGTGAAAATCAAAGCTTCTGCTGTCAATACTCTTTTCAAGCACCTTGAGTTTTTGAATAAAGCGTCTGGTAAGCTCTTTTTGCGGGTGTTCAAAAATCTGTTCGGGAGTTCCTTCCTCATAAACGACGCCCTGCTCCATGAAAAAAATGCGGTTTGACACATCGTGAGCGAATTGCATTTCATGCGTAACAATAACCATAGTAAGGCCCTTTTGGGCGAGCATACGAATCACCGCCAGCACCTCTCCGACCATTGTGGGATCAAGTGCGGAGGTCGGCTCGTCAAAAAGGATGATCTCCGGGTCCATTGCCAGCGCTCTGGCGATCGCGATCCTCTGCTTCTGACCTCCGGACAGCTCATCGGGATAAGCATAGGCCTTCTCGGTCAGACTGACCATACTCAAAAGCTCCATTGCCTTTTTTTCCGCGTCCTCTTTGGACAGTCCCAAAAGCTTGATCGGTCCGTAAGTGATATTTTCAATCACATTCATATGATTGAAAAGGTTGAATGACTGAAAAACCATGCCTGTTTTGCGGCGTATAAGGTCAAGCCTGCAGCCTTTGGCGGTAATTTCCTCTCCGTCAATAAAAATTTGACCGGACGTGGGAGGATCGAGCATATTGAGTGCCCGCAGAAAAGTGGATTTTCCGGTACCGGAAGGGCCGATCACAGATACGACCTCGCCCTTATGAATCTCCGCGTTTACATCAGTAAGAGGAATTGCATTGGTATATTCTTTTCTCAGGTGAGAAACCGTAATCATTTTGTTTCCTCCTTTTGTGCTACGACACGTTTAGGCATGAGCATTTTTTGGAAATGTTTGAGCAGGCTCAAAAGGGCGAATGAAATCAAAAAATAGATCAGCGCAACGGACAATAGCGGGAAAAACGCGTCATACGTACTGCTTCGGATAAGATCGCCCGCCTTGGTAAGATCGACGACCGAGATATAGCCGACAATCGACGTCGCCTTCATAAGGCCGATCAACTCACTGAAATAACCGGGCAAAGCCATCCTCGTTGCCTGCGGAAGGACAATTCCGATAAAGGCTCTCGCATTTGAAAAACCGAGCGAAAGCGCCGCCTCAGTCTGACCGATGTCGATGCTTGAAACGGTAACGTAAAACAATCGCGCGAGCGCCGCGCCGCTTGTCAGTCCGAAGGCGATGATCGCCACCCAGCTTCCCGCAATATCGGCATTTCCGAAAATCACATAATAAAGGATCATCAAAATAACGACCATAGGCGTACCCTGCATGACGCGATCATATACGTCGGCAATGCCCCGCAATACCTTCCGCTTTGACATCAGGCAGAAGCCGAAGGCGATCCCCAATATGTTGGCAAGCAAAAATCCGCCGATTGTAATAAGCATTGCGGTCACAAGGCCGTTAATTAAAAGCCTCCAGCGTCCCTCTCTGATAAACGTCCTCGTAAAGCCGTTTATCAGGAAATTCAAAAACGAGAAGCTTTCTTTCTCATCTGTGCGTACAAGAACGCCGATACCGCTTTCGAGTATGGGGTCGGTAAATCGTATGCTCTCCGCTCTTTCTTCGGTATAAGACAAAAAGCAGATACCTATGTCCGCCTTTCCCGTATCAAGCAAAGGAAGCATACTATCAGACGCGACAATGATCTCTCCGCCGAATCCCCTATCACGGCAGAAATTATATATGAGTTCAACCGAATAACCGGTAAAACCGTTTTGGAAATAATAAACGTCGGGGCGGCTACCCGGAGAGACAGCGATCCTGATCACGCCGTTCGTATCCGGAAGCGCGGAAAAATCAAATACGGTATCCGGTTCTGCATTACTGCACCAGAATTCGTACATTCTGTCCGTTTCGCCGGTCTGTTTCTGCACGGCAAGCCATTCATTGAATTCAATTTGCAGCCATTCACTGCTATCGGACTTTGACAGACAAAAATGATAATTGTCCTTCATAATGAATTCCGGAATGACTCCCACCCCGGACGTGCAGTCGGCGATATACTGAAGGACCGGTGCGTCATATATACAGGCGTCCGCTTTGTTTTTCGCCACAGCCAGCGCGCAGTCTACCGGGCTGGGAAAATACAATATTTTTGCATCTGGATACCGTTCTGCAACTATTTCATCGAAAATAGTACCCATGCACATGGCAAATCTTTTGACATCTGAAAGCTCGGATATGGAAGAATACTCCAGCTTCTGCGAGTCGCCGTCAGATGCTTTCTGCTCCGCGGGCTGACTGCTGCATCCGCATAAAAGCAGAGCGACGATCAATATCGTCACTGCAATTCTGAATTTCATATTTACCTCCGATGCGAAAATCAATATTCTCAATTTATGTCACTGATAATGCATTATTTCTTCATAATAGACAAAACGGAATTCAGCGCTCTGTCGGCGCCGCACTATGGCCGGCACCGCATGGGACGGTCAAACCCGTTCCGTTTTTGTTTGCGCAATGTATATTCGGAACGGTCAAGACCGTTCCCTACAGTATTAAAATTATTTTACTGCAAATTCTGATTTACCAAATACATTGTACCATATTTCCGTGGATTTTTCAATCGGTTTTGCACAAAAAAGCCCTCGGCTTCCGACTGATGCCGGCTGCCGGGGGTGGAAAGAATGAAGTCACTCGCTTTGCTCGTTAATGAAGCGGCGGCTGTGCCGCCATGAAGTCGTTCGCTTCGCTCACTAATGAAGCGAAGTCGCCCCCGTTTCTCCCGTTTTCTCATTTTCATTTCTTCATTAGCGAAGCGTCTTCATTCCTTCATTAGCCCCGTAAGGGGCGACTTCATTCAAAAAACGCACATTTGTCTGGTAGACAAATGTGCGTTTTTTGTTGGTGCCGGTGGCGGGGGTCGAACCCGCACGGGTTATTAGCCCAACGGATTTTGAGT
>JAKSPY010000042.1 GCA_024404445.1 Clostridia bacterium
GTGGGCAAGATATGGGCGACAATATTTCAGGAGGACGCCGAGGCGTGTGACATCTGGGTAAACGAGGTAGGCATAGATCCCGGCCACATCGTCCGCCTCGGCAAAGAGGACAATTTCTGGGAGCACGGCTCCGGTCCATGCGGCCCCTGCTCCGAGATATATTTTGACCGCGGTCCGGAATACGGCTGCGGCTCACCGGACTGCAAGCCCGGTTGCGACTGCGACAGATATATGGAATTCTGGAACAATGTGTTCACACAGTTCGATAACGACGGTCACGGCAATTACTCAAGGTTGGCAAAGCCGAATATCGACACGGGCATGGGACTTGAAAGGCTTGCCTGCATCATGCAGGGCGTGGACAACCTGTTTGAGGTCGATACCGTCCGCAATATCATGTTCGCCGTATGCGACATCGCGGGCGTCAAGTACGGTCAGGATAAGAAGACCGACATTTCACTGCGTGTCATCACGGATCACATCCGTTCGACAACATTCCTCGTATGCGACGGCGTAGTGCCGTCCAATGAGGGCAGAGGCTACGTTCTTCGCCGCCTGCTCCGCCGTGCGGCGCGCCACGGGAAGATGCTTGGCATAAATCATACGTTCCTCGCCGACCTCGTCGATGTGGTCGCACGCGAAAACCTTTCCGAATATCCCGAACTGACAGAAAAGCTCGATTACATCAAGAAAATAATTGCCATTGAGGAGGATCGCTTCGCCGCCACGATCGATGCCGGCCTTGCCATCCTTTCCGGCATAACGGATAAGGCTGTCGCCGACGGCACAAAGGTCATCAGCGGCGCCGACGTATTCAAGCTGTACGACACGTTCGGCTTCCCTGTCGATCTGACGAGAGAGATACTGTCCGAAAAAGGGCTGGAATACGACGAGTCCGAGTTCGTCGGCCTCATGAACGATCAGAAGCAGAGGGCAAGAAGCGCGAGAGCGAATATCTCCGGTTGGAACGATGCGTCAAAGACGTTGCTTTCCGACTTTGCAAAGACGGAATTCGTCGGATACACGCAGGATGAATGCGCCGCCGGGGTCATCGGCATCATCGCCGACGATATGAACGTAAATGAGGTCACAGAGGGCGACTTTACGGTCATCCTCGATAAGACGGTATTCTACGGTGAGGGCGGCGGTCAGGTAGGTGACAGCGGCACGCTGATGCTGGGCGATATTCAGATCGACGTCCGCGATACGAAAAAATCCGACGGCGTTTACGCACACATCTGCTCCATGACGACGGGCACACTCAGCGTAGGCGATACAGTCACGGCAAAGATCGACACGGCACGTCGCGACGCGATCAGACGTAACCACTCCACGTGTCATATGCTTCAAGCGGCACTCAGACTCGTGCTGGGTAAGCACGTAGAGCAGGCGGGATCATACGTCGATGAGGACAGACTCCGCTTCGACTTCTCACATTACGCGCCCATGACTGCGGATGAGATCAAAGCAGTAGAGGATACGGTCAACGCGCACATACTCGCAGGCGAGGCGATCACCACGACGGAAACCGACGTGGAAACGGCAAAGAAAAACGGCGCTATGGCACTGTTCGGTGAAAAGTACGGCAGTGTCGTACGCATGGTGAAGATGGGCGAATTCTCAACAGAGCTGTGCGGAGGCACACACCTTGACAATACCGCAAAGGCCGGACTTTTCAAGATAATTTCCGAGTCTTCCGTTGCGGCGGGCGTACGCAGGATCGAGGGTACGACGGGTCTCGGCGTTCTGAAATATTACGGTGAGCGCGACGCACTCATCGCCGACACGGCAAAAGAGCTGAAATCGACTGAAAGCGAGATCGTAAAGCACGCGTCAATGCTTCAATCCGAGCTGAAAAACGCGCGGTCCGAGATCGCGAGCCTTGAGGCGAAGATCGCACAGGGACAGCTGGCGTCGATCAGTGACGGCGCGGTAAAGATCGGTGCCTTCAATGTGATCACGTCACGCGCCGACGGCGTAACGCTGGACGCGATACGCAATATCTGCGACGATATCAAGGCAAAGGACACCATGAGCATAACCGTCATCGGGACAGTCACCGACGGCAAACTCAATTTCGTATGCGCCTGCGGTGCCGACGCAGTAAAGGCAGGCGCCCATGCAGGTAAGATCGTAAAGTCGGTCGCATCGTTTTGCGGCGGAAGCGGCGGCGGCAGACCCGACAGCGCGACGGCAGGCGGTAAGGATACGAGCCGTGTCGATGAGGCGCTCGCATCTGTAAAGTCAGTGATCGAGTCATTATAGATCATCCAATGAAAACGAGATCCGGTCGTGCTTTCGGCGCGATCGGATCACGATTATTATTCCCCGCCGGACCGTGTCGGGTGCGTGCTTCCGCGCCTGGTTGAATATATGGATGCCGAATCGAGAGTATCGGCGAAATTCGCACAGTCGGAATGGCGGTACAGTGACGGACGAAAACGGATCGCGCGACCGATGATATTGACGCAGGCACCTGACCGCGGTATCATCAAGCGCTGAGGATTGTGTGAACACTGTTATACGGAGGTGTATTTTTTGAAAATCGTCAACATTCGGAGCATAAGACGGAAAGCAGCTCCGGTTATCGCACTTATATGCATGGTTTTTATCGTGACATTACTTTCCGGATGCGCACAACAGCATGTCAAAACGGAAGACCTGAAAAAGCAATTGGACGAGTTTATCACAGAGTCCAGGGCTGACGGCTCATTGGATGCTATCGCAGATTATTGGATGACCGTTGAGTCCGATACAAGAATTCCGGATTTTGAAGCTTTGACCGGCGAAAACGGATCAATAACCGTAGGAACAAAACAGGCCTTTCCGTTTACCTATTTCAGTGACGGAAAGTATACCGGTCTTGTTCCTGAAATCATATACCGTTTTTGTGAGAAATACGGATATACCGCGGAATTCATGGATTTCAACGAATCCAATTCCATAGTCATGGCAATCTCTGTCGGAAAGTGCGATCTGGGAGGTGCGACGATCTCCATCACAGAGGAACGCAAAAAAGTCGTCGATTATTCCGAACCTTATTTCAACAACAGCGGTTCCATCATAATGAACGGCGAGGATGCCGAGAGCTATACAGGCGTTTCATCGCTGGACGGCAAAAGGATCGGTGTCATCACGGGCAGTATCTACCACGATGTGGTCGATCAGAATATCCGGTCGGCAATAGTATATGAATACAATAATCCGGCTGACCTGTGTCTGGCGCTGTACAGTCATAAGATAGATGCCATTGTCTATGATTACGCGGTCATGGTTTTTGCCACCAAAAATTATCCAACCGAAAAAATCGTCGGATCATTGATCGATGACGATCAGTTTGCTTTTGTGTTCCCGAAAACATCGGCAGGTGTCACAAACCCGATAACGCGGATAGCGCAAAGCTTTGAACGCACGATAATCCGTGACAACCGCTGGTATCAGATCCTGAAAGGGATAGGAACGACACTGCTGATCACATTTGTATCCATTGTGGTCGGCTCAGTTTTGGGATTCGGGCTGTGCATGGCCACAATAGGAAAGAATAAGCTTGCGATCAAATTGGTTAACGGCTTTTCATGGGTCATCCGCGGATTGCCCACCGTCGTATTGCTGTTGATCATGTATTACGTCGTTTTCGGCTCATCGTCCGTCAGCGGGACGTTAATTGCCATCATTTCATTTTCGCTTGTTTTCGGGGTTTCGGTTTGCGGACTGCTGACAGGAGGAATCAGGACTGTGGATCGCGGGCAATTTGAGGCCTGCACCGCGTTGGGTTATCCGGAAAAGAAAGGCTTCTATCGAATGATCCTGCCACAGGCTATCCGTTTTTCACTGCCCGGATATAAAAACGAGATCGTTGCACTGATCAAGGCAACAGCCATTGTCGGTTACATCGCGGTACAGGATCTGACAAAGGCCGGTGACATCATTCGTTCAAACACGTACGAGGCCTTTTTCCCGCTGATATTGACGGCAGTGATCTATTTCATATTGGCAGGTGCACTGATAAGGATCATAAATGTAATACAGACCATAGTTCTCAACAGAAACAAACAGGAAAAGTTTTTGAAAGGGGTGAGCCGTCATGCTTGAAATCAGACATTTGAAAAAAGCATATGAGTCAGCCACCCCGTTGACGGATATCAATTTCACGATCGGGAGCGGCGAAACTGTTTCCATAATCGGTCCCAGCGGCACGGGCAAATCCACCATTTTGCGGTGCATCACTGGTCTTGAGGCGCCTACCTCCGGCAAACTACTGTTCAACGGAATCGATATCACCGACCCAAAGACGGACATGAACGAGATCAGAAAGCACATCGGCATGATCTTTCAGGGTTTTAACCTCTTTCCGCATCTGACAGTACTGCAAAACGTAATGATCCCGCAGATGGACCTTTTGGGACGATCCAAGCAGGAGGCCTACGACAAGGCCTGTGAGCTGTTGAAGCAGGTCGGGTTGTTTGACCGGGCCGGCAATTATCCCGGCGATCTTTCCGGCGGGCAAAAGCAGCGTGTGGCCATAGCACGCACATTGGCAATGGATAACGATATTATTTTGCTTGACGAGCCCACGTCCGCATTGGATCCGGCAATGGTCGGTGAAGTGGAAAACGTCATTCACAATCTGGCCCAAGCCGGCAAAACCATGATCATCGTGACACATGAGATGCGTCTCGCACAAAAGGTTTCATCCAGAATACTGTTTGTATGCGACGGCGTCATATATGAGGACGGAACGCCCGAACAGATTTTTGAACACCCGGAAAAAGAAAAAACGCGGCAGTTTATTTTCCGGGTACATACGTTACCGATACATATCGATTCGCCATACTTCGACTTTTATGACTGCATGACGGAGATAACCCGCTTTGCCGACCTTCATAACCTTTCATACACGGCGTCAGAGAGTATCCGCTCAGTATTTGAGGAGCTGGTGGTGATCCATTTGCTGCCGAAAATGACGGCGCAGGATACGATCGACGTCACTGTCAGCTGTTCCGATATGACGGATCAGATCACGATGACCGTAATGTATACGGGTGCGACCGTCAAATCGGAGAACGACCTGTCGGAAATGTCAAGGGCGATAATATCACACCGTTCGACGTCTGTTACCTTTTCACCCGTCGGGGAGAACGGCGACCCCGGCTGTATCACGGTTAAAATAAAAAAATAATGGATTTGACCGCGAAGGCGACCCCTGCCGAGGATGTGCCGCCGTCGGTCACAACACAAATACCCCGCCCCGCGGGATAGTATATTAAGGAGCAAATAATTAATTATGGATAATTGTATTTTCTGCAAAATAATTGCCGGGGATATCCCGTCAAAAAAGGCGTATGAGGACGATAAGATATTCGCGTTTTACGACATCGCGCCTCAGGCACCGGTGCATATACTCGTGATACCGAAAGAGCACATCGCATCCGTCGACGGAATAAACGACAGCAACAGCGGCATAGTGGCTCACATCTTTGAGTGCATACCGAGAATCGCGGCCGACGCGGGGCTGACAAACGGATTCCGCATAGTATCCAATTGCGGCGACGACGCGTGTCAAAGCGTAAAGCATCTGCACTTCCATATTTTGGGCGGTAAACAGCTGAACGGCGAAATGGCATAATATAACTATGAAAAAAACTGTTGCATTTATACGGAATTGATGGTATACTAAAGGTGTTCCAAGCGGACTAAGGAGGGCCAAAAAATGAAAAAAATAGTGTTATTCGTGCTTGTTCTTTCATTTGTTATTTGCGTCGTTTCATGCGGCAATAACAGCCAACAGTCGACCACCGGTGGGGGCGTGATCATAATCAGCACCACAACATCACAGATTGCAACAACGGTCAACACCGCCGCGCAGACGACCGCACCTACATATATCGAATATACCGAACCGCCTGTAAAATTTGATATTTTCCAGATTCTGTCAGACTTTGACACCTCTGTGATCTACGGTAAGATGTCTGAGGAGGATAAGGCCGAGTTCAAGGCCGCGTGTGCCGCCGTATCAATGGGCGTATCGTTCTATGATAACGGCGAGATGAGGATAATCGATATTGACGGCACTGTCTATATCCAATTTGCCGACGGCACGTGGACGACCACTGTCAGCGGTCAGACGCTGACAACGACACAGACCGGGGTCATCATTTACTCAAAGCTCGGTGAGGCAGACAGACAGGCGCTGATCGAAAAGTATGCAAAAGAAGGTACAACAGTCGAGTTCCTTGCCGACGGCGAAACAAGATTCACCGACAAGGACGGCAACATCCGTGTTCAGATGGACAACGGACTTTGGTACTACCCCAGCGGCAAATAACGCGCATATAAAAACTGCATCCGGATGCCCGGATGCAGTTTTTTATTTTTCCTCATTTGTTTTTCATCAGCTCTTTGATCTCCTGCAAGAGCTTTTCCTGATTCAACAGGCTGTCCTCCAGCTGTTTCTGCCTTTGCTCTTTTGCCTCGGCCTCGGCCTTTGCCTTCGCGTCGGCTTCTTTAGCCTCTGCCTCAGCCTTTACCTTTGCCTCAAGCTCGCCTTTGTCTGATTCCTTGACCTTCTCGGCGGCAGCACGTGCCTTTGACGCAAGTCTGATAATAACGAAAATGCAGAATGACGTGATCAGAAAGTCGATGATCGTCTGCAACCACGAGCCCCACAGGATCGCGGTCTCGGCCGTTACGACGTTTCCCGCCTCGTCAAGCACAGCGGGTGTGATGACCGTCTTTATTGAGTCAAGACTGCCGGATTTTACGAAAAGGGCGACGAACGGATTCAGAATATAATTGACCAGCCCCGACACGATCTGACCGAATGACGCGCCGACGATAACGCCGATAGCCATATCCAATACGTTGCCGCGGGAGATAAATGCCTTGAAGTCCTTAAAAAAAGTGGATTTTTTCATACTTCCCTCCCATATTATTATGTACGTTTATTTTGAATCTATCACCAGACGCCCACGACCGAGATCGACAACGCGGTAATATATCAGCGTCGCGGTACTGCACACAAACCATCCCGCCGGATATCCCATGATGATAGTCACGATCTGATTTGAAATGAAATTTGCCATGACGTACAGATAACACTGTCTGAATAAAACGAATGATGCCAACATGATGATCATCGGCGCACGGCTGTTACCCGATCCGCGCAATGCTCCGGCATATATCTGATTGAAACAGCACAGCACATAGAAAGGCGAAATACATCTGAGCATCATACTGCCCAGCTCAATGACCTCGGTCTTTTTATTAAAAAACGTGACCAGCTGAGGCGAAAACAACAGCACGGGTATCATCAGCGCGACTGCCGATATCTCAGACAGGAGCAACGCCGTTCTGACGCCCTTTTTGGCCCTCGGCAACAACCCTTTTCCCAGGTTTTGCCCGACGAACGTCGTAGAGGCAAGCGCCAGCGACTGCATGGGCAACAATATCAGCGTATCTATCTTTGAGTACGCCGTCCAGCCTGACATACAGTCCGAACCGAAATAGTTGATATACGACTGAACAAAAACATTGGAAAATGCCGTGACTGCCATCTGTATGGCGGCGGGTATGCCGACCTTGATGATCTGACCGGACATTTCAAAGTCGATCTTCAGCTCACGCGGGATCAGCTTCACGCACGCGTCGGTCTTTATCAATTTGACCGTGACCAGCACGGCTGACACAGCCTGTGCGATTATCGTGGCAAGTGCAACGCCCTGCACGCCCATATCGAACACGAGCACGAACACGAGGTCCAGCACCGTATTGATAACCGCGGAAACGACAAGGAAATAAAACGGCCGCATCGAGTCGCCAACCGCACGCAGAATACCGGAGCCCATATTGTATATCAAAAGACCGGTTATCCCCGCAAAATAGATCGTCAGATACGCGCGCGACTGCGGCATGACGTCATCGGGTGTTTTCATCAGATCAAGCATCGTCGGCGTCATGGTAATGCCGATGATCGTAAATACGACGCATAACAGCAGTGTGATGACAGCCGAGGTGTGCACGGTAGAACGCACCTTATCGTGCTTTCCCGCGCCGTAATACTGTGAGATAACAACTCCGGCTCCGCTGGAAAGACCCGTAAAAAAGCCAATCAGCGTATTTATGATCGGGCCGACTGAGCCGACAGCCGAAAAGGCCTCATTGCTGACGTAATTTCCAACCACCCACGTATCGACGGTGTTATATAGCTGTTGGAAAATATTTCCGACGAGCAACGGCGCCGCAAAACCGATCAGATGACGGACTATGCCGCCCTCCGTCATATCGACGTCGACCTTTTTTCTGTTAAAAAATGATAGCAGTTTAGTCATTTTCACTTCCGGGTTTTTGCAATTTGTGCAAATAATATCATAACCGCCGCTTGTGGCGGCGGCAAAATAAAACGCCCTGAGGGCGTATTATTCATTCTGCATCGGCAGGTTTTTCGCTCTTTTCGTCGGTGCAATCACAATCACAATCACAATCGCAATCGCAGTCACCGTCGCAATCGCAGTCGCAATCGCAGTCACCGTCGCAATCGCAATCGCAATCGCAATCGGATTCCGTGTTTTCGTCGTTGATATCCTCAACGTCGAGGGTCAACGTAACGTATTTGTGAAACACCTTTTCCAGCACAACGCAAACAGCACTGTAAATAACGGCAACGGCAAGAAGCTTAAGCACGAGCTTACCGATAAAACCGCAGAAAGAGCATACAGGTCTTTTTTCCTCCATAACGTACCTCCGAAAAATATTTTACGCTTTAATTATATCACAATAACTGTTTTTTGTCAATGGTATTGATTTGCCGATGTTCGTGTGATAAAATAGATCCATCTCGGAGGTAATGCATGAAAACCACAAAATTCAAAAAGCCATCCGGCATAGTACTTTTTTTCGCATACTTGATTCTTTCACTGTATTTTAAGATCGGTTACGGTCTGAAAACAGACAGAAAGGCATTTCGCGGTCTGAAAGGACCGTCAATGATAATCGCGCCGCATTTGTCGATGGCTGATCCGTTTTTGGTGGCCCTGGCCGTCTATCCGTTAAAGCCAACATTCGTCACCAGCGCCCACTTTTTCGGCAATCCCGTGCTGAAAAAGCTGCTGAGTCTGATACACCCGATACGCAAAACGATGTTTTCATCCGATGCCGGTGCAATCATGAATATCTATCGTGCCGCGGCGGCGGGATGTAACATAGTCATGTTCCCTGAGGGCAAACAAAATTGCTTCGGCAAGACGATGAAGGTCACAGACGGCACCGCGGAATTGATCCGCAGGCTGAAAATACCTGTGTACTGCGTAGATATCGCCGGCGCGCATCTGTCGTTCCCGAAATGGGGCAAATATTCGCGCCACGGTAAGATCAGAATGACCGCGCGCAACATTCTGACGGCGGATCAGATCAAAATGATGTCCACCGAACAAATCCATGAGGCGGTATCAAACGCCATTCGCCACGACGATGAGGCCGCAATGGACGGTATCACTTACTCCTGCCGCGACATGACGCTGGGCGCCGACGGTCTGATATATAAATGTCCCGAATGCCTCAGCGAATATAAGTTGACGGCAAAGGACGGTCACATTAATTGTACCTGCGGCATGGATGCGACGCTTGATAACCGCAACAGGCTGAGCGGCGTCAGATTCAAAACCATAGATGAATGGCATATGTGGCAGATAGATACGACCGACACCGATACCGAACTGAAAAGCGAGGTCATTGTCGGGGCATTTGATGCAAACGGCGTACTGCAAAAATCGGCAGGCGTCGGATACTGTACGCTGAACAAAGACCGATTCACGTTTGACGGCAACGTATTCGGCAAGGAAACGTCGTTCACGGTCGATACTTCGCGTATCAGCGGTCTGCCGATAACGGTCGGCAAATGGTTTGACGTAGCGCACGAGAACGCGGTATACAATTTCTCACCGATGCCCGATCCGCGCAAAACGATAAGTTGGGTGACCTTCATAGATAAACTGCATAACAATCTGACATAATTATAACGCCGATGACGCAAGTCATCGGCGTTATATATTTTATCAATAATTCGAATAATCCGTTCCGAAATCGGAATTAACACGCTCAACAAGGTACGGCAGAATGAGTGCCGTGCGCTTCTGCGCCGCAAATACGAGCAGATGCCATTCCGAGTTATAGAAATACTCATTGGGGAAAAGAGTAAGCTCCGGCGGCGTTATTTCGACGATGCCGAATGCCTCCGTCACCTTATCGCCGTACTCTTTCAGCGACTGTGCAGTAAGTCTTTCACACGTTTCATCCATAGCGGGCGAGGTATAGTAGACCTTAACACCGTTTGCGGTCAGATCATCGATCACGGTGGAAAGATACCAACCGGATCCGATATATCTCTCAGCGTCGGGGTAATAGCTTAAGCCGTGACCCTGATATTCCTTACCCTCCAGGCTGTCACCGTACTTTGTCATTCCGGTGCGGACAGAGAATGTTTCCTTTGCCCTCAGTGAGCCCTTGAGTGTTTTGACAAAACTGCCGAAATAGTCTAAAAGGCCGCTGTACTGTGAGCAGTCAACACTTCTCAGCATATCATAGTGGTCGGTCAGGAAGTCCCACGTCCTTGACCCGCAACGCGTCGAGCCGAACATATAGTCGCCCATTTCCGGTGACCACAGGATGATGTCGCCCTCGTTCATATAATCACGGAGCATTTCAAAATACATGGAAATATTGAGGTTAGCGTTCATGCCGATGTTGATGACGACGTAATCGCCGTTGAACGCCTCGTCTATCTGTGCGCTGTCATATCCCATAAGCGTGCCGGAGCCGCCGACAAGGACGATCTTTTTCTTATCCTTTGCCCAGATCAGACGATCCATCTTGATCGATGAAAAGCTCTCCATCCACGCGTTATATGTGCCGAGCGTACCGTTTATCTGTACGCCGGAAAGATTTGAACACCCGGTAAACGATCTGTCCGAAATATCACTGACTGAGTCAAACAGTACGACACTCTTCAGCGTCGTGCAGTTTGCAAAGGCACCGCTTTCGACGGTTGCGATCTGACGTGTCAGCACGACGCGCTCAACAGATGTGCCCGAAAATGCCTTGCCGGCGATACTCGTGATCGTCTGTCCGCCGATCTTCTCAGGTATTACGACATTCGTCGCGGTGCCGATATACTTTTTGATCGTGTCACCGGAAACCTCAAAATCCGATTCCGCGCTCTGCTTTTCCCAAATGCAGTAGAGCGTTATCGTGCCCTTATCATTCATGGAAATACGTGAGCCGGGGCTGACTCCATCGCCTGTACCGTCAGCGGCGGTATTGTATTCGATAAGCGTATAGCCGTCACGTGTGATACGTCCGTTATCGACTGCGGTATGGATTGTCTTATACATCGTGGCAGGCGTCATAACGACGTATTCTGCCGCGCCGTCTGCGATACTGCCGCCGTTCGGGTCATATCTGACAGTATAGCTTGCATTGAGGTAAATATCCATAACGCCTGCGGCCGTGAAAGTACACGTCAGCTCATTCGACGTTGCCGCCGCACCATTGACGATGGCATTAGCCTGTGACCAACCGTCAAATGTGTATCCGTCATTCATCACGGCAGTCAGCGTTACCGTCTGCTTCGATCCGACGCCGGCCTTTACCTCGTACTTGATATCCGCGCAGGCTGTGTTATATACGACGGTCACATAATCGCCGACAGTAAGGTATTCGGTATCATAATTCGCCGTCTGCGGTTGAGGATCAATGACCTCCGCGGTCGTTGCCGTTGTAGACTCGGTCGTCGCCTCAGTTGAGACCGGCGTGGTGGAATCGGTTGTGGCCTCGGTCGATGTGGTGGCGGCCGTCGTGGCGGCGGTAGTTGCATCCGAGGTATTGTCACCGCATGACACGACCCCGATGAACATACAAATCAATAAGGTAAATGCGATAATACGTTTCATCATAATCCCTTTCACATAAATAACATTCACTTTGATTATGATACCACATCGTGCCGTTTATTGCAATAGAAACGAATAAAAAGGCGCGGAAAAATAATGGGCGAAACAAAATGCCCCATAGTGCCTGTCGGCACTATGGGGCATGATGTCACAAAACTATACCGTCTGAATACTATCAGTCGTTACCGTTCTTTGTAGCGTTCTCGATGTAAGAATCGATAGATGTCTGAGTCTCTTTTGCCTTCTTGGAAGCCATCTTTGCAAGGTTGTTTGCATGAGATGCGCCC